>JBFLWV010000052.1:0-12573 GCA_040757655.1 Patescibacteria group bacterium | reverse complement strand
GAAAGATAAGGCGCAAGACCGATTGTTCGATTGTCATATGATGAAAATCGTGAATGCTTATTACTATTCACTGTCCTCATCATAGGGCAATACGATATATTGTTCCAGTATTTATGCGTGTGATCCGTATTTTCTTATGAGTGTGAAAGGGCCCGCTTTATCGGAGAGCGGTTTCTCCAGAGTTAACCTGGAGATTCCGGTCCTCACAATATGTGGGTCATGCGAGAATTGGCCTACACAATTATTGGGTGAAGGCGATGGGGAGCAGGCGTATGCCTGGCTGCAGGAATTTTTCGCAAATCTCGATCTCTTTTCGAGTTTGCGAAAGAGCGAACCATTTCCCCTAGCCCCGTAACAAAAGACCTCTCGTGATTACTATGGTGATTCTTTATTCACTATGGCGATCGCGGGGGGTCTGGTTTTTTTGTGGATCGGATGAATAGGACGGATAAGACGAGTAGGACAGATAGGACGTAATAAGACGAATAGGACGGGATAGGACGAGGTGGTGAGACGAGGCGGTGAATTTTGACGAAAGATGAATAGGACGTTGATGTGTGTTTTTTGACGAAAGGGGGATTTTTGGGTATAGTATGGTTGTTGTCGCAGACGAGCTGCGACGCTACAGTGAGCGTAAATTATGTTTATAAAAAAGATAGGGATAGATTTGGGTACGACCTATACGCTCGTTCATGTGCCGACCAAGGGCATTGTCATTAATGAGCCATCAGTGGTGGCACATTCAATGAGCGACCACCGGGTGCTTGCCGTTGGGGAGGAAGCCAAGGAAATGATTGGCCGTACGCCTGATACGATTGTAGCATCACGCCCATTAAAAGACGGCGTGATTGCGGATTACCGCACTACTGAAGCAATGCTGCGGTATTTTATCAATAAAGCAATCGGGGGACTGCGATTCCTGCGGCCTGAAGTTATGGTTGCGGTGCCTGCAGGCATCACCTCCACAGAACGCCGCGCCGTCATTGACGCGACTATTGCGGCTGGGGCAAAAACCGCCTATATCATCAAAGAGCCCATTGCTGCCGCGATCGGCGCCAATATCCCCATTGGTTCTGCATCCGGCCACATGATCGTGGATACCGGTGGAGGCACATCAGAAGTCGCGGTCATATCATTGGGAGGCATCGTATCGAATACGTCAGTCCGCACCGGGGGCAATCGATTTGACGCGGCTATCATGGAATTCATCCGCAGGAAATACAACCTTGCGGTGGGTGAGAGAACTGCAGAGGATATTAAGATTAACATTGGCTCTGCGTTATTTTTAGAAAAAAAACTTTCCATGGACGTGCGCGGACGGGATACTATCACCGGCTTGCCGCGCACAATTACCGTAACTTCTGATGATGTCACAGAAGCAATCCAGCATGAGCTGGAGACGGTTATTGCCGCGGTGAAATCAGTGTTTGCGGCCACGCCGCCAGAGCTGTGCGCCGATGTCATTGATAAGGGCATGGTGCTTTCGGGCGGCAGCTCGCTGTTGAGAAACATTGATAAACTCATTTCCCAAGCAACAGGTGTGCCCTCCTATGTGGCAGATGAACCATTGCTTTGCGTGGCGCGCGGGACAGGGGTGGCACTTGATAATTTGGACGCGTATAAGAGGAGCATACTGGCAACACGTTAAATCCCAAATCCCAAATCCTAAATTCCAAACAAATCCAAAATTCAAAATACAAAACTAGTTTGGGAATTTGTTATTAGTAATTATTTGGAATTTGGTGCTTGTAATTTGGAATTTAAGTATTTCTATCTCATGATCCAAAAAAAAACCGTATTATTTCATCAAGAGATTAGAAGCCGTTTACAGAGCGCATATGCGTCTGGTACCCTGCACCACGCCTATCTTTTCACTGGCCCGCGGGGTATCGGGAAGGCGACCATGGCGGTATGGTTGGCGCAGGCGGTGTGCTGTGAGAAGATATCGTCGAAAAATATTCCCTGCGGAACATGCGACCATTGCCGCGCGGTTGCACATGGCACGATGCCAGACGTGACCATCGTGGGTGCTGAGCGCAGCCTGCGTGCCATTAGCATCCGTGAGGTACGGGACGCGCAGGTGAAGCTCTCACAAACTCCCTTGAGGGGCAATTATTCTGTGTGTATTCTTTTGGATTCTGACCGGTGCACGATTGCAGCCCAGAACGCCCTTTTGAAGACTCTGGAAGAGCCATATCCGCGGGCACTCCTCATCCTCACGGCAGCGCAACCGTCACGCTTGCTCCCCACGATTCATTCGCGGGTGGTAGCGATCCCTTTGAAACGCGTCGTCTTTCGTGATATGATGAGGGCTCTTCAATCAGAGTCCGTTGCCGGAGAACAATGCGCGCCGCTGGCAAGATATGCAGCGGGGATCCCTGGGAGAATTTTTGAGAATTTTAAGCTGCGTGGAAATAGGGTGTCAGTGCTCACGCAGGTCGATGCGCTGAAAAGGTATACGAACGCGCCATTTTGGGAATTACAGGCAGAGATGCGCAAGATGTATGCACGTTATGGAAATGCGCCAGATGCATTACCGCAGCTTTTGCGCAATGAGATGGCGCTTCTGTGTCGGGATCAACCAGTATCTTCCCCTGCGCGCAAGACCTTGAGCGCCCTCTGGTCCGCAGAAGCGCATCACGTTCATCAAGAGTTGGCTCTTGACCTCCTCGCGTTATCACTAAAATCCTTATGACGAAACATATTATCTTTATCCCTTTCATGTTTCTCCTCTTGACTGGTGTTTCATGCAGTAATATCACTTTCTCGACGAAGAAGGCAACCGATGGGGGGGTATATAAATCATTGAACCGCGGTGAGGTGTGGGAGCAGAAAGTATTTGTGGAAAAGATAAAAAAGAAAATCACCACGATTGCGCATGTAAATGTAAAGCGTTTTGTACCAGATCCAGAAGATAGCAGAATTATCTACCTCATCACGCGTGAGTCTGGTTTGTGGAAGACCACAGACGGGGCAGGGCGGTGGTCTGTGGTGTATCAAGGCGGGGGTGTAAGCTCTCTTGCACTTGATGCGCGCGATGCGAGCAGGCTGTATATGGCGGTAGGCAATAGAATAATGACGTCAGGTGACGGGGGGAACACATGGGAAGAAGTATATCTTGAGCCGCGGCCTACGGTGAGTATCACCAGTCTCGTCATTAATCTCAAGGAGAGACGGCACGTAATTGCGTCCACGAGCGCAGGTGATATTTTGGAAAGCAGGGATGAGGGCGGAAGTTGGAAGGTCGTGTACCGTTTTGACTTCCCCATAGGGGGACTTTTGCAACTGCCAAAATCAAATTATCTCTTTGCCACCACGCAGAATCAAGGAGTATGGCGGAGCGTGGACGAAGGGAAGACCTGGAAGTCAGTTTCAGAGACACTGAAAGAGTATGCGGGGGCGCTCGAGGTTAAGACGCTCATTCCCGATCCTGCCACGCCCAATGCGTTGCTCCTTGCGACCGTGTATGGTATTTTCCGTACCACAAACAATGGCGACACGTGGCAGTCCATTCCTCTGATATCAAAACCAGGCACCATAGAAATCCTTTCGCTCGCCGTAAATCCAAAAAATTCTTCCCACCTGTATTACACCGTGTCTCAAGCGTTCTACGCAAGCAGCAATGGTGGTGCCCGGTGGACAACGCTCCCCGTCCCTTCTGGCAAACTTCCCACTGCGCTTTCCGTTGATGCGTACAATCCGGATATACTTTATCTCGGCTTCACGAATCCCAAGAAGTAGATTAAGGAATTGAGAAGTTAGAAAATTGATTAAAAATGAAACTATGCCTACACCGCTTGATTCCCTTACTGCGGAATATCAAAAGATCAAAGAGCATCTTGAGCTGTCGCTTGCGAGCATTCGTACCGGCAGGGCAATGCCATCGCTGATTGAACAGGTGCCAGTCGCCGCGTACGGCGCCGCTATGCGTCTCATGGAAGTCGCCTCCATTTCTGCGCCAGATCCGAAGACCCTGGTCGTGGAACCGTGGGACAAACAGTTGCTCCGCGACGTGGAAAAAGCGCTCCTGGAAGCACATACGGGGTGTAGTGTGGCCGTCGACAAAACAATCGTGAGACTCACCGTTCCTGCGCTTACCCTTGAGACGCGCGAGAAGATGAAGAAAAATGTCTTGAAGGAAGTTGAACAAGCAAAGGTGGCACTTCGTGTGTTGCGTGATTCAGTCAAACAGCAGATTAACGGACAGGAGAAAGTAAAGACTATTTCCGAGGACGAGAAATTTCGGCTCTTAGAGAAATTGGACAAGGAGATTAAACAATTCCAGGAAGGGCTTAATGCGTTGGGAAAAAAGAAAGAGAAGGAGCTGGAGTTTTAATCCAAAATCCAAAAATCAAAATGCAAAATGAAAATTCAAAATTTACCAGATAGGCTCGCTTCGCTCGCTCTATCTCCCTTTCGGGCAGCACTATGCTTCGCAAAGTGCTGGGTCGTATCTGGTAACTGCCTATCTGGGTCCAGCACTTTGCCCGAAGGGCTATAGTGCTGTCGGAATTTCATTTTTGAAATTCCGATACGATAAATTTTGATCTATCATTTTGGTTTTTGGATTTTGACTTTTGCATTTAGCCGTACTCACCTATGCTTACGGTAATCACATTCATAATCATCTTCAGCCTCCTTATTTTCCTCCACGAATTGGGGCATTTTTTGAGTGCGCGGCGTTTTGGGGTCAGGGTCATTGAATTTGGTTTCGGGCTTCCGCCACGGCTTTTTGGCGTTATGCGCCGCGATGGCGAATGGACATTGGTGAGGAGTTCCTACACTCCTCAAACGGATGATGCCACCATTTATTCCCTTAACTGGATTCCATTCGGGGGCTTTGTGAAGCTGTTCGGAGAAGATAACGAGAAAGAGCAAGGAAAGGGAAGTATGAATGAAGCGCCCGCATGGCAACGCCTCGTTATTGTAAGCGCAGGGGTTGCCATGAATGTGTTGCTCACCGTGGCGCTTTTTTCTGTGGGGTTTATCACTGGCACACCGTCGGTTGTTGAAGATGATCTTTCTTCCCGCGCGCGCGTCCGCGATGTCCGCATTCAAGTAGTTGAAGTCATTCCGAATTCGCCGGCATTTTCCGCACACATTGCAGTGGGTGATACCATACGCGCGATGAATGGCGTGAGCGTGGATTCGATCAATGAATTTCAAAATAAGACTCGAAGCAGTGAAGCTCGTCCACTCGCGCTTACCATTGAGCGCGATGGCGCCTCGCGCGAAATATCGGTCACGCCTCAAAAGCTTCCCCAAGGGGGCGATGTTCCCTTGGTGGGCGTGGGGCTCATTCGCACTGGCATCGTGTCATATCCGTGGTATGCTGCCGTGTTTGAGGGGGTAAGAAGTACGTATTATCTTGCACAGCACCTCATCCAGTCCTTTATTACCATTCTCATTACGTTCATGAGCACGGGAAGCACCCAGGCGGTCGTCTCCGGTCCTGTAGGGATCGCAGTGCTTACCGGTCAAGTAGTTCAATTAGGATTTCCGTATGTGATGCAATTCGCGGCAACGCTTTCGTTGAATCTTGCGATTTTGAATTACCTCCCCATTCCCGCCCTTGATGGCGGGCGAGTGCTTTTCACCCTTATAGAAATATTGCGCGGCAAGGCGGTCAACAGAAAATGGGAATCAATCACCCATACAGTTGGTTTTGCGCTTCTCCTGCTTTTGATTGCATTTGTAACGTATCGTGATATTCTCCGGTACGGCGCCGGCATTCTGCAGACTCTTCGGTCCATTATAGGGTGAAACATACTTTCATATGAGACAGTCACAATTGTTCGGACACACCATACGGAAAGATCCAAAAGATGAGGTGAGCGCCAATGCGAAATTATTGGTGCGTGCCGGGTTTATTGACAAAGTGGGAGCAGGGATTTACAGCTACTTGCCGTTGGGGATTCGCGTGGTTCAGAAGATCTCGGATGCGGTGCGACGTGCCATGAATGCGCTGGGAGGACAAGAGATCCTCATGCCTGCTCTTCATCCAAAAGAATATTGGGAAGCAACTGGCCGGTGGGACAGTTTTGACGTCCTCTACCGCTTGAACGCACGAGAGGATCGGCAATTTGCCCTGGGGCCTACTCACGAGGAAATCCTTACCCCCCTCGCAGCAAAGTTCATATCCTCCTATAAGGATGTACCGTTATCTCTCTATCAAATCCAAACCAAATTTCGCGATGAGCCACGGGTAAAGTCGGGTATGTTACGGGGGCGCGAGTTCCTCATGAAGGATATGTACAGTTTTCACGCGAGCAAGGACGACCTGCAGGCGTATTATGAGAGGGTGAAAGAGGGGTACCGGAAATTGTTTGAATCATTTGACCTCTCGGTCTATTGCGCAGAAGCAGCAGGCGGGACTTTTTCGAAATATTCACATGAATTTCAAGCGCCTACGCCTGCAGGGGAAGATACCATTTATTACTGCACGAAATGTTCATATGCGCGCAATAAAGATATCATCCATGAGCTTGCTGATCTCTCCTGTTGTCCACGTTGCGGTCATGCATTTTCACAAGGACTTATGTCGGAGGTGGGCAACATTTTCAATTTAGGGACGAAATTTTCAGAGAAATGCAATCTTTTCTATATTGATGGATCAGGAGAGAAGCACTTGATTCTCATGGGGTGTTATGGGATTGGTATATCGCGCCTGATGGGGGTGCTTGTGGAGGTCTTTCATGATGATGACGGCATTCTCTGGCCAGAGTCCGTGGCGCCGTTTGCGGTCCATCTCCTTAACTTGGGGGGCGACGCGGCGGTACTAAAGGCAGGTGAGGATGTCTATCAGTTATTGTGTCGTGCAGGCGTTGAGGTATTATACGATGAGAGATCAGTTTCGAGCGGAGAAAAGCTGAAAGACGCAGATCTCATCGGCATTCCCCTCCGTTTCATCATAAGCGAAAAGACAAAAGGGAGCATTGAAGTAAAATATAGGAATCAAAAAAATGTATCTCTCATGTCAAAAAAAGAGGCGCTGAAAATATTTATTCAGTAATATATCTTCATGTTTGATGCACTTTTGGGAAAATTTTCTCGGGATTTAGGGGTAGATTTAGGCACAGCCAATACGTTGGTGTATGTGCGCGAGAAAGGCATTGTGATCAATGAGCCCTCCGTGGTCGCGGTTAATACGCGAAATAATCAGATTGTGGCAGTGGGCGATGAGGCAAAAAAAATGCTAGGGAAAACTCCTCCGCATATCATCGCCACACGGCCGCTCGTGGACGGCATTATTTCAGATTTTGAAGCGACAGAGCGCATGCTGCGATTTTTCATTGATAAAGTGCATCAAGACGGTTTTTCCATCGTGCCGCGGCCCATGGTGGTCATGGGCATACCGCTTGATGTCACCGAGGTTGAGAAGAAAGCGGTCGAAGATGCGGCGCTCTCTGCAGGTGCGCGCAGGGTGTATCTAGTGGAAGAGCCCATGGCCGCCGCAATTGGCGCGCGTCTTCCCATTTACGAAGCAGCGGGAAACATGGTCGTGGATATTGGCGGAGGGACGACTGAAATTGCGGTCATTTCCTTGGCCGGCGTGGTCAATTGGCGAAGTTTGCGCGTCGCCGGCGATGAGCTCACGTCAGACATCATCCAGTATGTAAGGGACAATTTCAACGTGCTCATTGGCGAGAAAACCGCGGAAAAGGTAAAGATATCCCTGGGTTCGGTATACCCTTCTTTAGAGCCGAGACAATTAAAAATTCGGGGAAGAGATCTGCTCACCGGCTTGCCAAAAGAAGTATCGCTCAATGATGCGCAAGTGAGAGAAGCGTTGAGCCGTACGACTCATCTCCTTGTTGAAAATATCACTGCGACCGTGGAACTCACTCCTCCAGAGCTGGTCGCCGATATCCATGAGCGGGGGATTGCGCTTTGCGGCGGAGGCGCACTCCTTAAGGGCTTGCCGGAGCTTATTATGGCAGAGACCGGTATCCACACCTCGACAGTAGATGATCCACTCACCTGTGTCGCACGAGGGACTGGTATTATTTTAGAAAATATTAAAGAATATCAACCATTGTTAGTGCCATTAACTACAGAATAAATCCTAAATCCAAATGACCACTGTCCAAACAAATCCCAAATTCCAAATCCCAAACATATGGGCATTCGGACATTGGGTCATTGATTGGTCATTGCCTGCCTGCGCAGGCAGGGGATTTGGTCATTGGTCATTTTGATATGGTATTATCCGTACGGAAGTTACTATGGGCAACAGCGGCGGGATGCGTATTCACGCTCCTTCTTTTTTTTCACGCGCTCGATCCACTCGCGGGCCTGATTCATGCGGCTGTGGATCCTTTCGAGCGTTTTTTCATCGCATCCTCATCAGGTATTCGGGGATGGTTTATTGCGCGCGATTCCTTACTGGCAGAACGTGACGCGTTGCGTGCTACGTTGCAGGAGTTTTATCAGCAGGTTCAGGATGCAGAATCATGTAGGAAAGAAAATGAAGAACTTCGTACCCTGCTCGCATACCACCCTCCTTCTCGTGTTGAAGCGGTGATCGCACAAATGGTGAATTTTGCCAATATGAGCCGTACGCGCATTACTATTGATAAAGGATTAAGGGACGGGATTGAAAAAGGGGATGCGGTCGTAGTCGGGAATGGTATTCTCACGGGAAGAGTGGTAAATATCACTGATGATCATGCGACTGTCGCCTTATTGACTGATACTGCTATCTCGGTTGCAGCAGCGCTTGCGGGAGAACGCGGAAGTGAGGGTGTGGTGCGTAGTCGGAGGGGAGCGCTCTTCCTTGATTTCATTCCCCAAGACAAAGACATAGAGCTAGGGTCTATGGTAGTCACTGCAGCAAGTGATGAGCGCATCCCCCCTTATCTCACCATCGGTTATGTCGCGCACGTGGAAACCGATAAGAGCGCCCCATTTCAATCAGCACGCATTGAGCAATCGCTGAGTGAGTATGCCTTCGTTTCCGTACTTCACCAGGCTGACTAACCAAAGAGGACGACTCATTCTCTCATGGATATCCTTTGGAGGAGGGGGTATCTTTGTATTTGTGATGACCATATTCCTTGCTTCATTGTTTCCTTACCCTCTCAGCCTCACTTCATGGGCATTGGTGAGCATGATGGTGCTCTGGAAACACACCAATATCTCTTATCCTATCGCATGGGTGTTCATTATGGGCGCCTCTTATGATATCGTACGGTATCCTGCCATGCCACTGCTCACCATGCAGCTTCTGTGCGCTCTCGTGGCAGTGGGAGCGGTGGGAGGGAGAATCCATTTTACGACGACTATGACTGCTGCGGTGGGCGCTGCGAGTTTCTTTGCGTGGGTGACTGAGTTACTCACTCGCAACGGCTCTGGAATATTGAATATCACCATGGCAGCGACCTCCTGTGCCTTGACGGTCATCTTTTCTTTTCTGTGTACTGTATTGGTTTCAGTACTGCTCCACATCCTGAGGAGATTATTCCCTATGCGGTATGCCAGTTCGTGACCGGCACTCATTATTTGGTCCACAGGACCTCCCGTATAAAAGGAAATTTCCTCGCGAGCAAGAGGGATTTGACGTTGACACGCCGTTGCCCCCTGAACCAAGATCAGTCCTTTCTCCCCCTGTTTCCCCTACGACGCTCCGCACCATGATGGTGATCATAGGTATAGTGGGAGCGATATTCTTGTCCCGGCTTGCCTCCCTCCAAGTTTTAAGGGGAAGTGAATACCGCACCATATCGGAGGAGAATAGGCTGCGCATAGAATGGATGCCTGCGGCGCGAGGCCTGATTTATGATCGAGGGGGTGCGCTGCTGGTTTCAAATGAGCCGCAATTAAATCTCGTGCTTTCCCCCCAATCGCTCCCCCGGGATCTCAATACAAGAAAGGAAATCGCCACGCTTCTTCAGCGCCTCGAACCTCGTATTGATGACACGACCGTGTCAGTGATCACTGAGGTGAGCAATGTGCAACGGGGAACGGTGCCGTTGCTCGATGGGCTTGACCAAAAGCAGGCAGTGAAGATTGTGGCATATACTGATGAGTTGCCCGGTATTCAGGTAAACACGGAGCTTATGCGATTCACGAGACAGGGCGAATCACTTTCACATGTGGTTGGATTCGTGGGGCGCATTGATCAGGAGTCATTCAGCCGTTTGAAAAACCACCCTTTACATTATCAGCAGAATGACTTTGTGGGGAGAACCGGCATTGAGCAGTACTATGAGGAAATAGTACGGGGGGCGCCAGGCAGAAGAGTGGTAGAGGTGGATGCACAGGGAGAGGTGAAAGCAACCATTGCGCAAGAGCCTCCGGTGCGTGGTTCTGATCTTACCCTCACTCTCTCTGCATCACTCCAAGATGTTTTCTTCCGTGCGCTCACCCGTGAAGTTCGCGCTCGGCACGGCACGGGTGGTGCAGCAGTTGCGCTCGATCCGAGGAATGGCGAGGTTCTCGCCTTGGTGAGCACCCCTTCTTTTGACGCACGAGCGTTTGCGAGCGGCGACGCTGCATACGTGCGGTCCATTATGGAACATGGGCAATATCCGCTCTTCAACAGAGCTAATGCTGGTCAATATCCTACCGGTTCAACGATAAAACCCATCATTGCCGCGGCAGCGTTACATGAAAAAATCATGACCGCATCCACGCTCGTGTCGTCCACGGGGGGGTTAAGGGTGGGAAAGTGGTTTTTTCCTGACTGGAAAGCAGGTGGGCATGGGTGGGTAAATTTGCGTACGGCGCTCGCGGAATCAGTCAATACGTATTTCTACGTTATCGGGGGAGGGTATGAAGAGAGGGAGGGGTTGGGGATTGATCGCATGGTCCATTACGCGGGTAAGTTTAATTTTGGAACAATAACGGGGATTGATATACTCGGTGAGGCGCGCGGATTCCTTCCCACAAAGGAATGGAAGGAAAAGACAAAGGGTGAATCATGGTATGTGGGAGATACGTATCATTTTGCCATCGGGCAAGGCGACGTGCTCGCCACACCGCTCCAAATAGCCTTGATGACCGCGGTGTTTGCCAATGGGGGAGACGTGCTTCTCCCGCATCTCGTGAGAAATTCAACGAGGTCGTTTATAAAAGAGAATCTCGTGGCGAATGATATCCTCACAAGGGAAGATATTGATGAGGTAAATAAAGGATTGAGAGAGGCCGTGCGCACCGGGAGCGCGCGCAGTTTGAGCGACTTTCCGATTGCAATCGCTGGTAAGACTGGTACGGCGCAGGTGGGAGGCACGATGCCGCCGCACGCGTGGTTTACCGCCTATGCGCCATATGACCAGCCCGAAATCGTCATTACGGTGATTGTCGAACAAGGAGGAGAGGGGAGCGCGGTGGCAGTGCCGGTGGCAAGAGAGGGCTTCACGTGGTGGTATCAGCATAGGAATGATTGATGATTTTTAATTGATGATGTATGATTATAGGGTACATAATTCTATACTCATAATGAAGGGCGTTATCATAGCGGGGGGAACCGGGTCGCGGCTCTATCCGCTCACCAAAGTGACGAATAAGCATCTCCTGCCGGTCTATGACCGACCGATGATTTATTTTCCTCTTACGACTTTATTGAAAGCGGGGGTGGATGACATTCTCATCGTATCAGGTTCAGGCCATGCGGGAGATTTCCTGGAGTTACTGTCTGACGGAAGCGCGTTTTTAGATGATGTGCGCAAACTTGATGGGGTAAACGTGTTTCAAGACAACAAGTTTAAGTTGTCCTATGCCGTACAGAAGGAGGCAGGTGGTATTGCGCAAGCCCTTTCCTTAGCGGAAGATTTCTCAGATCATGAACCGGTCGTAGCAATACTTGGCGATAATATTATTGCAGACAATCTCACGCCGGGCATTGCTCAGTTTTTTCACGAGGGGAAGGGCGCCAAAATTTACCTCAAAGAGGTTACTCATCCGGAGCAGTATGGTATTGCGGTGATTGAAGGAGGACGCATCGTACAAATTGTGGAAAAACCGAAAACACCAACCTCAAATCTTGCGGTCATCGGCGTGTATCTCTATGATGATCACGTGTGGGACGTTTTGAAAACCTTAAAGCCCTCCGGACGCGGAGAGCTTGAAATTACCGACGTGAACAATGCGTATATTGAAAGGGGGATGATGAGGTATGAGATATTGCGGGGATGGTGGGGTGATGGAGGGGAATCTTTCGATTCACTTCTCGAAGCAGCACAGCTTATTGCGTCATCTCACTCTTCTCATCCGCATCTATAATCGCTTCGAGAACTGACAATTTTTTCGGCGCCGCGATCTAGCAGCTTGATGCGCCAGAGCGCCTCAAAAATTGCAGTTCCCTCGCTGCCTCTATTTGTTCAATGAGGAGCAATTTTAGAGTTTCGGAAACCGTTCTATCTAGTTCCTGTCGCAAAAGTCTTCTCACATTGAGGACTTTTCCTCACGATCTTCCTGTCTTCGACAATGGGACACCCAATAATATATTAACTGATGTTACGCAGGGCTTACCAATGCAAACTGACTTTTCAAGGACTGAAGCTCTTTAAAACTTGCCATTAGTGCCCTCACATACAGCTTCGATTTGAGCGCGAAATGATTGGTAGAGACCTT
>JBFLWV010000051.1:0-8923 GCA_040757655.1 Patescibacteria group bacterium | reverse complement strand
TGTTCTGCTTTCGTGGTCATAGACAGGAGAGGGTTATGTATTAAACTCTCCAGCCAACCACTTCTTACTTGAATTTTCAACATGTTACGTCCTTTCCACTGTCAACTGTAACATGGACGAGTGCACATACTTGACGCACTATAGGGTGATATGCTACCTTAATAGTGCGATAGCACTCTGGAGTATTCCGCAAGGAATAGCTCCAGAATCAAGTGACGAACCTCTCCCCGCCTTGGGCGGGGGGATTTTTTTATTTCGTCAACTCGATTCTATCCTTCAACTTCTTCAGATTTACGTACTTGTGAGCTAGCTGGATAAGCTCGCGCGAAACATGGCGCTTGGCGGACATCACAATGATCCGCTTGCCGCGTTCCCTCAAGCGCCGGACTACGGGCACAAAATCATTGTCGCCGGAGAGCAGCAATGAGGAAATCATACTGACAGCGTAGCACAACCATCCGCAGGATCAAGGCAGAGTGAGTGTGGTATGATTATCGGTATGGAAGAATCAACCGAATCTGCTCAGGAACTATCGCAAAGCCTGCCCACGAATGCCGTAGCTGACGGCCAAGCGACAAGCATCGCTCCTCCGGCTGATATCGTGGAACAGCCGCCTGCGGTCGAAGCGCCTGATGATCAGTCGAGCACTGATGTTGGCACTACCGACATTCCTGTACCGCCGTCACCGGCAGAACCGGAAATGCCGGGTGCCCCTTCAGAAGCGCCGGATCATGCCCCCGCCTCTCCGCTGGAACCTCCTCCTCCGGCATCTGCCACGCCTGCCGCCGTGCCATCACAATCTTCCACGCCCCAAGAACCGGCTCCGCAATCCCCGCCGCCATCTCTTCCACCGTCCCCACCAACCCAGTCTGCCACCCAGACAATCGTGAAAGAAATTATCCGCGAAGTGCCGGTCGAGAAGATCGTCGAGCGGGTAGTGGAAAAGCCCGTCGAAGTCGTGAAAGAAGTTCCGGTGGAAAGGATTGTCGAGAGAATCGTAGAAAAGCCTGTGGAGAAGATCGTGGAGAAAGAGGTCGTGCGCGAGGTTAAGGTATTTGACGAGGCGCGGGCGAAGGAAGAATGGCGCACCAAAGCTCCTTCCTACCGCGCCGCGTCTCTGTCAACGCGTCAACGGAAACGCGATCAGAGACTGGCGCGCATACTCGCTCACGTGAAAGGAAAAGGAAGCATTACGAACGACGAGACGCAGCTGCTTCTCGGCGTCTCAGACCGCGCCGCCACCCGCTATCTTTCCATGCTTACCGCACTGGGGAAACTCAAGAAACACGGCAGGGGACGCGCCCTCACCTACCGCCTTCCCTGAACCCTGCCCGCCATTTGTAAACATTTGGCGGGCAAAATCCTGGAAGCCCCCATCCATATGAGCACCGACAGCGTAAGACGGAGACGTAGAAACTTAATGAGAGAGGACCCATATTGTCACTGGTGTCGAAGAGCGCTGCGGTTCTATCCTGATTACCCCGCGCAGCCGGGGAAGAGGATGCCTGACGACTTCCCCACCATTGATCACCTGCATTCCCGCTTACGGGGCAGGAGACCAGCAGTAACAGGCCAATGCACCTTGGTGCTTTCCTGTCCCGCCTGCAATAATCGCAGAAATGTCGAGGAAGCAAGGAAACACATCTGGATCACGCGATGGAAGTCCGCCAGTTTCCCCCGTTCCTTGAACTGGCTCAATCATGCGCTGAGGCAGTGGAGGAATATGAGGCGGTTCAATTCCCCGCCGTGAAACACGCGGGTGATGAAGATTGGCGGAGGTTCCTCGCCAATGAAAGGAAAAACGTGGTTCATTGAAAATGTCATTCCCGCGCATGCGGGAATCCAGAAAACTGAAAAAAGAACAAAGCTCAACGCATCACCGAGCGGGTCGTGGCACAAACAAATCGAATGCGGGAATTGAGACATTCCCTGCCGCGTCCCTGAACTTGGCATAAACGGACGAACCTTCCATGACCCAAGGCAAGGACTCCTGATACGGCTGCCATGATGCTCCTGCGAAATCGCGTTTGTTGCTCACCATCATATCCGCGACCCCGCTCCCGCGGTCGTTTGCCGAAAAATTAAGCACGACGTTCGGATACGTTCCGTTTGGATCAGTAATCCTCACCCTCCCACTCGGCGGCCAGAGATCGAGTACGATCGTATCGCTCACCGTGGGCAGCACCGTGCCGTCTTCTTCCTTGTATTGCACGTATACCGTCTGCTCTCCTCCCATGCCCGTGAGCAGCCACGAGATCTCCGGCTTCACTTCCTGCCACAGCGGCAGCCTGCTTGATGCGCTCAACTGGCGCGACGAGATGCGCATCTTCTTCACTTCAACCGGATAATGCAGATCGAGATGGACCCTTGAGGAGGTGGCGTATTGCGCATTGCCGTTAATAACCAAATACGGCATTGCGAACGTCGCCCTTGAAGTAAAGGTTTGTTCAAAATCTCCATCACCGTTTTGATCAACGCTAATCGTTACACCTTCATCACCCTGGGACAAGACATCCCAATCCACATCGTAACGATGCACTGCCACGGAATGAGTGGGAATGCTCGACGCATGGAACAGCGCGTTCCGACCAAAACCTGAAAACACCACAGTGAAACCGTATACGCCCTCTGCCGTCCCATGGACCGTGTAATAATGATCTCCAGAAGGATTGAAGACTACCGCAGTTTCGGCTTGTGGTTCGTACAGCGAGCCGGGAATTTCTTCCACCACCATGCCGTCTTTTATCCCCGTCGTCCTTCCCTCAGCGTCGTGCATGCGCAACTCGCCCGGGCTTTCCAAAAGTGCTCCCAGATACGAGCCGAAATCCGAGACCGCATCGCTTGCAAATGAGAAGAAAGACTTGAACGGGCCGAGAATGTCATTCGCAATGTCGTTCACCTCGTCAAGATACTCTTGCGCCGCCTGCTCAGCCTCTTCCATGCACGCTTGCCGCTGCTGAAGCAGTGCGAGATAACCAGCGTTGTTCCCCGCCACCTTGAGCGTATAAGAGACTGCTTCTGACAATCCGAACGACAGGCTGCAAGCGGCTTCCTGTTCTCCGCGGAAATGGGCATACGTGATATTGAGTCCCCAATTCACCACTTTTGCCGCCTCCCATGCTGGCTTTATGATGTGCGCGAGCGACGACGCGCCCCCAGTCATCTTCTTAAGGATCCAGTCCCTTCCTTCACTCACTATCATGTGCTTCAGCACATCGCGATAATTTCCAAATATCTTGTCAAAAAAAATCAGCGCGTCATCAGCATAAACACTGCCGTACCAGTAATGTGCCAGGAATGCTTCGGCGGACGCAACGTCATCTATGTCATACTGCTCCTGTTCCAGAATCGCATACGCTGCGGCGTATTCTGCAAGTGCGCGGTCAAGCTCGCGCGTTAACTCTTCTTCTGCCACGGCCATGGGATCGACGATAAACTTGCGCAAGAGAAATTCCACGCCTCGGGGAAGCCACTCCTCGAGAATCTCTACGAATTTCGCGACATTAATGACTCCCTCGACGCTCAAAATGCGCTCATGGATAACGCTTTTTTGGAACTCAAGCTGCACCTTCATCTCATCAAGCATTCCTATCACTTCCAAGCTTTCTCCGGTAAGGAGGGTGAGCGATTCTTCCACACGGATGTGCGCCGACACCATTTCAATCTGCAAATCGATCAACTGCGCGCTCAACTGTATTGCCTCTTGTGCGTCTTTCAACGTTTTTATTCCCTTTACCAAACCGAACAAACTCCTGTACTCGTCATAGAGCGCTTTGAGGTGGTCTTGATCCTCCTTCAGGGCTTCAAGGGCGCGCTTCTTCCTGAAAAAGTCGACCTGGTACTCCTGCGCCATATCTATCATGCCAATTTTCCTGACCGTATCAGGGTCCTCCAATGGTAAATAGTCATTGCCGGTATAGAGCGTGGACGGCTGAAAATCATCCGTGCAACGGCGGGTGGCGAGATCAAGCGTACAATCAACGGTGAGAATGAAATAAAGACTCTCGCCAACCACAACCTCCCGCCGCTCCAGTTCATGAAGCTGAAGATAATCCGGCAAGGACAGCGCATCCCAGTCGGGAGACTCCGACGCGCCTTTCAATCCGGTAAGCACCAGTCCCCCCCCGTCGTTCACGTACAGCCAATCTCCGGCGGCAACGATGTGGTTTCCCGCGCTTGACGACACGCCTCCCGGATCAAAAAGAGGGATGGACGCGACTTCCGCGCCGGACTGCAGTGACACGACCGCGACGCGGTGCTGCGGGTGCGCAAGCAGGTACGCGTGGTTGCCGACAATAGTGACGCCGTACCCAATCGCGGGCGGCTCCGGCCATATCTCCTCCACAGTGACCGCGTCGTACGCGTGTATGCCGCCGTCTTCTTTCCCCACCAGCGCCACCGCAGGCGAAGCCGCGTAAAACGCCGCGCCATCCTGCTGCCACAATTTCTCTCCTGTCCCTCTGCGAAACGCCGTCACATGGTGTCCGGGAAAGGGATGGTTTCCTAAATTCGTGACATACACCGTATTGCCCGAGACAAACCACCGTCCCCGCTCGTCCGCGTGATAGTCAAAAATGGTCAGCTGGCCTCCTGCCAAAGGCGCGCCGGCAAATTCAAATGGATTGCCGGTGTTAATACCGTACACATACGCGTCGTCGGCAATCGGCGGCAAAAACTGTTTCTTCACCGGATAATACGCGTCCGCTCCTTCTCCGGTCACTGGATCCACCGCGACCGTGCCCTTATTATTGGCAAGATAAAACATGCCGTTGGCAGTAGAAGGAGGAGAGGTGTAAATGCCTCCCGCAATCAGGTAGGTCGGCCAGTCTTCCCGCCACAATGGCTGGCCGGTCTCTGCGTCCAGAGCGCGCAGATAGCCCTTGCGATTGTCGCCGTCGCAGAAGTGCTCCCGCACCAGCATGACGCCACGGGCAATGGCGATCCCGCTGCTGCGGAGGCACTGATCATGGCTAGTGTCATACGTCCATTTCACCTCGTTCCCTTGAAAACGATTCCTCGCGTCAATGACGCCTTGGATCATTCCGTCAATCTCCACGTCCCGCTGCAGATAGAGCAGATCGCCGGACACCAGCGGCTCCCGTTCGACGTACAGGCCTTCTACCCGCCACTCTTCCGTAAACGGCGGTTGGGGGCCTGACGGCACGTACCGGCTTTGCCCGCCGTCACGTCCTTCCGTCGGCCACCACTCGGCAGCCAAGGCGGTATTACTGAAAGAAACGAGCGAGAAGAGAATGCCCGCCAACAATCCAAATACTAATTGAAGCCCGTTTCTTTGTATGACTCGTGATGGATGGGAAATCTTTCGTAACATACATGAAAACAACGCGAACGAAGGTTACCGCCGCGGGATGAATAGATCAAATGTGGTCATTGACACATTCCCTGCTGCGTCTCTGAATTTGGCGCACATCACTGCTGCCAAATCATTCTTTAATAAGTATTACTTGCCCGATTCGAAGATCATTACCGTATAACTGCACTCTTTTTTCAAATGAATTATAACCAGATTTTCTTACTCTAAAATCATAATCTCCCTCCGGAACTCCCTCAGTCTCAAGATACCCAGGTGCAGTACCGATATTAAGCACATAACCGTCATATAGTTTGGCCGTCTGGGTGTTGATTAGTTCCCACCTTAGATCATCCCCGAGGTGACCAGGAATTGGATTCCCGGATTGATCAGCGATATTGCCGATAACCTTGAGCCACCGTCTCAACACTATCTTACCGAGCTTTAAATCCCCGTCGGAAATCTTAACCACCCTTTCGAAGGTATCGTATCTACTTTTCTGAATTTGAAGAGTATATTCCCCCAGAGGGACTGCATCTGTTTCAAGATACCCGGGAACGGTGTCGATATTGATTACATATCCATCATACTGCTTGCCAGTCTGATAATTAAGAAGGAGCCAACGAGGGCTATTTAATACTTCTCCTGGTACAGGATTACCGACTTGGTCAATGAGAGTAGCAATGACTCTTCCAACGCTTTTCGGTTGCCCCATCGATCTCTCACGATTGGGCGGTTCGACGGAAGGCGAAGACATTGATGGCGACGACCTTTCCTTAATCGGTGCCGGTTTATTGCCTGCAGCCGCGAAAACACTTTTTATTTTCTGATTTGTCGCCACATCGACATGTCCGGTAACTGGTAAGCCGTACCGCTCCTGGAACCGCTCCACCGCCTTACGTGTGAGTTCACCGTAGTTTCCGGTGATCCTGCCTTCGGGGTAAATCGTCTTATCTTGCTTGAGCAATGTTTGAAGTTCAATAATTTCCTGTTTACTGAGCTCAAGCGGGTCACCTGGCTGTTGTCGCAACAACATTTGCGTATTCTCATTCTGTTGCCGAGATGATGTGTATGACTTATTTATGAGATTTTCGAATAAGATGATACCCAACACCGTGCCAAACAGCACTATGAAGAAGGCAACGACTTTCAACCATCGTTTCTTTGCCGCTTTGAAAAGAAGGTAAGGCGCCCCCCATATCACCACCATTATGGCCACAATTTTGCCGTAAAGACCCAACGTCGCAGACAATGATACCAAAAGAAGAATTGCCCAAATTGCAACCACCAAAAACACGATTTTAAAAACAAGTTCGGGAGAAAAGTTGCCCCAAGGAAAACTGCGTTTAGAGATCCTTTGCGGCTGATGCGAGGCGACAGGGGGAGAGCCGGTAAATGACGCTGAGGCTTGCGACGACGCACTGGATCTTTGCGCACTGCTACCACTTGGCCCACTCGACTGTGACGCGCGATATTGATGATACTGCGGACGGGGGCGAGGAGGTCGCCGAGGAGGCGGCTGTTGATATTGTACTCGAGCTTGCGTTTTCTGCTGTTTTAGGACATCAAGCTGCTCGTCGTAAAGTTTCCGTTTTACAGGATCACTTAATATGTCGTATGCCTCGTGAATCTGCTTCGTTCTCTCCTCTGCCTCCTTCTTAAGTTCCGTACGATTATCAGGAATGCCATCAGGATGGAATTGATGCAATTTATGGTTGCGCGCTTTTTTTATCTCCTCGGCAGTCGCGCCACGAGGCACTCCCAAAATTTCATAATAGGTTACATAATCATCCATATTCCTAATTTACCCTCCAGGCAATAAACGTGCCGACGAAGTAATTGCGTCTTCAAGTGCTTCATGTGATACTTTCACCGCCAGATCAGTACCGGATGATAATTGTCTCAAAAACTCTTCATCCGCGTCATCAGTCCCTATGGTAAGTATGGTAATCCCCATGTCTTTTGCTTTCTCCGCCTCCCACAAGGCCGACTGTTTATCATCAGGCATCCCATCAGTCACAATCACCATAGCACGCGGATCTTGCATATCGTTCATTTTACCCGTTGCAATACTAATCGCAGCCGTCATATTCGTAGTCCCGTCGATCATCAATCCATCCACGCTCCTCTTCACTACTCCCATATCAGTAGTGAGCCTACATTCTTCTTGCGCTTCATCCGCGAAGGAAATGATGCCCACCGAATACCCTTTGTCATGCGCATCCTGCGCAAATCCAACCGCGCCACGCTTCGCTTGTTCCAGCTTATCCACTGTCGCCATGCTGCCGGAACAGTCTATGAGGATATACACACTACCCTCCGCGCCCAGCATGTGATGCGTATCCTGAATCTCCTGGGTCTCACCAGTAGGTAATTTGAGCACGAGTTCGCCTTTATCCGGATCGAGGGATAAAAGTTTTTTGACTTGCTGCATATGACTATTTCCTCAATGCATTCCCGACCGCATCGCTCACCGACCGGCCGAGATAGCCGATGGCATCCACCACCTTATCTCTCTGGCCTCTTGCGGAGTAGAGCACAAACTGGATAACAAAAGTTACCACATAACCGGTGATCTGGATACTCGCGACGATAAGCCTTCCAAATAACTTGAACGGATCCGTAAGCATAAATCTCCCTCCGTGTCATGTGTAAGGAATCACGAATGCCTCATTGCATTCTCGTATTTCGTGTACCAATACGAACTCTCCCCCGGCAGATTCTGCCATAGGTCTGGGCGATCTCCACGATTCGAGGAAACCAACATTTCCTCGTCACCTCAGCGTATGCTGCTTACAATGTGGGCATTGGTCTTTTGCATAATGCTTATGACAAACCCACATTTCGCATCGCGGACAAAACTTGATATTGGATGAGTCGCTTTCCCTTTCCTCTTGACAAATTGCACATCTTACTTTTGCCATACTTTATTTAATTCATTCGCAAAACCACTGACGTAAGTCTGTGGATGGAGAAGATTCCGACGTTAGCCGGACGAGCGAAGCTCGCCTGCCGTCTCCAAACCATGGGCGTAAGCCCATGTGTAGTGATTATTCCTTAATCATCGAAGACAGAAAAGTTGTTTTTCATCGCTATCACATCTATCAAATTCCTCATCACTTCCTCTGGTATTTGAAAACAAGCAACAAAAAGCGTTAATAACTTTTCCTCGCTACCGGTGAGTATGCCGTCTGTCATTGCGAGATCCAGCAAATTGATGATTGCTGCTACTTGTTGTTTATCATCGAGCGTGTTACCCACCATCTCCACGCATTCCGTAACTGATTTATCCTTATACATCCGCGTTGCCTCAAGTAGCACCTCTCCATCGCCTCTCAACATGCGTTTCAGTGCTTCAATTTCGCCTTCATCAATAGAGCCATCAACGCCAATGACAGTCATGGCGGCAAGCGCAAGTGCGCCTTTAGGTGATAGAGCGGTCTCTCCCTCCCCCTTGAGTTGATTAAAGAGATCCATAATTCCTCGTAAATCTGCCCTGTGGCAGAGACCACAGGGCGTTAAAGCTCGAATAGTCTCAACTGCTTAAGATTATGCTCTCGACCTTGCTGTTTGATATAGTTTTCAATGATGTGCTTATTCCCTTTCCCACTG
>JBFLWV010000050.1:0-4535 GCA_040757655.1 Patescibacteria group bacterium | reverse complement strand
TCAAGCAGACGCGGATCGACGGGTTGTGCGGTATATTCCTTTTGTTTTGGTGGCATACGTTTTGTTTTTAACGGTAGTATGCCACTATTATCTCAAATTATTGGTTTTTGCGTAACATCAGTTATTCTGTCAACTGGAGAGTGCCTTTCTTATAAGAAAACCTAATATCACCAAATAAATCTGTCAGAAGAATCGTAGCGCCTGCGCGCTCCAGCCGTTTTATTGTTCTTAACGATGGATGGCCGTATGGATTGCCCTTGCCAACGGAAATAATCGCATAGTGGGGAGCGACGGCAGTAATAAAATCTTCTGAATTGGAATCTGAACTGCCATGATGGCCGACCTTAAGCACATCGCTCTCCAAATTCCACTCACCGTTTGCGAGGAGCTGCTCTTCCACTGCCACGGGCGCATCGCCCATAAACAGAAACGACGCATCGCCATAAACAAAACGTAGGACTATAGAAGTTCCGTTTAATTCTTCCACACGTTTCCCTTCCAAACGCTCAAAGGGCGCGAGCACGTCAATTACTCCCGCGCCAAGCTCAAACGAATCCCCTGCCGCTACAAACTGCGTAGGGATATTTTTCCTCCTCACTTCATCTAAAAACGCAAGATATTCATCAGTCGTATGCACCACCCCGGTCATCACCACTTTTCCAACCCTGTACCGCTTCAGCACGTCCACTAATCCGGTCATATGGTCTGCATGCGGATGGGTGAGTACCACATACTCGATCGTGCGATCCCACCATGACAGGGTACTTCCTAATTTTCCTAAAATCCCCGCATCTGGGCCGCCATCAATGAGCACCTGTTGCCCGCCGGGAATTTGGATCAACGCCGCGTCGCCCTGTCCCACGTCAAGAAAGGTCACTCCAAACCTTCGACTGTGTAAATAGGGAGGGAGAGAGAACGCCAAAAATAGTACGAACAATACACTCGCGACAACCACGTAACGATGCGCTCCAACCCAATTAATAATTTTTTTACGAATTGATGCATCCCTGTGTAATTCTTCCTGTTGCTTCTTCTCTTCCAAAGTGATCACTGGCTCGCAGAATAGCGATTCATCAATCGGCACTACCGCAACCTCCATGGATTGCGCGGTGATCACTTCTTTTGGTCTTATAAGAGGTGGGACACCGTAAAAACTGCGAAATCGCTGTCTATATTCATTCCACATTTGTTCAACAAATCTCCGCTGCCACCAGAGTATAATGGCGAGCGCGTATAAAACAACCACGATGGTCCATGACCATGAAGGCACGCTCCATGCAGCGCCGGGCACGCGCGCGAGCGCATGCGTGAGCAAAAGAAAGAGACGCGCCATGACCCACGCGGCAGCGCCTGCCGCCATGCCCACAAGAGGAAATATACCAAGTATACCTGCGATAAAACCCAAAGCCATAAGGAAAGGGACCCACGGCACCAAGAGCAAGTTCGCAAGCGGAGCAATGGCAGACACGCGGTCAAAGCTCCCCACCAATAACGGCAACGTGGTCACTTGCGCTGACAATGTCATGGCGATTGTTTCGCGCAACTTCCATCGCTCTGGAATAAAAGATAAGCGGCGCTGCACGAGAGGACTCACGGCGAGAATCCCGATGGTTGCAAGAAATGACAAATCAAACCCAAGATCGTCCCGCAACAGCCGTGGGTTTTGCGCGAGCATGAATGCTGCCACAAGGATAAGACCATGAAAGGGTTTATACATCCGGTCGCTCACATACGCGGCATGGAGCATTAATCCCATGATTGCGGCGCGTACCACAGACGCGCTCCCGCCGACCAAGACAGTAAATCCGCTGATGATAACCACCAAAAAAGGAAACGCGGCGTGCCTGCGTATAAATAAAGTTAAGAGCCCTAAAATCCCTGTGGCGATAATCGTGATGTTATAACCAGAAATGGCAATCAAGTGGCTCACTCCTGTGCGCACGAAATCATCAATAACGCCGTCGGGAATCCTTCCCCGCGCGCCGGTAAGCAGGGCAGTGAGAAAGGTGCTTTCCGGCTCATTCACCACGCGGAAAAGCGATGCAATAAAATCGTGTTTCAATCGTGCGAGCACCCATCGCAATCCACGCGCACCTTCCGTGTGGGAAATTATGTCGGGATACGCGCACAGCGCGTAGATGCTATCTTTGGCAAGGTAGCGCGGGTAGTCAAAGTCCTCGATTGGCTCGGGCTTTTTCACCTCACATTGCATCTGCAGCACGTCGCCCACTTCAATGGCATAGACCGCAGGTAGAGTTATAAGAAGGTTGCCACTCACTTGTACGGGCGCGATTAATCGCGCCCCTACGTTTTTCACTTCCACCACCACTTTCTCCGTCTTGAGCCTCACGTCAGGATCGCGCGCTACTGTCCCCTCCACTACCACGGTGCGGCCTGCCCAGTAGGATATGTCGCTGTGGGGCGGCGGCTGCAGCGCAGCGTCCGTGCGCCAGATCCCTAAAAATAAAAAAACGGCTATTACGCCGGCAACCCGCCATCGCATCTCTTTCCACCATACGACTGCCACCACCACCCCCATACATCCCAATGCATAACCCATGACCAACGGCAATGCCACCCATGACCGCAACGCGATGCCTCCCACAAATCCCAACGCACACAATACATTTTGGGTGGAACGACGGAACATATTTCTCTTAGCAACACTAATGCAAAATGCAAATCTCAAAATCCAAAATGATACACCAAAATTTATAAATTCACAATTATCATTTTGATTTTTGGACTTTGGATTTTGGATTCTTGACTCCGTAATCGGGTTTTATTTTTAAATAGGACTCAATGGCTTCATCGAGAAAACCATCTAAAACTTTTTCTACCTCCTGCGTCTCATATTCCGTCCTATGATCCTTCACCATTTTATACGGCTGCAGCACATAGGAGCGCGCCTGGTTGCCCCACGCGGCTTCCGTGTATTCGCCTCGCAGGAGCTGCTTTTCTTCCTCAAGCTTTGCCTCTTCCAGCGCTTTTAATTTCGACGCGAGGATCCGCATGGCCATTTCCTTGTTTTGGAGCTGCGAGCGCTCATTCTGGCATGAGACCGTAATGCCGGTCGGGAGGTGGACGATGCGCACCGCAGAGTAGGTGGTCTGCACCGATTGTCCGCCGTGGCCTGAAGAAAGGAACGTGTCCACGCGCAAATCCTTTGGGTCTATCTTCATTTCTTCGATTTCCTCCAACTCGGGCAAAACTTCCACCAGCGCAAACGAGGTATGCCGCATTTTCTCCGCGTCAAAGGGAGAAATGCGCACCAAACGATGCACGCCCGCCTCGGATTTCAAATACCCATACGCATAACTTCCCTCCACTCGCAGCAAGACGCTTTTGTATCCTGCTTCTTGGCCGCGCGATTCATCAAGCACGCTTACACGCCATCCTTTTTTCTCGCAATATCGCAGATACATACGCAGCAGCATTCCGGTCCAATCCATCGCATCCACCCCTCCTGTGCCTGCGTGGAGCGCCATAATCACATTTTTCCGGTCATGGGCTCCTGAAAGAAGCACGTGGAATTCCAGCCCGCCAAATTCCTCTTCAAGTGACTTCATTTTTTTCTCAATCTCTCCCTGCACCGATGCATCACTTTCGCGCCGCGCCAAATCTGCAAACGCCAATAATTCCTCTGTTTCGACCCTCAACGTCTCCCATGCCTTATATTCTGTCTGCAAATCCGCGAGAGTCTGCGTCACCGTCCGCGCACTCCCGCGATCCTGCCAAAAATCAGGCTTCAAGGTTTTTGCCTCAAGCTCCCGAATGTCCTTCTGTTTCTCATCCAGCTTCAAAAACACCCACGTCTGGTCAATCTTTGCCTTGAGATTTCGTATGCGTTCGATGTGTTCGTCCATACCAGTTATAATGTATTATGTATTAGATTTTGGAAATTGAAATTCGTCCACCGTCATTCATTATACATGATACATAATATAATACATTCAAACTGACTTTTCCACACTTGACACCCTATACCCATACGCTACCATATCAATATGGAACAGAGAGTTGCCAGAGTTAATAATAATATCTATGCGCGGAGCTGACGCTGGTCGCGACCTTTCTGTTTCCTCACCAAACATTACCAGCACTGCCTCCGCCCCTCTCAAAGGGACGGAGGTCTTGATTTTTCCGGGGTACAATAACACAACCTGCCTACCGAGCTCTGGGGTAGTTTAATGGTAAAACGCTACGCTGTTAACGTAGATGTTGGTGGCCCGCCCCTCACCAATTCGTGCCGAGTAGTTGAGTGGTACAACACCGCACTGTTAATGCGGATATCGCAGGTTCGAATCCTGCCTCGGCAGAGATTGGTGAGGGGTGAAAATCCACCCCCGACAGGAATGGGTGGGGGATGAAAATCCTGCCCCCGGAGTTTTTAAATATCATTCGGGAACCAGTTAGGCCTCCCTTCGGTCGGCACTAACTCCCTTCGGGCCGCACTATCCTTCGGAAAGTGTGGGGTCATATCTAATAAGTGCCTAACTGAGTCCAGCACTTTTTCCGAAGGGTAAAGTGTCTGT
>JBFLWV010000049.1:0-25437 GCA_040757655.1 Patescibacteria group bacterium | reverse complement strand
CCCTGGCGTTCAATCTCTATGATATTTGGTGACACTTCTATGGTAGCGGAGAGCCGTGTGCGGGAAATCCGCCTGCACGGTTCAACGAGGGGCTTCGAAGTGTTATACTTTAGAGGTCTACTATGAAGAAACAAACTTCTTCTATCTCAAAACCGACCTTTCCCTACAACTCTTTTCGCCTCTCGCGCGAAATGAAGGTCGTTCTCCCTCCCACACGCCAGGTGGTAGAGCTGATGCACCATCACTGGGGAATCGTATTTCTCGCGGCCGTGCTCATCATTAATTATTCCAGTGTTTCAATGCTCACCACCATCCCTGTATTTGCCACGACCTCCGAAGACACCACGGTGTGGATACGGAGTGACACGAGTCAGGTGCTAGGCGCGAAATATAAAAAGGAAGCGCCGGAAATTCTCTCGCGTTATGTAGTCTCCCGCGGACAGTTCGCAGCAAAACTATCGTCACAAAATATGGTAAGCGCTGATATCGATGCATGGCTTTCAGAGATACAATACGAGAAAGCATTATTACTCACCCTTCGGGTGCCGGCGCAATTGAAGGAGGTGCATTTGGGACTCGTCACCGCCATGGGTATGGATGAACAGACAGCGCAACGCTATCTCATTGCATTAGCAGGTGACCGTACTGTCATGAAGAAAGCAGAGGATGAATTCAGGACTGCAGAGGAGCGATTGACCATGGTATACAAGCTTGCGCCGTGGCTGAGTAGGTAAGTGTTGAGACGTATGACCATCATTTCGAATACTGATCTCCCGTCAATCGTGCAAGGAATCCCGCACGAGCGCACAGGTGAAGATCCATTCGGAAAGATAATTCTGCGCCACTATGGACCGTTTGTGCTCATGGCAGTCATTTTTGGCGCTCTGCTCGGCACATGGCGCTGGGTAGATGTATGGTGGCTTTTTTTGTTCATTGAGTTGCTTGTTATTGTTATGGTGTATCGCGCCGTATACAAAAAGGAGGAAGGACGGGCATTCCGTTGGCATGTGGCATCTCCCCTTGCGTTGGCAGTGGCAGGAAATGGGCTTTTCCTCATGGTAAGCGGCGGCGTGTTTCGCGGCATTATCGCAATCATCCTCTCAGCGAGTATCGGCGCGCACCTGCGAGGCCTCGTGAAGTTTCAGGAAACACCCAGTGCATTGAGGGCGCTCTTTTGTGAGAATGTGGGATGGTTTATCGCTTCCTTCGGGGTGTTTGCATTGTGCGCCACCTTAAGCGGTGCGTCTGTATTTGTCCGTTTTCCGCTTTTAGGCACATTGGGGTTAGTATTTTTGGGAACCTTTCTTTTCACGCGGCAGGTATTAGAGTATTCACTCGTTTCACCCCAAAGTCGCAGCTATGGCAGGTGGATTCTCAGTCTTTGTATAATGGAAACCATGGCGGTGTTTCTTCTGTTTCCCTTTACCCCCTTAGTTCTCGCAGGGCTTGTGCTTCCCGTCTATGTGGTATTGCTTGAGATCGTGCGGAAGCCAGCAGCGTTTATGAAGCGGCGCGGTCAAGTATTAGGCATTTCCATGCTTGCAGGCGCGTGGCTCGTGTTGTTCATAACGGCGCGATGGCCGTAATAATAAAGATTTGGTCATTGTACCTTGTATCTTGCCGCATCGGAATCTCAATCTTTTTCGCCATCATAAGCCACATTCCGTTCCTGATGTATGCCTGTAACCCATCACAGCACTAAAACTCGCTTCGCTCGTTGAGTGCTGGACTGCGTTAGGCTTCGCAGGAGATACGATCCCGCACGTAAGCGCAGCTTTCGTGCCGCCCGGAGGGAGTGAGGGCCCGAAGGGCCTCACTGTGTTATTATTACATGTATGTCAGCCAAACCTAAACCACCCACCATATCGCAAGACACGTCGAATGGATTGCAGAACAATGTACGCAATAATAGACTCGCGGCAGTGTACGCGAAAGCTCATCATTTTGAGTTGCCACAAGAGCATCGTGGGTTGGGATTCGTGAGCGTTGCGATTATCGCTGTAGTATTCGGCATGCTTGCGGGCGTGGTGGGGTTCTTGTTGCTTATCTCAGGAGGTTTTTCCCGCGTGCCATATCTCGGGTTTTTGGATGTGGCGACATTGGTACCAAGTGCGCCAGTGACTATTGAGCGCACGGAGAAAGTGTCAGTCACCGCTGATGAGCGCGCGAGCGCAGTCGTGAAACGGATTCAACCCAGCGTCGTAGGTGTCTTCCTTACAAAGAGCTTGACCAAAGACCTTGCGGGTCTTGTGAGTTCAGCGGCGTCACCTCTCACCACTGGCATTGCACTTACGAGTGATGGCTGGATTCTCTCTGCCGGGGATTTGAGCGAAAAGGCGAGCGGTCCTCTCACTATCATCACGAACGATGGAAAAACGTACGTCGTAGTCCGCCGCGTGCAGGATAGGGCAACGGGGGTATGGTTTATAAAAGTGGATACGTCGTTGTTGGTGGCTGTGCCATTCACGCGGAGCGAATCATCGCTTAAGGCAGGCTCTTCTGTCATCGTCCCCACATTTCAGATAGGGACGCAGGGGCGAGCGTTTATAGGTACGGTCGCAGGCACTTCTGTGCTCACGGTGCGGGACGGCGATCGTTTGGAATCCCGCTTAGAGCTTGTGGGTGCGCCGCAGGGAAATAGTTTAGGTATGCCGTTGGTTTCATTGGCGGGTGAAGTTGGAGGGGTCATAAGCGTCCAAGAGGGGAACGTGGCGCGCGCAGTACCGCTCTCATCCCTTCAACCTATTATTGATCGGATACTCAAAGAAGGCGATGCACGACGACCGCAGGTAGGCCTGCGTTATGTGGAACTTTCCAGCGTTGCGGACGTAGCGTTTCCCTTAACCCACGGGAGGAGATTTGGTGCGCTTTTGGTTAAAAACGGCGATGTGCCTGCGGTTGCCCCGGAATCGAACGCGGAGCAGGCAGGATTGAAGGAGGGCGATATTGTGATAAAAGTTGATGGGGATGAGGTAACGGACGAAACCGACCTCGCGACGCTCATTCAAGCATATCCCAATGATACGACGCTGAAGCTCTCTGTCTTGCGGGGAGGGGAAGAGAAGCTCATTGACCTTTCGTTGGCGCCTCCCGTCGAATCAACGAAGTAGTCAATGATCGTGCTATGCATTGGAAAATAGTAGTCATTGTCCTCATGGTGGTGCAGGTGGTCGTGGAGGTACTCTTTAAGCGCGCCACTGACCGTTTACCAGAAAAGAAATCGCTGGGGGTTGCCTACCAGTTCTTTTTTTGCACCTTGTGGGCGTTGTTGCTGAATGCAATTATTGACGCGGGATTTGGCAATCCCATCAATATGATAATGGCCGCGGGCGTAGGGATCTTGAATGCCTATGGCAATTACAGTAATTGGCGTGCGTATGCCTACAGTCTTAGCAAAACAGCGCTCTTTTTCCCCTTAAGCAGCGTGGTTGCAATTGTTTTAGCGGTCGTGGTTTTGGGTGAGCGCGTTATTGCGGAGCCGATGGTATTTCTGGGCGTTGTGTTGAGTTTCGCTGCTATGTGGATGTTCCAGGCGCCGGAAGGAGAAGAGAATTTTCCGCATCAGCGCGCGTGGTTCATATCAACATTGGCAACGGTGGTCATTTTTGGAGCGACAAACTTTCTCTTAAAGCCACTCGCCACGCGCGGTATTACCCTTCAGGAATTTATCGTGGGATGGTATGGGGGGTCTTTCTTGGGCGCATTGACAATTTTGCCTTTTGAACGAGTGCGTTCATGGTGGTTACCGCGGCGATCACTCATCGCGGTGATCTTGCTCTCATTAGGTTTCTTCACCGCATTAAGTCTCCTCTATGTGACGTTTCAATACGGGGGCTTGCTCACTCAGGTCATACCACTCAAAAGCATTGCCCTGACCATACTTCCCGCGGTTATCGGTTGGTTGTATTTCGGGGAGAAGAAGGGTTTGGAAAGAAGGGAATGGTGGGCGTTTGCCATTGGGATTGTGGGGACAATATTAATACTATTGAGATAAATAAATTCAGTGATAAAGAAATGAGTTGTAAAGATATTTTACCCCCCACAATTTCACGATCGTGCAATAGTGGGGTATAATGTTTAGGCGAGAAAAAGGTGTTTTATCAGAATTTCACGGTGCATAAATATACACTCATGTCATTACGAACAAAAGAATCATTTACTGAAAAATTATTGGCAAGATTGACCGATCTTGAGCCGATGTTTACGATGAGTCCGGGCGCTGCCGCTGAACTCTTTGGTTTCAATCCACAGCGGGCGGGGTGGCGCGCGGTACGATACCGACGCGAGAAGGAACAGCGTGAGCGCAAACGGATCGCGAAGGCTTTTGAGAATTTATGCAAAGCTGATTACATTACCGTCGTTAAAGGGAAGAGAGGTGAATACCAGGTTAGTCCTAAGGGCTGGCTTAAGTTTGCTATGTCTTACGCTAAGCATTTTAAGGCGTCTGCTGCAACGAAAAAACAAGGAGGTTTTCTCATTGTCTTCGATATTCCCGAACAACATCGTCAATTTCGCGATGTTTTTCGTCGTGTGCTCTACTCGTTAGGATTTTCTCAATTCCAACGCAGTGTCTTTTATACTTCCGATCATAAAGCTTTTGAGTTCGCGGCGCGTATTATCGTGAATTGCGAACTTGAAGATCGGGCAAAGCTCGTGTTTGCGGATAAAATCGTGTGATGGTCGAAAACGGAAAATATCAGTGGCTGCATGGGGGATATGGGGAAGTTGTGAAAAAGAATTTCACCCTATTATTACACGATCGTGTAATAGTGGGGTTAGATATTGGAAAGGAAAGAATGTTAGCAAAGTGGTGGGGATAGTGTTAGCAGAGTGATGGGGAAGTAGGGCGGGGTATCAATTTCTGCGTTATTCCGCGATTAAGGTCTTGTTGACGGGATGACATTCCGCGTTAGTCTGCGTTTAGCTGCGTTTAGCTTGACAGAGAGAGAGTTCGTGGTAGAAAAGAGACGACAAAAATCTCTTTTTTGTTTGTCAATAAAATCATACCCCGCGGATTTTTCGTAGGGATTTTGGTTCATTTTAAATTTATGAGGTGAAACGTGAAAGCGTACAAACAATTATTAGGACGGGTTAAGGCACAGGACCCGGAATTGAAGTCTGTGCCGGTTGAGACCTTCCTTGAGCTCGTAGATGAGCTTGAAGTAAGGGGGATGTTTGGGGACCGTGATGCTGTGTATCGTTTTCTCGTGATGCACCCAGAACGGACAGAGTGGGTCGTAGCCGAATTTGCAATTTGGGGGTGCGACCAGTTGCGTCGCAATGGACAGTACGAGGAGGCGTTAGAGGGGCTCGATGCAAGGAAGTGGCAGGTTGACAGTTGGCCGGTGCGTGTTCAGGGACGTTATTGGCAGGCTCTTGGGCAGGTATATTTTAACTTGCCAGGACGGATTGAGGATGCTTTTGCGGTTCAACGAGAGCTATTGACCATGCCTGGGTTTGATGAGCTGCCACTCAACCGGCAAATGCTCGCGCGGGAATCCTTTTTGGCCTCAAAGGCCAAGGCGGGGCAAATCGTTGATGATGAATACAGAAAGATTGCGTTGGAGTACTGCAACTTCCTGTACATGTATCGAAAGTCGCTTCAGCGGTTCAAGATGTGGGACCGTGGGCTGGCGGGATTCGTAGCTGCTTTAGGTGAGGGTGAACGGGCACAGGAGCACTGGCTTGCTGCTGCTTTTTTTACAACTCGTGAATATTCTCTCAACCACTGACCCACGCGCTAAAGCGTGCGGTGCGGCTCGGGCGTTCCTCTGCTTGAGTAAAGGCAATGATCCATTATTTGCCTATTTCCTCCGTGGAATTTATCAGGCGAATAGCAAAACTCTCCTAGAGGTTGACAAGGAGAGCATAAAAGAGGAGTTGGCGTTCATCGAAGATTAGCTCGAAAAGGGTGCTGCAGTGCAACAAGGGTGAACAGGTTGCATGTGCGTCACCCTTGTTGTTTTTATCTTAAGAGGAGGAGGTGTGGTATGGGCAAGATACAGTATGTTGCCCATGTTGGTTGTATACACACCCTCACCTAAATCCTCTCCCTTATTAGGGAGAGGATTTAAATTTGCCTTCGTGCAATAAGGACAAGGTGAGGGGAGAAGAGGGGATTGGGGTGGTGGGGGCCGAGGAGTTTATTGATAACGCGGCCGAAGAATTGAATTTTCCAGTTGATGATTCGTTCCCACCACGTAAGGTTTTTGCGTTCTGTCCAAAAGCCGAAGGTGCGGTAGTAGTTTAAGTATTTAATTTCGAGAGGGAGCCCCTGCAGGGCTTTTTGCATTGCTTTAATGTTCATTATTTTCGTATTATGCTTTTTCAGATTTTCCCGGTCAATGAGCCAGTGGAGAATATATTGCAGATGCGCGAAATGCGGCATGGTGATCATGAGCACTCCGTCGGGTTTGAGAAGTGCGACATGGCGCGCGATGATGTCGCGCGGATCGTTAAAATGCTCGATAAAGCCGAAAGAACAGACCACGTCGTATTGTTCTTGAGAGCGCCATGAGAAGAAATCTTCTTGGTAGAGGATTGGTGAGGGGAGGTCATTATATTTAAAAAGCGCGCGGGTTTTTTCGATCTCGTCGCTGTAATCAATGCCGTAGGCTTTGAATTTAAAATACTTCGCGAGATAACAGAGTGCAGAGCCGCCGGCGCAGCCCACTTCAAATACGGTTTTGGCGGGATCGGGTTTGAGGAAGATGTCGAATAAGTCAGCAAAATATACCCTTCCTACTTCTTTTAATTGATAATTTTTATAATAGGAGTTCCAAAAATACTTATCAGTGTAGGATCGCATAATAGAGTTTGAGATATTCATTAACCATTTTCTCAAGTGTAAATTTTTCAAGTGCACGGTTACGGCAAGATCGGCTCATGGCCTGAGCTTGGTCGTGGGGTAAGTTCATGAGCCATTGAAAACCATATAATAAGTCTGGCAGGTCATTATACATTGCGATATAGCCTTGTTGTTTATGTTCTATGAGTTCAGGGATGCCGCCGGTTGAGAAGGCGAGAACCGGGAGCCCTGAAGAGAGGGCTTCGAGAATCACCAGCGGGCAATTATCGGCGAGGGAGGGGTAGAGGAGAAGACCGGAGGCAGCGTAATATTCCGCCAGCAATTTTTGATCAGCAATGTACGGGATTGATTTTATGTTTTTGTTTCTGGATTCTGAAGCAAGTTCAGAATGACGTGGTGTGTAGGTGCCGATGTTGAGGAAGAGAATCGAATTGTCGTTTCGGTATTTTTCTAATAGCGCATCAATGTAATTGCCGCCTTTCCAGATGTTATCTTTGCCGCCTTTGGCGCTGAAAAGAACGATTTCTTTATCTTTGGGAAGATTGAGTTTGGCGCGGAGCAATTGTTTGTTGCCCGGTTTGAAAATATCCGTGTTAACGCCATTGTAGATGAGGTGGAGGGGCTTGTCTTTTAGGATACTCTTTTCCACTTTTGATTTAAGCCAGAGTGAAGGTACAACCAGGTTTAAGCGCATTTGTTCGTAGATGTGTTTTTTTAATTTCCATAAGTGACGGCTGTTGTTGCGACGGAAGGGAGGAAGGGAGGAGGGGAGATTGCAGTCGCATCCTCCCGTCATCCAGTGGTTGCATTCAAACGCATGCGCGCCTTGACCGAGGAGGGGCCACATGTCATGAAGAGTCCAGATAAAGGGTTTGCGATTCGAAAGATGCGGCAGAGCTTTAAGGTTAAAAAAGAGCGAGTGGAGGTTGTGCGCATGGACAATATCGGCATTTTGGAATTCGTGAGATGCGAGGATCCGTCTTCCGGGAAGGAGAGCAATGTCGTTGGAAAGCCAGTAGGCAAGATGGTGCTGCAAACGCGCTCGGAGATTTCGTTTGATTAATTTTGAAATGAAATTATTAATGGGCGCATCCCATATTTCGCGCACATGGGAATCAGAGGAGCGTTTATAACCTACGATCATATTGACCGTATGTCCCTGCGCGCTAAGTTCCTGTTTCAGCGCCCAAGACACAGCAGCGGCACCGCCTTTGGTGTCAGTGGTGCCGATTTCAAGGATGTGGAATTTTTTTTCGTTAGAATTTGATATCATCGAAATCAATAGAGGGGAATACGTCGAGGAAGCTGTTGGGGGTGGCATTATATATCTGCACCTGTGGTCTTTCGCGTTGCACCCTTTTCCAAAACAACCTGTAGTTTTTGAATAATTGTTTGATATTGGCTACATTTTTTTCATACGTCATATTGAAATCACGCTCTGACCCATATTTCTTAACTTCTTTCGCATCGGTTAAATCCACGTTTGCCCGTTCGTCTTTGTAAGAGTGATCGTAGGTAAGGTTTTTGCGGCCGATGGGGGTTGAGAGGAAATTGTGCTCGCAGCCGAGGAGATACATGCGTTCATATCCTAGGTAATACGCAATAACCAGACACATGAGGATAGAATTCTTAGGCCAGGGAACCGTTTTATCCAGCTCCAGTTGAAAGGGAACCTTTTCGCTCATAAGTCCATGAGTGCAGATATAATAGACGCGGTGATGAGGGAAGAGTGTTCGTTTTTCTACGAAAGGGCGTGCGTGGATATTGAGGAAAACACTTGTATCCGGTGCTATTGTGCTGGTTTTTTTGAGGAATTGCTGGGTCAGGTAATGTTCCTCACCTTGTGAAAAGTACGCGGTGTCTATCATGACATGGTGGGTGGGATGGAGCTTCTGATATTGCGGATGGCTGTCAAATTCGTTGACGGTGAAAGTGTGTTCTTGCGACAGCTTTTCTGCATCAAACTGTTTAACGGAGGGCCCCCCACCGATGATGAAGCAGCGCTTCCCTTTCATTACCCACTTGAGTGACGCATTACACGCAAGTATGGCGCGATATTTGCGCGTGAGGAGTCGCGGCATCACGATATTTTCATTGAGATAGTGGAGAAGGTATTTGATGAGACGCAAGAGTATCATAAATGATCGGCTCCATTTATTTTTTTATACCAGGAAAGGGCGCGTACCTGCTCATGAATATCAGGGAGATGTGTGGTATCTCCTAAAAACGATTCTACTTCCCGCCAGAGTCCTGGTTTATACTGTACATCCAGCGCATCATCTATGGCAATATCATCAATTGCAACACTCCCAATCTTCTGAACTGCCAACTTCTCAAGCGGACGGAAGATATAACGGTGCGCGCTCGTAATTATCTCAACACTCCATCTTCCCGGCGCTCCCCAGTTTGCTTGATAATTGAAAAGTGCCCCAGTTTCGCTGACGCCGGCGCCGGCATAGATGGAAGCGGCAGGGTGCCAGGCAAGACCGCCGGCGGTAAACGCCGTGAGCGTTTTTGGCTTGCCGCCGAGGAAAAACGCCAGATCAATGACATGAGTGGAGTTTGCCAGAAACCAGTTTCTTCCCACCTCGGATTGCTTCTGCGCCTCAGAAATTTTGTGCACCCATTCGGTGAATTCGAAGTTAAATGATAACACGCCGCCGTCTTCAGTTAGCAGCTTTTTCGCCGTTTGGGTGGAAGCATAAAAACGCCGGTTGTAGCCGATATATGCGGCAGTGTTAGTTTCTCGTGCTTTATCACCGACTTTCTTCACGTCCTGTGCAGTAAGTCCGCCAGGTTTCTCAATAAGAAGGTTATTGAGCCCGCGCTCCATGAGGGCGATGGCGGCAGGAGCGAGTTGATCTTCGTTGGTGGCGATTATAGCGTAGTGAGGCAGGGCAGGATCAGTCTTGAGCCAGGCATCAAGTCCGCCGCGAATGACCGGTGTGTCATACGTTGATTCAAATGCTTTCGCATGCGTCTCGCCGCGGCCCACCGCGATGAAGTGAATTTTCATTCCTTTGAGCACCTTGGCATACTCATTACCCATGTAGCCGGTGCCTACCAGAAGTATGTTATCTAACATAAATTATGTAAAAGGGTAATAATCCATTTTGAGGAATTTCCGAATTGGTTCGTAAAGCTGTAAATGAAGATTTGCCGATTCTTCAAACGAGGGAAGCGCGCAGGTGCCTTTGGAGATGATTTCTTCCACCAGTGGCCCGGTCAGCCCGCTCTGGTAGGGAATGACGGCGTCTTGTTCAGCCCATTGCCACTGCTTATTTTCTTGTGCGATCCATTGTTTCCGTTCTGTTTCCCGTACGATAATGCGGGCTGAGGAGCTCTGCATCTCCACAATAATTGGCGCCGTACCTTCTGTTGTGTGCGTAAGGACTAGGATACTACCGTCATCAAAAGAGGCAGTGAGCGTGCCGTCAAGCTCGGAAAATCCTTTGCGCTTGCTTTCAAACAGGTCTTGTTTTAAGAGGCGGGTGTCAACGGTAAACGCAGTATTACCGGTGAGAAAGGAGAGATGATCCATAAAGTGTATCGCATTGCACATAAGGCCCCAATTAGCGCCGCTGACGTGATAAACGAATGGTCCGGTTCCGAGTATTTTTTTACTGTCGCGGTATGCAGGCATTACGCGCATGGGGCAGTTGACCCATGCGGGGATGTTTTGTTCCTTGAGAAGCTGTTTGACCGACCTAAAATCACCTGGTTTTTGAAAGAGTATTTTTTCAAGGATGAGGGCGCGCACCGTGGCGCGCGCGCAGAGCGTTTCCATTGCCTCCCGTCGCACCGATGCGCTGGTGGCGATGATGGCGCAATCAATCTTTCCCGCGTTTGCGGGAATCTCGCTGGCATACACGACTTCATGCGGAATTTCTCCGGTAGCCTGCGTATACCGCTCTTGCGCGACCGTGAGTGCGTCAGGAGAAGGATCAATGACAGTGATGATGAGCGGCTCTCGCACCGCTTTCAACCCCTGAAGGTGACGGCTGCCGATATTACCCGCGCCGATGAGAAAAACTGATTTCATGTTAGTGAAGCTTTAATATATGGTTAAACGTCGTCTCCGCTTTTTTCCAATCTTGCGGAGTATCAATATCAAGCGAATAGCGTTCTTCCATCACATATCCTTGTACCGTTTCGCCATACATACTGGGAGGATTCTTAAACAGAAGTGGAGTGCGGAATGCGTAAATAGCGCCGTTGCGGTAATAGGTGGGAGGAAGGCTCTGGCGACGGGGAATAATCTGATGAAACCCTTCGCCGGTAAATACCGAAAGTTGATTGTCACGGGCGAGCGTAAATTGCCAATGTGGGTTGAAGTGTCCCGGCACATTACATACGCTCACGATTGAATCAGCGCCCGAAGATATAAGGAGCTCCACTGCCTCTTTGATATGGAATCCGCGCCGTCCGGGGGAGGTGGGTTCAAGAAGTACTACATAATCTGGAAGGTATCCTTCATTTTCTTGGAGCCATTTTAACGCATATTGTAAAACCGGCAGTGTGGGAGTAGTATCTTCAGCCAAAGCTGGTGGACGGATGAACGGTACATCTATACCTCCCATTCTTCCTATTCTTGCAATTTCCTCATCGTCAGTGGTGAGGATGAAACGGTTGAGTACGCCAGCCGCGCGCCCCGCATCAATCGTCCATTGGATGAGCGGCTTGCCGCAAAAAAGTTTGATATTTTTGCACGGGATTGATTTGGATCCGCCACGCGCCGGAATGATACCAAGTATTTCCATACTTCAGTACACATCATCAAACCTTGTAAAGGTATCTAGAAATTGTTTTTGTATCTTTGTTTCCCAGATTCGTTCGTTTGAAAGCGTATGCAGAAATCGTTCGGTACTCTTCCCGTCGCCAAAGTATAGATTGGGGATGAAGCGCACGGGCTCTTTAGCAAAGCGGGTGATGAGCTCTTTCAGCGCATCGGTTTCGTAGAATACATGGAAGATGCTCTCATTGAAACGAGGATTGATGCGGTTGTGCTGACGGGTTCCTACATTGATGGTGGGCACACCGTAGAACGGCGCTTCCCTCACCCCCGCGCTAGAGTTGCCGATAATGAAGAGCGCGTGTTTGAGGAGCGTCAAGAAGTGTTCAAACAGCAGCGACGGGAAGATTTTGAATCGCGGATGTTCGTAAAGCTTTTTCTGATATATTTCAAGGATGATGTCGCTGCCATGATCGTTATTCGGGTAAATTACGATATAGGGGATATCAGTTTCCAGCAAGGTATCAACGAGCATATACGTCTGCGCGGCGAGATGGGGTAATTCGGTGGTAATGGGATGGTAGATGAGCACTGCATAGCGATCAAAAGGGATTTCATAGCGTGATTTGGTATCTTCAAGCGAGGGAAGATGGGGAGAGCTCATTATGTCAAGGTCAGGAGAACCGAGGATAAAAATGTTTCGTTCAGATTCTCCCATTTGTATAAGACGAAGTTTTGATTCATCGTTTGCGGTAAAATGAAGATGTACCAGTTTGCTCACCGCATGCCTAATAATTTCGTCCACGGTCCCGGATAGTTCACCTCCTTCTATGTGTGAAACGAGAATATTATTGAGCACTCCCACGATCGCACCTGCCAAGGCTTCTACCCGGTCTCCGTGTACTACGATCAAATCAGGACGATCGTCTTTAATATACGTACTAAATCCTCCAATGGTATTCGCGAGGATGCTGTCCATGGTTCCGTGCTCTGCTTGATTGTCATATTGATAAATATTGGGGAAATCAAGTTTGATGATTTCTTCCACGGTACGTCCGTATTTTGTGCTCATGTGCATACCGGTAACGAAGAGACGTACGTCAAATAAGCCGGAATCGCGTACTGCTTGTATGAGTGGTTTCATTTTTCCGAACTCCGCTCGTGTTCCGGTGAGGAAGACTATTTTTTTCATTGCACGTGTCTCCATAGAATTTGTGTGTCTGCGGGGATATCTTCCGTTGCAGTTTTCCCGAGAAGGGATTCAAAATGTTTGGCTTTAATCTCACCAGTTCCCGGGCGCTTTACCCATAGGTTTTCTCTGGTGAGAGACGAGCCCTTCGGTATCTTCCTGATAGATACCACGCAAGCGTATGCGAAATCAATTGTCGGCTGCTCTTCCGGGAGTATTAATTTTTCTCCACCACGCGCCTCAAACATCGCGCGGCTGCCATTGATAAGCGCGCGCAGCTCAACAGGGTCCATGGAGATGGGCATATCCGGTCCTGGCCATGATTTATCCGAGGTAAAATGGCGCTCTAGCAATGATGCGCCGAGCGCGGCAGCACCGAGGCAGGTGTAGTTATCAACGGTGTGGTCGCTTAAACCTATCACCGCATCAGGGAACGTTTCCCGTAGTTGTGCAAGTGCTCCGAGGCGCACGTGGCGATACGGTGTAGGGTAAAGCGAAGTGCAGTGCATTAATCCGAATGGTATACGGTATTCTCTCATGATATCAACCGCACGTGCGATGGACGGAAGATCATTCATGCCCGTGCTGATAATGATAGGTTTCCCCAATGAGGTGATATGAGCGATAAGGGGATAATTGTTGCATTCTCCCGATCCTATTTTGAACGCACTAACGTCCATGCGTGCAAGGCGGTCGGCCGCCGCGCGTGAAAATGGAGTGGAGAGATAGATCATACCGAGCGCTTCGGTGAGACGTTTCAATTCTTGATCCTCTTCCTCGGTGAGTGCGCAACGCGCCATGATGTCCCAGATGGACTCTTTTGCGTTCCCCGGAATAGTACGTTTGGCGGCCGGTACCATTTCGTCCTCAATCACATGGCACTGGAATTTCACCACTTCCGCACCTGCGCGCGCGGCGTCGTCAACCATGCGTTTTGCTTTCTCCACATCTCCCCCATGATTGATCCCAATTTCGGGAATGACCAAGGGAGGGAAGTCTTCGCCGATTGTTCGATTGCCGATGGTGATACTGGATTTCATATTTGGAGCTTGCCTATTCTTTCAGATCACTGTTAGTAAGCAGTATATTGCGGAGAAATATTAATCAGTAAGGCGATTCAATTTTATTCGTGTAAAGCTGGCACGTCAATTTGACACTTTTTATGTTTGCAGGTTCTCTATTTTTTCACGAATTTTCTGGTCAATGTATTCAGGGATTTTCAAAGGTTCGATTTCCACACCGCTCCGATCTTGTATAAGTTTTGCGAGGCGTCGCTCGATAAGGTGGCTTACCGTTGCCATTGCCGTCGCGACGTTCATGCCTTTGAAAAACTCGTTTTTTTCAAGTTCAGCGGCTATTTCTTCCCCGATTTTCGAATAGCCGAGCTTTTGCTGCGTTGCCTCGATGCGATAGTCAATAGTATTTTTTGTCCCGTCGCTCTCCTTCACCCAGTCGCTCCCCTGCGATATGTCGTCCACATAATGCAGGACAAGATAGGTGATATCCTCATCAGTAAAATCCTGCTTATCGAGAAGCCGCTTGCATTCAATGAGCTCGGCCGGATGTCCGCCCATCGCGTTGGCTAGGTGGATAATATCGTCGCTGAAACCTGCTTCACGCATGCGCTCGGTTTTGCGCGCGTCCGCATCCTTGGAAGCGGTCAATTCAGACTCGCCTGTCTTGCCTGCCGTTTTCATCGCGATGATTTCATCCTTTTTGTTGTAATCGTGGACGGCGGCGGCGAGCATTAGATTATTTTTGATCGCTGAAGGTAGGTTGAGAAGTTTTGCGAATTCCGTCACGCGCGCGGTTTCCGCAAGGCAATGTTCCGACACGTTCCCCCAGTCCCGCCTGCCGTCTTTTCTTTCCCACAGTCCTGCTTGCCGGTGCAATTCCAGGGCCTTCTTTACCCGTAAGCTTAATTCGGTGAAAAATTTCGTTTTATTTTGCTCGAAGCTTATTTCTCCGGACGGTGGGATTATTTCTGGCATATGTGTACGATTAGCCGATAAAATTTAGGTTATATTTTTTAAACACTTGCATGAACTGTTGATGGAGCGAAGCATTTGCAACAAGAATTGAATGATCATAGATGGTCCACGGTTCTCCACGCAAATTAGTGATGACGCATCCGTCGCCATGCGTGTTTTTACCCGCGCCGCGCAGCACCCGCGACCGCGCCTGCCGTGTCTTCCGGCGACAGGCTCGTCGCTAGCGACGCCTGCATGTGTCCGTCGGCAGCGAAGCATAGGCAGACCGACGCGCATCCGAAATTGACGGGGAGCGTAATGCCTTCCTGTTTAAGCGCGTGGCGGTACGGCTCTTCCGCATGGATATTTTCCTTGCCTGAATCTATATTCATGATTACTTTTTTCAAATCAGTGATGTTGGAAATTTGAATGGGTTCCCCATTACAGAGCGATGGCTTGCCTTGTTCGCCGCAATAGAGCCTGCCCGATCGGTCAATGAGGGGAAAATTTACCGCACCCGCGATGGGAATGCCATTTTCCACCAAGCCGAGAGACACGCCGAAGTGAGGGCTGATTTTTGACATGAAAGGCTTCGTGCCGTCAATTTCATCGAGATACCACGTCCGCGCGCCGCCTTTCTCGGACGGCGGTTGCTCTTCCGACCAAATATTGTCATGCGGGAAACGCTCGGTGATGATGGTACGTAGGACATTGCTTATCATTTTGTCCACTTCGGTTGCTGGATTGATCTCTTTTGTCCAGTCCACCTCATGTGGCTTATCATAGTATTCAAGCAGCAGTTCGCCACCCTTTCGCACGCATTCTATTGCGAGCGCGAGTTCGGGGCTCGGCTCGTTTTCGCGGAACTCCGGTGTAGTTTTATCGAAAGTAAATCGTGACGACATAGAGCCGCAGTTAGGTATTATAATTTTCTAAATATCACCCTTATATGATTGCTCAACTTCTGCTTGTCGATTACTGCTTGCATGATTGGAATAAATTCTTTCAAATATTCGTGATAATCGAGATGATCCTGCTCGCGTTTCATATAAAAATAATCCATAACGTCAAGGCCGTAATAATCTATGGCAGGTACCGCAAAACCTGTGCGTGAGGCAAGATACGCGAGTGAACGTTCGTCATAAAATCCCACATGCTGGAAGGGGAGAAGGGTGTTTTGCAGGCCGCCCATCAGGTGGTACGCGATGGAGTGAATATGAGGGGTATAGGCAAGCACGTAGCCACCGGGCATAAGGACGCGGTTGAGTTCTTGAAATAGTTTCACTGGTTCGGTAAGGTGCTCCAGCACGTCGAACATGGTGATAATATTATACGACGCATCCTTTTCCTGCTCGAGTTTTGCCTCCTCGACATTAAGTCCGCGTTGTTCGCAAATATCAACCAAAAAATGCGCCAATTCAAGGCCTTTATATGCGATGCCCGCGTCTTTGAGATAATCAATAAAATAGCCCGGACCGCAGCCAAGATCAAGCACCTTCATATCCGCGCGTGAAAGATCGGAGATCTTTTCCTCGATGTACGAGAGCCGTTCGGGGGCATAGGTCTGCTTGCGATATTCGTATGTATCAACGATTTCACGCACGGTGTCCTGCACGTACGCATCGTCGTCGTACACCTCTTCATCTGCAAGGCGATCAAACTTGATGTTGGGGGAAACGAGACTGCACTGAGTGCATTCAATGAGTGTATAGTTCTGATACGACAAATACTCATTACCATTTGTTCCTCCACAGAGCAGACACAAAAATTCTTCAGGATTTTTATACGCATCTTTGAACTGCGCCATGACCTTGTGACGGTATTCCAGCATGTTTTTGAAGAAATTTTTGCTCCTTAATTTTTTGGGGTCAATGTTGAAGATTCGATAATTCTTGAGTACGTCTCTCATATTTGTCTATGGAAACCTTCCTATCCCCTCCTTAACAAGGAGGGGACTTGAGGGGCGGTCTCATTGATTTAAGAAACCTGGTATTTCAACTTCCACTCTCCATTTTTTTCTTCCCACAAATGCGGGGTACGGAAGAAGTTTATCCTCTCCCAGAATCGTTCTTCCGTGATACCGATGTATTCCAGGAATTCATTAAAATATTTTTGAGGAAACTCCTGGTCAAAACGCTTGACGAGAGCCACGCCTTCCTCGCGGGTGATTTTGTGATTGCGTATTTCCTGCGCAGCGTCGTAGGTCGCGCGGCCAATGCCGAATTTAATGAGGGTGGTATAGTAATGGAAAGGATCAATTTTATCGTCAATGCTTGAGTACTTAGAATAGCTCCCTTCTGTGCGCTCCTTATTTGGTTGAAAACCAGTATGTTTCGCACAGTAATAATAATTTTCCTGCGGGTCCCATTTGAGATAGTACCCGAGATAATGCACTTGGACGCCAATCCGTGGTATTGACACGCGGGGTGCCGGAAGATACGGATTTAAGTCATTGAGAGAAACCTTTTTTTCCCGGATGAGTTCACTCGCCCGTATCCCACCGAGAAAAAGCGTATCAGGCGTGATATCCTGCGCGAAGAATTCTTCTTTCATGGTTGGCACGTCATTTTCTTCTATATTATTTCCATATTCGGCTTGATTCTCGCCATAAAATACTAATGGAATATTGTATTGAACAGCGAATTTCGGTCCGATATGGCGCTGTCCGATAATGAAGGGTTGAAAAGGATGGAGAAGGTTTTCAAACGCCAAGCGTGTAAGTAAGCGATGCACGCGGCCGTTGGGAGTGAAAAGGATGTTGTCCAGCCCTCCTATGTGACTCCAATTCGTAAAGTTCTGCCAACCGGTGTCGGTATAAAGATGCGGCGCCCAGGTCACCGTCAACGGGTTCATGCCGTATTTGTTTTTCAGGATATGCGCGGTGAATCCGCTGTCCTTTCCGCCCGAGCCCGGGACTACGCAGTCATAACGGCCATCTTTGTTACGGTATTGGTTGCAGAGGGCAAGAAGCTCCTGTTCTCGTTTCTCCCAGTCAATCGTATGGCCTTTCCTGTGTGCGTATTCGCACGCACTACATACCCCTTGGTCATTAAATTGAATAGTTTCCTTACGCTCTGCCGGTTTATTTTTGAATTCAACGGTGGAGCTGGGGCGCTGGTTGGAGATCACGCACCGCGTACAGAATCTAACGTTGAGCGGCAAGCCATACCGGCCGTACTGCGTTTCGTTCTGGTGATGAGTCATACATGTCTTATACGCGTAGAAAATTTTCTATAATTTTGAGCCCTACTTCACCGCTTTTTTCAGGGTGAAATTGGCAGCCATAGACAGAACCCTTGCGGACGACAGAGCAGAAGGTGGTGCCGCCGTAGGTGGTGGTGGCGAGTAAGTGGACGGGATTTTTTGGCTTGATGATAAACGAGTGGACAAAATACACTTGTGCACCCAGCGGGATCCCTTCGAGGATAGTATTTTCCCATGAAACACCGGAGGGTGCAACGATGGGACTCCAATTAATGTGAGGGATTTTGGCGTTGGCGGTTTCTGGAAATTTTACCACAGTGCCGGGAATGACATCTAGCCCCTGCGATTCCCCAAATTCAAATCCTTTTGAGAGGAGTATTTGTGCACCAAGACAAATGCCGAGTATAGGGATGCCTTCGCTGATGCGCGCGAGCAGCGGATCAAGTAGGTTGCGCACCCGCAGCCCTTCCATGCCAGCGTGGAACGCGCCGTCGCCGGGGAGCACGATACCATCGACCGTAAGCATTTCCTCTGGCTCTTCGGTTATAAATGCGTTGGAGAATTTTTTTAAAGCCTTGTGGAGGCTATACATATTGCCAACGCCGTAATCGATGATGGCGACTTTTTTCATACTTCACGCTGTGCATATCAGCGACACACTTCCAAGTCCCCTCTCGAGAGGGGAATTAAAGGAGTGTGTCCCGAACGGGAATGAGGTGTTCATGTAAATAATTTTTTATTTCTTTGACCGTGGTATCTCCATAATGGAGAATAGACGCGAACGCAATAGCGTCTGGTTTTCCTTCTTGAATGACCTTCGCAATCGATTCAGGCGACTTGGCGCCACCGTGGGCAATTACGGGAATAGGGGCGAATTCGGTAACCGCTTTAATCAGTTCAATGTCAAATCCGGTTTTTGTTCCTTCTGCATCAATAGAAGTAAGGACGATTTCGCCCGCGCCCATGGCAATGGCGCGTCGTGCCCAGTCCACTGCGTCGATTCCAGTGCGTTCCCGCCCGCCGTCGGTATAAGCTTCCCAAGAATTTTCCCGGATTTTTTTCGCTTCAATCGATACGACGACACATTGCGCACCAAATATTTCGACCGCTTCACGGATGAGTTCGGGATGATGGATGGCGTACGTGTTTATCGCTACTTTATCAGCACCGGCGCGAAGAGCTTGACGCACGTCAGAGACGGAGCGAATTCCGCCGCCAGCCGTGATAGGAATAAAAATATCGTCGGCAACCGATTTTAACAGATCAAAGTCAAGATTGCGCTGATATAGACTTGCAACGATGTCCATATATACGAGTTCATCAGCGCCTTGCGCCGTATACTTCAGTGCCAGTTCACGCGGGTTTCCCAACACGCGAAGTCCTTCCATGTGAATGCCTTTTACGACATTGGGGCCTTTGATATCGAGACGGGGGATTATGCGGATGTTGGTCATGATTGGTTTGGAAGCACAATTTATCTTCTCTCTTGTCGTATCGGAATTTCAAAGCGTTGAAATTCCGACAGACACTTTACCCTTCAGGTAAGTGCGGGACTGCGTTAGGCTTCGCAGGAGATACGACCCCGCACGTAAGCGCAGCTTTCGTGCTGCCCGGAGGGAGTGAGCGCCCGAAGGGCCTCACTGGTTCGATGAAAGTTTTCAAGCGTTGGAAATCTTGATAGTAGAGCGATCCGGCTTGGGTGACAGCAGCGTGGAGAGGGAGACGTTTTTTGATGTACGGTTTAATTATGTTATAAGCAGATTTAAGCCAAGGCAACCTTTGCGCCAGGTAAGCACGCGGTGATGGCGGGCGGGCAGAAGTTGCCCCGTAGAGAATCTGGTAGTCGTTTGATAGTTGCTTTTGTAGAAATAACCAGAAAGCTTGGCGCACAATTTTACTCGCCTGGTCGAAATCAATTGGATTTTGCACGGTGAGCGCTTTGGTTGAGATGCGTTCAAAGGCATGGTAGGAGGCGCTAAATTGAGACTCAATAATCCAATCAAAGTTGTTGGGAACGGGTTTATGTCGGTCATGAATTTGGCGCACGAAGCCAAGGCAGTCAATGAGCTTTGACTTCCCTCGAATGAGCGCGAGCGCGCAAGGGAGTATCTCACATCCAAATGGCACATCGGAAATAGTGCCGGCATGTTGCCAGTAGGTCATCATGTCTTTGGTGCGTGCGACAGAGAAGAGTGATACGTAGTAGCGAGAGAAAAATTGTAAGAGACGCTCGCTGGCAGTGGGGGCAGTGTATTCCGGCTGAGGGTAATCCTTGATTTTTGTAATGGTTCCGTACACTCCATTGTCCTGGATTCTCAGGGTGATGGCGTGGCCGTGCGCTGAGGCATACTCTAGATGGGTGGCGAGGAAGTCAGCGCAGAGCGTTAAGGAGTTTGGAATTTGGAAATCATCATCGCCAATAATGCACGCATATGGTTCTCGCACGCGCTCAAGAGCATGCGCAATTGAGACATCAATGGGTGTATGAGGTTCGTTAAATAAATGCACTGTCAGCGATTCTTGCATGTGGCGCGCGAGAGATGTCATCTTGTCTTGGTATTCTCCCGTACTACCATCGGCAATGTAAATGGGATGCGGACAGTGGACCGCGGCATAATAACGTAGTTGCCGTTCAATGAATTCTATGCGGTTCATGACCGGGATAATGATGGCAACATTACTCAACATAGAGAGATGATATGATAACTGGCTACTATGCTCAGGCAGCCGCAATTCTTGTTCCGGAACTCGCGTGCCTTTGGCACCGTCGCGGTTCGCCCCCATTCTTAATCACCTCAGGCTCACCGCGACTCGCTCAGACAGTCCTCACGGCGAATTGCGGCATGCCTTCGCGGTAGATTCTCAATGTCATTTCACAGTGTTATAAGGCCGAAGAAGTATAGACGCTATTTCCATAAGATTGTCTACCGTATAATGAGAAGCCACGGTACTCGGGTATTGTGCGTTGGCGATTCGAAACGTCATACCGCCACAGTTGAATCCAAACTGGATATCACTATCTTTATCTCCTACAAAGAAGCTTTTCGACAGCGTGATATTAAATTTGCGTGCTGCTTGGAGCGCGAGCCCTATTTGAGGTTTTCTGCACTTGCAGAGGCCAGTGAAGTCAGGGTGATGGGGGCAGAAATAGGTTTTCAGAATGTGAACGCCTTGGTCTGCAAGTCGCCGTTCCACTTCTTGGGAGAAGTTAAGAGCGTCTTGTTCTGAATAAATACCGCGTGCGATACCTGCTTGATTCGTTATTATAATGAACCGGTAACCCCGATCTTGTAATAGTAAAAGCCCCTCGATGACATCGGGAAGGAATTCAATATGTTCTGGTTTATAGGGGTAACCAGTATCACGGATGATCGTACCGTCGCGGTCAAAGAAGATGTATTTAGGAGAAATACTCATCAATCGTTTCGCAAATAATATGGGTGATCATGATATGACATTCCTGAATACGCGGCGTACTGACGGAAGGCACGATTATTATTTCGTCGCAGCAGGTTTTCATTTTGCCACCATCGTTGCCAGAAAGCCCAATCGTTTTCACATTCATTTCCCGTGCTTTCTGCAGCCCCCTCCTAATATTCTCCGAGTTCCCACTGGTAGAAATGGCAATAAAAATATCGCCTTCCTTTGCGAGCGCTTCCAGTTGCCGTGAGAACACATATTCAAATCCAAAATCGTTCGCAATCGCGGTAAGAATTGAAGTGTTGGTAGTGAGCGCGAGAGCAGGGAGGGATCTGCGTTGTTTATTTTCGAATATTCCCACAAGTTCTGCCGCAAAGTGTTGCGCATCAGCAGCCGAGCCGCCATTGCCAGCGATGAAAATACGGTTCCCTTGGCGCAAGGCGCCAATGATAGTTTCACCAATTGTCTGAATTTGTTCAGGATACGGCGTTTCAAGCAATTTTTGCTTGAGTTCAATGGACGCCTTGATTGCATCACGTATCATATATTTTACAACGGTTTTAACAACGGTTTTAAATTTGGGATTTTATTGGTCATTGGGGTTTTTCGATTAGAATGGTCCTTTAAATTTATTTTCGTAGCTGTAGAATTCTTCTCCGCGTAAATCTGTCTCTAACAGCCCCAGTTTTTGTTCAATAGTTCTGATAATATTGACGGCATTGGAATAAAATCTGTTTTCTAGTGGTCTGGTGGTCGGACAGGGAGTTTCGGCGAATCCTACGCGCGTTACTGGAGATTTGAGTTCTCTGAAGCAATGTTCCTGCACCCGCGCGGCAACTTCAGCACTGAAGCCGCAGGTGAGCCAGTCATAATCAGCAACAATGCAGTACCCTGTTTTTTTTACGGATGCATAGATCATGGTGTAATCGAGAGGGGAAATCGTGCGCGGGTCAATAACTTCAACTTGCACCCCTCGCTGAACAAGAATCTCCGCAGCTTTTACCGCTTCCACCACCATCCATGAGATACCCACTACGGTGATGTCGCTGCCTTCTCGGATGCGCCGTGGCGCCCCAATGGGTTCAAGGTAGTCAGGGTCACTGGGCACCTCCCCGGGCGTATCATAGAGCCAGCGTTGTTCTACGACGAGAACAGGATTGTCATCACGGATGGCAGATTTCAGCAGCCCTTTCACATCAGCAGCGGTGGACGGCGCGATTACTTTGAGGCCGGGGATATGGGCAAAGATAGATTGCATGGTCTTGCTGTGTTGCATGCCTTGGCCCCAACCACGTCCAGTGACCGCACGGATGGTGAGCGGAACGCATAGCGCTCCTCCTGTCGTATACCGCCAGCAGGATACAATGTTGGTGAGTTGATTCATTGTGAGCAGCAGGAAATCTACGCGGATGTGTACATTGACCGGGCGTAATCCAGTGATGGCAGCGCCCACCCCCATCCCCATGAGCGCATCTTCAGAAAGAGGAGTGCTGAAGTAGCGCTTTGGTCCGAATTGTTCGAGAAGCCCCTTTCCGCTTCCGAACGTACGTTTGAAGTCTGCCACGTCTAATCCATACACAAAGACGCGTTCATCGCGCTCCATCTCTTCCCGGATGGCTTCGGTAATGGCTTCGCGGTAGGTGATGAGCCTCGTGGACATAATGCAAAAATTAAATCCCAAAAACCAAAATGAAGGTATTCCGATTCGGCGTAACGCCGGATCTCCATAATTTTGGATTTTGGATTTTGGATTTTGGATTGACCTTCACGTGATTAAGCATAGACGTCCGTATACAATTCCTTCGGATCAGGGAATGGAGCTGCTTTTGCCTTTCGCACACTCTCGCGTAACTGCTGTTGGACTTCCTGTTCAAAACGGATGATCTCCTCTTCGCTCATACCGAAATTGAGGAGCTTGGCACGTTGCATATCAACGGGGTCGCGGGCTTTCCATTCGTGAAATACCGTTTCCGATCGGTATCCGGCATGAAAATCAGTATTCATGCCGACGTGTTCATAGTAACGATAATATTTAAAATGGAGAAATGCTGGTTGAGAATTGTGGTGACAGTGACCGATTGCAGTCTGCGTGAGACGCATGATCTCCTCTGTATCGGTGGTGTCGCTTTCGTCTACATAGCAATCATACTGACGTACAATGGCGGTAATAGATCGGTAGCCGTGCCGTTCCTCTGTGGAGGCATGGATGGCAAGGTCATTGTCTTCAAGGATGAAGAGGAGAGGCAGTTTTTTAAGACAGGCAAGGTTGAGACTCTCCCAGAAGACCCCCTCATCAATGGCGCCGTCGCCAAAAAACACGGCAGTCATGCGTCCCGTGTTTTGATATTGTTGGCTAAAGGAGCACCCTACCGCAAGAGGGATTGTCGTACCGACGACTGCGGAGACTCCCAGTAATCCATGTCGCGGCGAAGAGATATGCATAGAACCTGCTTTGCCTTTTGCCATGCCGGTTGCTTTGCCGTAGAGTTCTGCAAAAAAAATATCTGTTTCCATCGTTTTTGCAAGATAGATGCCATGACTGCGGTAGGTGCCGAAGACGTAATCGGCTGGATCAAGCGCTTGAATCACACCCACGGCAATATGTTCTCCGCCCACGTAGAGATGGCAGGGGGTCTTCATCTCGTCTTCCGCATAGTGTTCCCTGATCTTCTCTTCTGTTGCGCGGATGAGATACATTTTTTTGTAGAGTTCGAAATTGAGATTTTCCATGGAGAGGTTTTAGACGAGATTCGAAAAATGATTTCTCCGTATAATTTGGAAGCCTTTTATCAGTTCCTTAATGCCATCGGAAAGAGTGTAGGCGGGTTTGAACCCAGTTTTCTCAATTTTCTCGTTGCTTACGATATAATTTCGTTTGTCTCGATCCTCACCGATGGTTGCTTCCGTGAAATAAAAATCTGGGAGCTGCTTCTTAATTTCCTCGCAGAGTTCCCATTTGCTCAAATTCGCGTCGCTTAAACCCACATTATACACATTGTTTTTCATGGGCTCAAAGTGATTGAGGGCATGGAGAAAGGCGCGCGCGGCGTCGCGGACGTGGATGTAATTGCGCTTGAAATGCGGCTCAAAGAGGATGAGAAAACGGTCATTGACCGCGCGATGAACGAAGTCGTTGACCAGAAGATCAAGACGCATGCGGGGGCTTATGCCAAACGCAGTGGCAAGACGCAGAGTGATCGCATTGCCCCCTTCAAGGATCTCTTGTTCAGCTTGCACTTTGAGTTGTCCATAGAGTGAAACAGGGCGTAAGGGGGTACCTTCGGTGCAATATATTCCTTCCTCGCCGACGCCGTAGCCACTATTGGTGGTGGGGTAGATAATGATTTGCTCTGGGCGCCGAACTTGAAGCAGGTGGCGTATCGCCTCAACAATGACTGCGTGCGCTTCATGTGGATTACGGTCGCACAAGGGAGCGCCGGTCAAGCAGGCAAGCGGGGAAATTGCTTCGGCATCATGGATGAGTGTTTCCATGAGCTTTTCATCTCTAACATCACCATGAATGACGGTAAGACGAGGATCATGCACGACATCAAGCAGCGGCGTCTGCCCGTAGCGGAAATTATCAACTACCGTAACGCGGTGTCCCGCTTGGAGCAGCGCTGGTACCAAGATTGAGCCAATATATCCGGCTCCACCGGTGACGAGAATGTTCATATAGATGAATTTCTTTATCAATGTAAGCCATGGCGCGCCGCGTTTCACCACGACTCCGCCTGCCAATGCTTGTCAGGGGAAAAGGTAACATTCACTTGCCTATTTCACCTGACGAACAGAATGTTCCCGGAGATAAAGCTATGGCGGGCAGGGACTGTTTTTTAGCGAGGAAGCGAGCGAGTCCCGCATCCAGAAAGGCGGCGCCTGCGGCGAATAATGCCATATTTCTAAACGGTGCATCTCTATAGCTTAACGATATCATATAATATTTATTTATTTCAAGTTGCTTACCCCTTGACACTGCAGTATAATTAGTTCCTGTCGCAAAAGTCTTCTCACATTGAGGACTTTTCCTCACGATCTTGACCATAGGACGTGATATAATGAAGGTAAGATTTTAGCCCTTCATCAATCATTTCCTATGCTCAAGATCCAAGGA
>JBFLWV010000048.1:0-20460 GCA_040757655.1 Patescibacteria group bacterium | reverse complement strand
AGGTCAAGCAGACGCGGATCGACGGGTTGTGCGGTATATTCCTTTTGTTTTGGTGGCATACGTTTTGTTTTTAACGGTAGTATGCCACTATTATCTCAAATTATTGGTTTTTGCGTAACATCAGTAACTAAATATTCTTTAATATTTTTCTCAACTCAATAACCTTGTCAGTCTTTTCCCACGTGAACGTGGGCTCCAGGCGGCCAAAGTGGCCGTAAGCGGCGGTTTTGAGGTAAATGGGACGGCGGAGTTTGAGGTGTCTGATAATCCCTGCAGGATCAAGGGGAAACAGTTCCTGCACTGCCATGGCTAATTTTTCATCCGATACTTTCCCTGTCCCCTTGGTATCCACCAAAACGCTTACCGGATCCTTCACGCCGATAACGTAGGCAAGCTGCACTTCGCAGCGGTCCGCTAGCCGCGCGGCAACAATGTTTTTCGCCACATACCGCGCCATATAGGAAGCGGAACGGTCAACTTTAGACGGGTCTTTGCCGGAAAAACAGCCGCCGCCGTGCGCTCCATGTCCACCATAGGTGTCCACGATAATCTTGCGCCCGGTGAGTCCCGTGTCCCCTGCCGGCCCTCCAAGAACAAATTTTCCCGTTGCATTCACAAATACCTTCGTTCCTCTGTTAAATAACTTTCCGCACACTGGTTTAATCACTTTCTGCACCACATCATTCTGAACTGTAGTTTCATCCACATCAGGATTATGCTGCGCCGCAATCACGACTGACGCGAGATGCACTGCCTTGCCGTTCACATATTCCACCGCAACCTCTGTTTTGCCATCAGGCCGCAAATACGGCAGGACACCTTCTTTCCTTACCTGCGCCAAACGGCGCGCAAGTTTATGGGCAAGCATGATGGGTAAGGGCATGAGCTCTTTGGTTTCCCTGATCGCATACCCAAACATCAATCCTTGATCCCCTGCACCTTTTACCTCCCGCGCTCCTTCTCCCTTTTTTCCTTCACCATCTACCACCCCCTGCGCGATATCAGGGCTCTGTTCGTGAATTGAGGTAATGATACCGCACGAATCAGCATCAAAACCATACGAGGGATCATTATACCCAATATCATGGATTACCTTACGCGCAATGCCGGGCACATCAACATACGTCGTGGTGGTGATTTCACCAGCTATCACGAGCAATCCCGTAGTGGTGAGACATTCGCATGCAACGCGCGCATACGGATCTTTGCGGTAAATCGCATCGAGTACCGCGTCAGACACCTGGTCGCAAATTTTATCAGGATGACCCTCGGTTACTGATTCGGAGGTGAAGATATATTTTCTTGATTCTCGCATATTGAGTAAGCTCTAAATTCTAAGTCTTAAACTCTAAATATGTAACAAGTCAAAATGCAAAAGTCAAAAGTCAAAAGTTCAATTCAAAAGTTTTAAATTTTGACTTGCAATTTTGAGTTTTGAGCTTGTTTAGGGTTTAGGATTTTGGATTTAAGATTTCCAAATTACGTTCCTCTCTATTCCCTTACAATATCATAGATATGCGTCATCGCGCGCATATATTCTATCGTCTGGCGTAAACCCTCCTCCAACGCCATCATAGGCCACCAACTCAATTCATTCCGCGCGACACTTATATCGGGCGTCAACTGGCGGGAAGTGTAAGGTAAATGCGACTGATATTCAATGATTGAAGTAGATCGTGCGAGGCGTATAATCATTTCCGCAACTTCATGGATCACTTTCGGATCATCGCTCCCCAGGTTGACCGGTTGATTCAGATTTGCTTCCATCGCTTTCAACATGCCATCGATCATGTCATTTACATAGCAGAATGTCGATACTGATTGTTTATCGCCATTGATGATCAACGGTTCGTTCCTCAATGCCGACCTGATGAGGTCGGGAATCAGTCTGCCGTCATTGAGTTTCATCCGCGGCCCGAATGTGTTGAAAATCCGTACCATCACCACTTCCATGCTGTACGTATTCCGGTAATTAGCGCATAATGCCTCTGCAAATCGCTTCCCTTCATTATAGGCAGATCGCGGCCCCACCGGGTCAACATATCCCCACCATTTTTCCGGCACAGGAGCGTTCACGCTTAGTTCACCATACACCGCGCTTGAAGAGGTGAAGAGTAATCTTGCCTTATGCTGTTGCGCCACGTCAAGCATGTTCTTCGTCGCATACGCATTCGCGTGGAGGGTTTCAATGGGAATACGGTTGTATTCCTTTGGGGAGGTCGGACAGGCAAGATGAAATATTTGCTGTATCCCTTGCACGGCGACTTTAAATTTCTTCAATTCCGGTAATACCCGCACATCGAGCGGCGTGGTCAGATCATGGCGGATGAACTCGAAATGCGGATCGGAGAGAAACGAATCAATATTGCGCTCATCACCGGTGATAAAATTGTCTATACCGATTACATTCGCGCCTTTCAGAAGCATCTCGACTAAATGCGACCCCAAAAATCCCGCCGCACCAGTTACGATAACATTTGGCCTGCCAGAAACGTAAAAGATGGACATAAAATATAAGTTAAAATCCAAAAATCAAAAATCAAAATGAAGGAATTCCGCCCTGACTAGCTAGTCGGGACTCAATTATTTTGAGTTTTACATTTTGCATTTTGATTTTCAATTCAACTATTGCCCGCTCGCGACATTTACGCCATTACGGGAAGTGGGGGCGAATGAGAAAAACTGCGTCATGAGCGTGCCAGAGGCGTTAAATACCCTTACCTGCGGGCCGCCGCCGGTACCCGCGCCCACGATTATCTCGTCGCGCTGATCATGATTCACGTCGCCGCTTGCCACCTGGACGCCGCCTTTGAAATTCTGTGCAAACGCGAAAAATTGCATGAGCACCCCGCCATCCTGGTTAATGACGCGCACCTGCGGGCCGCCGCTTGACCCCGCGCCAACGATAATCTCTTTTTTATTGTCACCATCCAAATCAGTCGTAGCGACCGTTACCCCACCCGTGAATGAAATAGGAAATACGATAAGTTCTCGCCTCAAGACACCTTGGCCGGTAAATACGCGCACCGCAGCGGTCCTGCCCGCACCCGCCCCTATAATAATCTCATCACTGCCATCACCATCCACATCACCGGTAGCAACGTGTATACCATACCGGGCATTTTCCTCAAATGCAAAAAATTGTCCCTTTAATTTTCCATCAAAGGAAAAAATTCTCACATGAGGCCCGCCCCCCGGCATTGGTGCGGTAATGATCTCTTTATATCCGTCACCATCCACATCGCCGGCCGCGACATTGAATCCGTTTAAATAATTGGGATTATATGCGTAAAAAGAAGACTTCAGGATGCCTTGGAGCGAAAACACATTCACCTGCGGCGCGCCCCCCTTGCCCACCCCGGTCACCACATCAAGCTCCCTGTCGCCATCGAGATCTGCTGCTGCGACATTGACCGCCACGCGTGATGCGCTATTGTAAGCATAAAAGCTCTTCAAAAGCGAGGCCTTATTATTATATATCTTTACCTCTGGCGCTCCCGCAGATCGTTGCGCCGCGATGATAAAAGATGGCGCAGGACCTGATGAAGTCCTAGGGTACTCCTCTTGAGATCCTGGCGTCGTCCCAATCGCTTTCTCAAGCGATGCGTGCATATCCACCCGTCCACGCCCTAGTAACCCTCCGATCTCTGGGTTCATATTATCTATATCCTGCGCCTGCTCTTTTATGATGTCTTGAAGCTGAGCGAGCGTAAGCGTAGGCTTGAGAGACCAAATAAGTGCTGCAAGTCCTGAAACCTGCGGTACTGCCACTGAAGTACCAGTCCACCAACCAGAATATGGTTCTTCAAAACCTGCAATCGACGGTCGAAACACTACTGTAGAATATACCGACATTCCCGGTGCAGCCACGTCCACGCACCGTCTCCCGTAATTCGAGAAACTAGCGCGACGGTCGGCTAAATCAACCGAGGTTACTCCCATAACCCACTTTTCTCCATTCGTGCCTGCTTGGCATACCGGATACGCTGGAGTTATATCAAGGTTCACGCCTTCCCGTACTTCATTTCCCGCAGCGGCAACGATAAGGATGCCTGCTTTCCATGCATCGGAAATTGCCTGTGTCATGGTGACGCTGGAATCATGCCCTACAAAACTCAAATTAATGATCCGCGCCCCATTTGCTCTTGCATAGTCAATCGCCGCAGCAACCTTGTCGGTACGCCCTTCCCCCACGCCATCGAGGACCCGCAATGCCATTATTTTTGTCTTCCACGCTATACCCGTAATCCCCATGTTGTTATTACCCCGCGCGGCAAGAACCCCTGCCACGATGGTGCCATGGTTTATACCCAACTTTGAATAGGGTTCGGTAAATTTCGGGCTCGGATCAGGGGTATTCGCCACAAAATCCCACCCATTCACGTCATCCACATATCCATTTGCATCATCGTCGATTTTATTACCTGGAATTTCACGATAATTCACCCAGAGATTTTCTTTTAAATCAGGATGCGTGATATCCACGCCTGAATCAATGACTGCGACAATAATATTTCCCGCACCAGTGCTCCTCGCCCATGCGGCTGGCGCGTTAATCCGCTGCAAATATTCCTGCTTATAAAAATCAGGGTCATTGGGTGTGACCATGTCAGAAGGCTCGCTGCGGCTCACAGAAGATGATAGTTCAGCTATGGCTGCCATGCGGACCGCGCCCTCTGGTCTGTTAAACTCCACTGATGGTCCTGCACTCACTGATCCCCAGCTGCCACCGCAGATGACATCCAGAAAAATGCCTAAACCTATCAAAGTACGGATCGTGGTGCCCGTCATAGGAATCACTTTAATTCTCTCTTCGTTTCTTCTTGTGTGATCTCCAATAAAAATTTTTCAATCTCTGCGTTCATCTCAGGTTTGAGTTTAAGGAGCTCCTCCGCCGCTGCCCGCGCGCGCGGAAAATCCCCTGCTGATTTATAGGCCGCAGCCAACTTTGCCCGATACTCCACGTTGGTGGGATAACGGCGTACGAAAACCTCATATAATCCCGCGAGTTTTGTATATTCCCCTAATGACGCATATCCTTGGGTGAGACGCGTGAGATCAAGGTCGCTTAAGTTCTCCCGCTCTGCATACCCGAAACCCATCTGGGCGAGCGTCTCATATTCTTTCCGTTCACCGTCTTTTTGATTCGCCAGACGGTACGCCACTGATAAATTCCAGTGTGATTCCACGACCACAGGGTTTAAGTCAACCGCAGTCTTGAAGTACTCCACCGCCTTTTCATACTCTCTCCTCCCTGCGGCGCCCTGCCCGAGGAGATAATACGTCTGCGGCCTCGTGGGCGACAAAGCAAGGGCTTCCTTGCCGACACGCTCAATGAGCGCAAGCCTGTCCATCTGGTATTTGCTCCCTGAATAATACAGGTTCATGAGGTAAAGATATAATTGCGCGTCTTTGGGGGATGATTCAATATTCTTCAACACCTCCTGAATGGCATACTCGTAGGTGCGCGCGGCCAACTCATCAGTGACCGATCCGGTCCCCGCCCTCAAATCAAGCGCGTGTTCAGCGAGTTTCAGACGGATTTCGCCTGCTTGATAGGTATTTTTCCGGAGCACCATAATGAATTTCTCGGTCGCCTCTTCTGCTCTTCCCTCCATCCGCAAACGCATCGCATCAAGCCCTTCACGGTTCACGATACTCGGTGCATAATTAAATTGATACCACGCAAAAAAGAAAAAAGCCGCCGCTCCTATGACAGGCATTACTCCTGATATTGGCTTCGCCGCGAGTGATGCAGCAGAGGGAGCAGCGTGGGGTATGATGCGGGGTGCCATTCCTAAGAAACCAAACACTAACATGAGCGGAATATAGGTCGCAAGGATGTCAAACACGAAAAAATTTTGTAAAAGATGCGCAAAAAGAAGACTGGAAAATACTATCCCCACGATCCGTGATGGATACGCATCGCTTCTAATGTATACCCACGCAACGCGGAAAGCCATGCCAAACATGAGCGCATACGCAAGCAAACCGAGAATGCCAGAGGTGAGTGCAATGTCAAAGATGACATTATGCGCCCGGTCAAACCACACTTGCGAGCCTGCATCACGGTAGATGAGGGGGCTAAAATACCTGTTGAATGGGATATTATAATTTTCATATCCATATCCCAAGAGCGGCCGGTCGCGCAAACCCTTCAGTGATGATTCCCACGTAAGCATGCGGGATTGCGTGGTAATATCAGAAAAAGAAATAGATGCGATGCGATTCAAGGTTGGGCTTTTCTGGACCCAGGAGGCATTGCGTGGTAAAAATATATTCAGGGTAAAAATGATAAAGAGGATAACGGTGCTGCTCGCCGCTATACGCCACCCGATGCGATGTTCACGCGCGCGAAAAGCGAGAAAGAGGCCCATGGCTGCGGTCACGACAGCGCCTGCAATCAATGCGCCGCGCGTGCCGGTATTATAGACCACATACCACAGGAAGAGATAGATGATCCCTGCGGTGATGCGCCATGCGAGAGGACGAGAGGAAAGCGCAAACCAAAGCGCGATGTAGGTATGCATGAGAAGATATCCCGCAAGGAATGATGCGTTACCAATCGTTGCGGAAAGTCTTGTGTCTCCTGAATGCAATACCCAGTCCACCCCCCAACGTTGCCCAATGCCATAGAGTGCCACTAAAACCGCCACGAACAAGCTCCCTGCAAAGAAACACTCCCAAAGCTTTTGCGACTTCAGCACCTGTGCGCACAGAAATGCGTATGCAAAGACATGGAGGAGGGTAAGGAGCCCTTCACCGCGTTCGATATTCCCCCAAAAACTCCGGTACAAATTTTCACCAAACAAGCTTGCGATAATTGCGACGGCAAGATACCCAACCATTGCCTTCATCGCCAAAGACAGCTTCGGACGATACAAAGGAACTCTGAACGCAAGGACCACATAAAATGCAGCAGCTCCCTCAACCAAGCTGCGAAACCAGAAAGTCTTGGTAGAGATAAAGGGAAAAATAAATGAAGAATGTACCAGGAGCGGCGTCACCAAACACAAAGCAAGCGGAACAATAACCCCCCACGCAAGGGGATGAAGGATTGCTTTTTCGTTTTGTATTTTTGCAACCATACGGTAATGTTACCATGATACCATAAACAGCTTTACTTGAAAAACTCGTGGTTTTGAGGCAAAATGGTAATAATTACATATGTCCCATTCCTCACACCGTTGGCGCACTCTCATATTATTCGCGGGCGATATCGCCATCCTGTATGCCGCGCTCTTTTTCACGCTCCTCATCCGTTACGGGAGCATCCCCTCTGCCGAGCGTTGGCAGCAACACTTCCTCCCTTTCACCTTTGTCTTTATTATTTATCTCACAAGCTTTGCCATCACCGGTCTCTACCAGCTCTCAATCGCCCGCAACTCAAAAACGTTCTCCCATGCGCTCCTCCAAGCAATGGTTGCTGCCACCGCACTCGCCGCGATATTCTTCTATGTGGTCCGCCCCGGTATTACCCCGCGGGTAAACCTCATATTATTTGTCGCAATTTCTGCCATTTTGATTACGCTCTGGCGCAGAATGCTCAACCATTTCCTGGGCTCGGCGCTCCTGATACGCACCGTCGTCCTGGGATATTCCAAAGATGCGCTCACGTTAGCAACAACCATGCATCGCAACCCGCAGCTCGGCTATGCCCTCATCCGATGGATTGTTCGTGATGATGAGTACCCGCTTGAGGAATCCGAACACGTGCGTCACCTTGGATTGCCTCTGCACGTTGTCCCCTCGAGAGAAGACATCGCGCCACGTATCACACACGAACGTGTAGAACTCATCGTCACCGCGACTGACCAACACATTTCCCCCTCCCTCCTGCAAGCCCTTTTCACGCACAGGGAGGTGCGCACACAGATCATTGATTTACCTACCCTCTATGAAACGGTCACGGGAAAAGTGCCTGTTGAGAGCATTGGAGAGTTATGGTTCATGAAACACGCGACCGGCGCGCACAAGCCGCTCTATGAGATATTCAAACGCGCCTTCGACCTCGCGCTCTCACTCCTCTCGCTCATCATGGCCGCGCCACTTACGCCTTTCATATATGCTGCCATCAAGCTTGAATCTCCGGGATCGGGATTCTTCCTACAGCATCGCGTGGGGAGAAACGGCAAAATATTTCTCGCAATGAAATTCCGCTCCATGGATTTGTATGCGGAAAAAAACGGGCCCCAATGGGCAATGCCATATGATCCTCGCGTGACAAAGGTGGGGCGTTTCTTGCGCAAGACTCGGCTTGACGAATTACCGCAACTTATGAATGTCCTCAAAGGAGACATGAGCTTCGTGGGGCCCCGTCCTGAACGGCCTGAATTTGTGGAAGCGTTGAGTAAAAAAATTCCATTTTACCGAGAGCGCCTCGCAGTAAAGCCAGGCCTCACGGGTTGGGACCAAATCTCCGGCACCTATCACAGCGCCTCGCCAGAAGACACGATGGAAAAATTGCAATACGATCTCTACTATATAAAAAACCGCTCAACCGTGCTCGACGTGGCGATTCTTCTCAGAACCATTAAGACGGTGCTTTCGGCGGAAGGAAGATAATCGATAATGCCCAAATCCCAATTCAAAAGTCAAAGGTCAAAAGTCAAAATTGCAAGGCAAAATTCAAAACTTTTGATTTTTAACTTGAACTTTTGATTTTTGCATTTTGAATTTTGACTTCACAAGGGTCATTGGTCATTGGGTATTGGTCATTGGTCATTTTAGAAAATGATAGGCACTTCCCCAAACTGTTCCAGAAAATGTACATTGGTATAGAGCAATCCCACCGCAAGCGCGATCACCGCGAGGCACGCGTAAATCGTGCCGCGGTGCTGTATTTTGATATGAATGACCATGGTGAGCACAAGCTGGAGGATCATGCCGAACGCAAACACTGCAAATGTCCACAATCCCACATCTATGAGTTTGCTGAGGGAGACTGGCTTAGTGCTTTTCGCGAGCGTAACGTGTGTGGCTGCGGCAGCAAGCGTTGGCTTCTCTCCGGTACCTTGTGTAGACGCACCCAGTGCTGATGGCGCAAAACTGCGTTTTGATGCGGCGAGATATGAAGTGCCAAAATGTTGCACAATGAGATTCACTATTCTCCCCCTTACCTTCCCCGTCGTCACCACGATGCCGATTTCCTGGTATTTCGGGTTAAGGATGTTTTCACGGTGTTTCGGGCTCTCCATCCACGCGCGCACCACTTCTTCTGCTTCACGAAAGTCCATGGCAAGATTCTCACCTGCATACGTATACTCATATCCAGCACGTTTGAAATCCTCCCAGGGGCTCTCGCCCTGCAGGTTCGTATGAGCAAAGTATCCAAAGGTGGCCATATCTTCCGCTTTCATTTCAGCTGACCGTTCAAGAAGAGGATTCACGGTGAGGGACGAGATACCGACTTCTGTCCGCGCTTGATTCGTGAGATCCACCACCCGTTGCGCAGTAAGTGTGGAAAAATACGCTTCATTGGGAACGCTTAAAAAAAGCGTGAGAGTTAATCCCACCTTTGCGGTAATGAGCACCATCGAATACCCTATGAGTGCGTGGTGATGCACCGCGTGGGGACGGTACCCATTCCGCTCATGCGGAATAAACCAATGGACAATTCTTTGCCACCACGGATAATAATTTCTGTCACGCAATACCTTCTGCTCCTCCCCCTTCCCCCGGTGACGAAACGAAGGCGCAAGTTTCCATAACCAACGCCACTCGTCTCCCCTTCTATACCTCTTTATAGACTTTTTCTCAACTCTATCTTTAATAAACATAACGAGAGCGAGGAGGTAGCGATTTTCGAGGCGGAAAGGCGCATCAAGCTGTGTGATCGCGACGCCGAGTAAAATCGTCTACCTCCGAGCATTAGCATTATGCTATTCATATCCTCTCTTCATATTGTTGCTTATAATACTTTTTAAAATCTTTATTTTTTAACTTCTTCCACCACCCCTCATGTTCCTTATACCACTCCACCGTTTCTGCAAGCGCTTCATCAAACGACCACTTCGGTGCCCAGCCCAGTTCGCGCAGTTTACTGGAATCCAAGGCATAGCGGTAATCGTGCCCCGGACGGTCAGCAACGTATTCAATTAAATCTTCGCCTGCGTGCAATAGGTGTAATAAACGCTTCGTGAGCTCAATGTTGGTGATTTCGTCTCCAGAACCGATATTATAGACTTCACCTAATTCGCCAAAATGGAGTATATGATCAATAGCGCGGCAGTGGTCTTCCACGTAAATCCACTCACGCACGTTCCGCTCCCCCCCTTGGTAGAGCGGCGCTTTCTTGGCCTCCAAAATATTTGTGATGAAGAGAGAAATAATCTTCTCTGGAAACTGATACGGGCCGAAATTATTGCAGGAATGTGTGCGGATAATGGGCGTTCGATAGGTCTTCCAGTACGCCATGGTCATTAAGTCCCCGCCTGCTTTCGATGCAGAATACGGGCTTGAAGGATTAAAGGGGCTCTCCTCGGTGAATTTCCCCCGGACGGTACTGCCGTAGACTTCATCGGTAGAAATCTGGAGAAAACGCGGAATATGGAACTCCCTTACTGCTTCAAGGAGCGTGTACGTACCGATCACATCGGTCATGATGAAATCCTTTGGCGTCTGAATCGAGCGATCGACGTGAGTTTCCGCCGCATAATTGATGATCGCATCAGGCTTAAACTCTGCCACTGCTCCCTTGAGCGCTTTCTCGTCAGCAATGTCTCCTTTCGTGAATTGGTAGCGTGCATCACCGTCCAAATCCCTCACATTTTCAAGGTTGCCCGCGTAGGTTAGTTTGTCAAAATTCATCACCACATACTGCGGGTATGTACCAAATATGTAGCGGATAAAATTGCTCCCCATGAATCCCGCGCCGCCGGTGATGAAGATGCGCATACTCATTGAGAAATTCTAAACTCTAAACTCTACATAAAATTCAATACCCAATTTTCAAATGATCAATGTTCAAGCGTTTGAAAATTGAGGCATTGGGACATTATTTGGAAATTGAAAATGAGACATTGGAAATTTAGGATTGATTGCTCATTATCTATTATTCCTTAATCGCCCTAGTAGCGCCTCTCCAATATGGTCAGGAATCTCATACTGTCCCGGCGCTGGCGCATCAAAGGTAGGCCCGTGCCAATCTGTGCCGCCAGTGATCATAAGCTTACGTTCTTTCGCCAGCGTTTCATAGAACGCGCGCGTTTCAGAGGTATGCGCAGGAGTCCATGCTTCCACGCCATCAAGCCCCAATACTTTAAGCTCTTTCAGCGCGCTCCGAACCTCTGGTTCGGTCCTTGCAAACCTCCCTAATCCTATCTCACCCGACCCGGGATGAGCAAGTGAACTCACGCCTCCTGCGTGATGAATGAGTTCAATCGCTTGCCGAGGGTTAAACGCTGCAGTCTCCGGCACGTAATCAGTGAGATATTTGTCAAACGCGGGACGAAATTTTGATTCCCACCCCTTAGCCACGATCGCGCGCGCAATATGCGGCCTTCCGGGAATGCCTTTCATTTCCCTTAATAATTCATCTGCATCCAGCTCGCCCTTTTTGTCATCATGCAATCGTCTGTTGGCTAACCGCACTTTCTCCCTGAACTGCACCTTCCTGCCTTCCTGACGCCAGAGGAGCGCATTGCATAATTCGTTATAATGCCAATCAATGCCATAACCTAAGATGTGTGCATGTCCTCCGTGGAAGTCAACGGTAAGCTCGAGTGCGGGAATGAGTGCAATATGGAATTCATGTGCGGCATGCACAGCTTCTTCCAATCCTGCTACCGTATCATGGTCTGCTATGGCAAAAAGGGTAAGTTTCGCGCCTCTCGCGCGTTCCACCAACTGCCGCGGAGTCTCCGTGCCGTCAGACTGGAGAGAATGAGTGTGAAGGTCGATCATACAATGAAAAATCCCAATGACCAAATCCCAATTTCCAATAAAGCTCAAAATCCCAACGTCAAACTTTGACATTTGAGCTTTGGATTTTATTTGACATTTGAAATTGGAGTTTTGGATTTTTCATCATGTTCCTTCCTGCCAACTCTGAAGATACTTTTTCTGTTTGGGAGTAAACACATCAATACGGACCCCCATCGCCTTCAACTTCAGCGTGGCAATGCGCTCATCGATCTCCTGTGGCACATGGTATACCTTTGGCGGCAAAGTGCCCCGATGTTGATAGAGATATTCAGCAGACAAAGCCTGGTTTGCAAAGCTCATATCCATGACCGCGGAAGGGTGCCCTTCGGCTGCCGCAAGATTCACGAGCCTGCCCTCGGCAATAAGATTAAGGCATAGTCCTGATTTTAACGTATATTCTACGACGTTCTGCCGTACCACCCTCTTCGCCTTTGCCATTTTCTCTAAATCAGCGACATCAATCTCCACATTGAAATGCCCTGTGTTGGCAAGGATTGCACCGTCTTTCATGCGCAGCATATGTTCCTTGCGTATCACGCTGATATCGCCAGTCGCAGTCACGAAAATATCACCTTCGGGTGCAACATTTCCCATGGGCTTCACTTCAAACCCATCCATGACTGCTTCAATTGCCGCCACCGCATCCACTTCCGTGATTACCACCCGCGCACCGAATCCGCGCGCGCGCTGCGCCAGCCCCTTGCCGCACCATCCGTATCCCGCGATCACGAATACCTTTCCGGCAAGTAGCACGTTGGTGGCACGCACAATGCCATCTACCGTCGATTGACCAGTACCGTAACGGTTATCAAAAAAATGCTTTGTTTTCGCGTCATTTACATCTATCACTGGCACCCAAAGCTTTCCCTCACGTTCCATTGCTCTTAACCGAATGACCCCTGTCGTGGTTTCCTCGCATGAGCCAGTAATCTCTTTCAATTGCGATCTGCGTTTCGTGTGCAAAAGATGAATAAGGTCGCCACCGTCATCCATGGTGAGGTGTGGATGATGGTCAAGGGCGGCAATAAGGTGGCGATAAAATGTTGCACGGTCCTCTCCACGTTTGGCAAACACGGGCACACCTTCTTTCACGAGCGCGGCCGCCACATCATCCTGCGTGGAGAGAGGGTTCGATGCGCACAACAACACGTCAGCGCCGCCTGCGCGTAATGTCCTCATTAAATTTGCAGTTTCCGCAGTCACATGCAAACACGCGGAAAGGCGCACACCTTTCAATGGTGACTCTTTTACAAAACGCGACGCGATGAGCTTAAGAACAGGCATCTCGCGCGAAGCCCAGTTAATACGTTTCTTCCCTTGTGCTGCGAGTGATATATTTCTTATATGATATCTCATAGTTTGGATAACGATTATGTTTTTAAATCCCAATTTCCAAATCCCAATTCCCAATAAAATCCAAAATCCTCATGACCAATATTAGTCATTGAGTAATTGGGGTTTGATTGGCTATTGGGTATTGGCCATTGGTCATTTATTTGACCCGCCTGCCTACGCCTGTCGAGAGGGACGGTAACATCCTTAAAATGAGAACATTTACTCTCCTACATGGAACGCCCCCTCATGAAGGCTGTGGCGGGCAGGCAATTGAAATTTGGATTTGGGATTTTATGTGCTCACTGATCTTAACTTCTTATAAATCTCATCCAGATCCTCCGCAGGAGGATTGTGCACGATGGTATGGATGGAGCCGCCGCCGTCGCCCTGCCACCGCGGGATAATATGGATATGGAGATGGCCAATGGTCTGCCCGCCCGCCTCACCATGATTCCATCCAATGTTGAACCCATCGGGCTTGAGCGCCGCTTCGATGATATGAGCGACCCGTTGCACCGCCGTGATAAGGGGGGTGAGTGCATGCGAGGGGAGGGTCGTCACGGTGGGTGCATGGGTTTTGGATACCAACACCGTGTGCCCCGCAGATAATGGATGGATGTCGAGGAACGCGATCGTCTCGCTATCCTCGTACACCACTTTCGAAGAGATATCGTGTGTGCCGATTTTGCAAAAGAGACAATCAGACATAAATAGTGAGAAAATCCCAATTTCCAAATCCCAATTCCCAATAAAATCCAAAATCCTCATGACCAATATTAGTCATTGAGTAATTGGGGTTTGATTGGCCATTGGTCATTGGGGTTTGGGGTTTATAAAAATTATTAATGTAAGAATTTTTCGAAATTCACTTAACTATCCCTTGTTGTAATTCATTTTCAGAGTATTCAACCTGCTCATCCTTCAGCTCTGGATCATAGGGAGGCTCGGGAAAATTGACCATCCACGCTTCTTCCGCGGTGGCGCTCTCAAATCCTGTCGCCACTTCACTTGGAATATGGAGGATGTCGCCTTTCACGGCATCGAGGACATATTCAACACGGTGCCATCCCTTACCTTGTCTCACATAGAGAATGACGTGCATCTTCCCGCGCACCGCCACATAGTTGGTCGCCCGCACCCGATGGAGATGATACCCTTTGAAAGATCCGGGGGTAACGGCGGTGAGATACGCTTTCGTGCACCGACCTTCCTTCAATAGTTCCATTAAGAATCCGTTCTCCTTACCTTGGTGGTCAAAGGTGCTTACCCGTTTCATTCGACCTTCCTTCAGCTCCCCCGTGCCTGCAGAAACACGAGAAGGAGTATGGAGCGGAATTTTTGACAGGTCACCGTGGAGAATAACTGGACTCATTATTTCTATCTCGTCGCGGTACGAAACGTCTGGCATGGGATGCAGGAGATACATAGGTCTATGGAGCACGTGCGCAAATCCCATTTCCATGAGCACTCCCCCACCGATATACCCCGCTATGCCCTTCTTCTCATAATTCAACACCACGAGCGCGTCAGTGTGTTTCATATGCGTAAAATGTCTCCGCATGAGGTCATACTCTCGCATGAACTCCAACTCCCCCTCTCTCCCTTTTTCCATCCCATGTTCAAGCCATAATTCATGCTGTAAGGGACGCAATACTCTGTGCCCCAAACGCTCAAGCGCAAGGGCAGTCTCCTTCACCTCCTTGGCAAAACTCATGCTGGCACACAGCACGATGGTCATAGTACCATATTATATCCAACATTCTCTTGCTTCTTAAGTATAAAGAAAATATCTAAGATAAGCAAAGGAACGAAAGCGACAAGAGCGAGATGTAAATCAAAGGAATTTGAAACTAATCCCTCCTTGATACATTCCAACACCAACCCTACGCACACGAATATACCGAGCGCGCGCGTAAGTTCATGTAAAAAAACTTTTACCATAATTCAAATATTTGTCCTATTCGTCTTATACGTTCTATTCGTCTTATACGTCTTATACGTCCTATATTATTCAACGAATGACGCGAGCCATCGCTTTACCATCGCTATATTCAACGATGGTTTCTTAAACGTGAAGGTGAGCTCGCGAAACTCGATCTCTTTGCCCAAATCAGCTAATCCAGATGAGGAAATAATGAAACGGACGCGGCGATGGTCAAGAGGAATGTTTAGCAGGTCGAATTGGACTTTTTGCGTTTGCCATTCTTCTTGTCCGTCATCATCAAGTCTCTCCATTTTCCACTGCCACTCAAATAATGACGTCCTCACTCCGATTGACAACGGTTGCTCCTTGGGTTTCCTATATTCCGCGCTGACTGTGACCGCGTCATAGCGCTGGGGCAGGCGCACATCCACGTATATCGGATCAATCACCATGCGCTGGAAACAATAGCCGTCCGCGCGTTCAAGGGGGAGCACCCTGCCCATAGGTGATAATGCTGATAGGTAAGGAGATGGTTTACAAAAATCGTATTTCACATTCAACATCCCTGAAGGATTTATATCACGAATGAAGAAATAGACAAAGACTACCATGACCACGCTTAAGAAAAACCTCCTCACCACAGTCAATACAAACTTTGATTTTGAACTTGGGATTTCTTTTGACATTTGGGTTTGGGATTTGGGATTTTATAAAATAAACCTTCCATCTTGATAAATTATCTTTCTCTTTCCCCCTTTCAAAATTGCGGTGACCGTCTTCCTCGTCGTCGTCACGAAATCAGTGTGAATAGCTGATTCATTGAAGCCAAGTGAACGCCATTGTGCCTTTGAAAGCCTGGCAGCATTGCCGGTGTAGGAATCCTTATACGCCTTTCCTAAGGCGAGGTGCATATTACCAAATTCACCTCCCCTATTCTCGTCATATAAGGTGTCTGCCATGAATTTGGTAATGCGGGAGAGCGTGCGGTCGGTCAGGGAAAACTCGCCGATTCTCCCCGCTCCCGGATCAGTCTTGATCATTTCCTTCAACAGGTTCTCATTGTTCTTTGCATGCGCGCGCACTACTTCTCCATTCTGAAAAACCAAAGTAATACCTTCCACGAGATTCCCATATCGATACAATGGCTGATCAAATTGTATCGTTCCTTCTGCCCCGCGCCAATCAGGAGAGATGAAGAGCTCAAAGCTGGGGATATTCCTGCCACTCCCGCCAAGCCACCGCCTTCCCTTGCCGATCCGCACCTTGAGGTCAATCCCATCGCCTTTCACCTCCAGTGATTCAATCGGCAGACGATTGAGCGCCCTTTGCGTGGTCTGAATATCCAAAAAAACTTTTTTCCATTGCGTGACCGGATTCGCATAGTCAAGGAAACACGCTTTAATAATTTGACGCCAATAACCTTTTAGGCTCATACGCGCCTCCCGCGCCATTGCGGGTGTGCCATAAAGGCCAATGGTCCAGGTAAACTTACCCTTACTCTCTTTTTCTTCTCTCCAAAGTTGGTAGGGTTTGAAAGAACGATGGCGCAGTATAATTTTCTTTGGAGGTATACCTTCCAGCTCATGCATATCACTCTCTGCCGCGATAAACACTGAATGGTCAATCTGATCCACAAGGCCGCGATAATATTTTGCGTGAAAGGCGCGCAATTGTTCCGAAGAGGCAAGCTCATAATACTCACGCGCAACGCCATCAGGCATGTATTGCGAGATAAAGGTTCCTCCTGCGCACAGCACTTCATTCCTCAATGCAACGTACAACCGTTTTGCTGATTCTGGAACATGCAAGAGTACGACATCATCTTTCTTTATCCCCCTACCTGAATTCAGCGCAAAGCGGACGAGGACCTTGGCATACTTATCTAAAATTTTTTTTGAGGGAATATACATACCCGGTAGTAGAACTTTAAAACTTTTTCGTTTTATACATATACTCCTTAAGTCGACGTCTAAGAAGTCTTCGCCCTTGGTTTGTTTTTAAGTATCGTTCTCTTCTCTTTGCATCTAATTCGTCTAAGCATGCCTCATAGTAGATTAGTTTCCATGGTATATAACGTTTAGTAGAAAAAGTTTCGCCACGGTTATGTTCCTGAACTCTTCTCCTTAAATCAGTGGTATAACCGATATACAACTGATCATATGTCATACTTTTTAACACATAAACATAATGGAACATAACCGCATTTAAAGTTTCACTACCGGGCATAGATTAACGTAATGCAAATGATCCCATATCAGGCAGTATGCGCCATACCCACCGGTGCGTAAACACTTCTTTTCCTTCGCGCACCTGAAGGCCGTGACTTTTGAATACCGGAGCGATGATGAACTCCACGAATTCCGGAGGCGCATACGTATAGTAATACACTGGTAATTTTTGTGCCAATTGTCCCACTGCGCGATAATCCTCTGGCGTCACCAGTGCACTAATAAGACGCGGATATACAGGGAAAAGCACCTTATCCGCCTGCGGAAACGTCACCACGACCGCATCGCGAGGAACCACAGCTTGTAGCGCTGCCAATTCAAGTGGTGCAGTATGTAACCGTACCTGTACTTTCCATAAACTCTCGTCCGTGCCATTTAATACTTTCATTGCGGAAGGAAGGGCAAACGCTGCCACGAGAGCGCACATAGCAATAACCTGTAACCATTTAGATTTCATTAAACGCGCAGAGTGCACGATAAGTGCGGCAATGACAGGGATGCCAAGCACAAAAATAGGCAACCAATAACGGAAAAATGAGGTATTCAATGAAACTATTTGCCGGTCAATGCGGTCGGAAAATGCCCATGAACCATAATAAACAATAAGCACGGTGCCAGCAACTGCAGCAACCAAGAGATAACCTCCCCATGTCTTTATTTCGCGCCGATCCCGTTTCCGCGTCATGCGCGCCACGACTGTCATAACGCCGGCAACCACGGCCAAGAACCACCACCAATAAAACTCCACCAAAAACCTCACCACCGTGATACGAATTTGTCCCATAGAAATGCCGAACGGCGCAAAAAACAGATTGCGGAACTGCGGCTCGGGAAGTTTGGATATAAAATCTCCCAGCTCCATCCCCTGCACGCCGCGGTACCCGATAGATATCGGCGCGCCATAAAGCGCAATGTTATTTACAAACAAAGGAATAAATGCAAACAAGCCGCAGGCAAGAAAGAGCATCAAACCCAGTATATTCACCCTGCGCCATAAAAATAGAAGACAAAAGAAAACAAGACTCGCTACCCAGATCAATTCGGATGAACGCACGACAAGAGAAAATCCTATGAACAGTCCCGCGATGCCGTACGTAATCAGTTTTATCACTTCTCGCAGGTAGGTCTTCCCACTTCCGTCATTCCGCACCGAGATGCTTGGAATCCAGAAACAAACATTTACCAATAAACAAATACCAACGATCACCAAACTCACAAACAGCACATTATGATACATCCCCCGGCTTGCATAATAAAACCACGGCGGGAGCACCGCAAGCAAGGCAGCGCTTAACAATCCCATGACGGGATCACACAGCTTCCTCATTAAAAATCCAAACGCGATCACCGCCAACGAAGCAAACAGCGGCGTGAGATAAGGTATCGCATTCACGCCCAACCATTTCGCCATGTAACCATACAACAATGGAAGCCCGATAAAACTCCCCGGCACCACCCTTGTCCCTACCACGTTTATGCTCCGAGGTTTCAAAAGTGAATTTCCAATGACCTCTAACGGTTCTTCATACCACAATGGCTTGCCATCTGCCACCCTTTGGGTCCAAAAATAATTCGCCGTTTCGTCAGGCGAATCAAAAAACATCCTCCCCTCACCTACCTGCGGCGCGCTCGCTATCACGCTTAAGAAAAAGAACGCTGCAATACCGCATAAGACAATGGCAAACCAAGATCGCTTCATAATTCAAATATAGCACTTATCCAATTACGCCGTTGTCATTCCTGCCCCGTATCTCTGTACGGGGTAAACTCCAGCGGGAATCCAGAAAAAAATCAACTCACAACGGACTCCTTATATTCTTCAAGCTCGGGTTCGTGACCTTGGTATAAATCTGCGTCGTTCTTATATTCGCATGCCCCAAGAGTTCCTGCACATAACGGACATCAACGCCATTTTCCAACAAGTGCGTGGCGAACGAATGCCGCAAAGAATGGAATGTCGCATGCTTACTAATCCCTGTTCTTTTAAGAGCGGCATAAAATACTTTTTGCGCCGTGGCTTCGGTCAACCGCCCACCACGTTCGCTTTGAAATACCCAATCGCGTCCTTCCCTCCCCGCAAGAATTTTTTCCAAATCAGTTACTATCTTTTCTGATAACACGGTCATGCGGTCTTTTCTACCCTTGTCTTGTCTTACCATGATTGTCCTATGGAACACATCAACATCCTGTACGCGCAGTCTCACCGCTTCGCTGACGCGTAACCCTGCTCCATATGCGCACGCAATAAGCGTACGATGTTTGATGTTATCAATCTGTTCTAAAATTTTTTCAATTTCACTGTGACTCAATACCTCCGGCAACTTCTGGCTTCGTTTGGGATGTCGAATTTTCTCAAAATCCTGCCTCTTATAAATCTGGCTATAGAGGAAATTTATGGCATTTGCCGCAAGCGCGATGGTCTGGCTGGATAAGTTCTTTTGCTGTTTTTGGTACAAGTATTCTTTAATCTCTTCCCGCGTTAAATCGCGTAACGGCTTTTTATAGAAGGTAAATAGATTTTTAACCACACTCGTATACGCGGCAATGGTTTTCTTGCTATAATTGCGCAATTCCATTTCTCGGATTAAAATATCCAATAGATTAGCCATAAAATATAAAATTAGGATACCACACATTCCACATATCATACAAATTTGGTATACTAATCATGTTTCTCTCCACATATCAACCAGTTAGCTGAAATTGCGCTGATTTTTTACATCGTTTACAATTAACTTAATAACTGATGTGGTAGCGTACCGATAATAGCGCTTTTTAATAAGTGATGTTACGCACGAGAATAAATCTTAATTGGACGGAATCTTCTATTTGAGCCAAATTTTGATCTTACGCAAGCGGTATTGGCTGATTTGAAAAATGGCTTGTGTTAGCAACATTTGAATTTTTCTGCGTAACATCAGTTAATAATTGAACTTTGGCTCATCTTAGGTATAGATTGGATAAAAACGGTTAATTGTCTCTGTTTACAGACTGATTTTGATCCATCCTATGCCTAAAAAAGCAAGCTCTTTAAATGTTTACTGTGTC
>JBFLWV010000047.1:0-28209 GCA_040757655.1 Patescibacteria group bacterium | reverse complement strand
TTTCCCCTATCAACGGCAGAACGCTCAAGGTACGACGATTTTTTCGGGCCGCGATTCTCACGCTGGACGATGAGAGCCCTCAAAAATCGCGATTCCCTTCGCGTTCCGGGAAACACTGAATAGTTACAGTATTCATACTTGTCACGGTTGAAATTTTATGTTATACTGATTTTAACGATAATAAAAATAAATAAAAGAAACAATGAAGGGAAGCTTAAGGGTTGCCTTCATTGTGCGTGATGTGTGTTGGATGGGATCAGCTGATCCATGTTTTTTGTAACTTTCCATGCCGCACTCCGGCAGGTTTTTTATTATACAAGGTCTCTCGTGAGACTGCATAAAACAAAAACATATGTCACACTCAAAACTTTTTTTGCGCGTATTCCTGCTCGCGGCTGCAGTGTCGGTTGGGGTAATCGCACAACAATGGAGCGTCCCTTCTGGATATCAGAAGAGCGATTTTGATATCCAATCCCAAGCGCTTGCGCCGCGCAAGGATTGTGTGAGCGCCTCATTACAAGGCCAATCGGTGGTGAATGGCCTTGACCACAATATCGCAGTGCCGCGTTTTATAGATGCGGTGCGCCTCTCCTATGCAGATCCCGGTGCAACCCAGTACCTTACGAGGGCAAAGGATTATGAAATTATGGGATTTTATCAAGAGCGGATGCGAGGCCTTTGTTGGCAAGTAGCTGCACAAAGCGGAGATCAGGTGGTGTTCAGCAAAGGTGATCAAGCGGTGCGTATTGCGCTCCTTCCCAATCCGAGCGGGCGCAGCGTCATTAGCTATGAAGTTCTACCTGCGCGTTCTGTATTAGGTGAATCAACCGTAAGGGCAGCACAAGAAGACACCCCACCACCCCCACCTCCAGGTGATCCTACTACCAATCCACCACCGCCAACCAGCCCTCCTCCGGGTGATAGTAATCCACCACCTCCTCCGCCTCCTGATTCGAGTTCATGCAGCGGCGGACAAGTCTGGTGCCCGAGCTCTTCCGGCTCTGGCGGGTGGTGCCAAATGCCGCCATGCCCTCACCCTCCTCCCCCATCCAGCGGATCAGGTTCGTGTTCAGGAGGTCAGGTGTGGTGTACTGATATGAGTGGTTCGGGCGGGTGGTGCCAAATGCCGCCGTGTCCTTCATCTACCCCTCCACCCAGCGGATCAGTTTCTTGCAGCGGCGGACAAGTCTGGTGCCCGAGCTCTTCCGGCTCTGGCGGGTGGTGCCAATATCCTCCCTGCCCTTCATCAACCCCCTATCCTGCCCCGACTTCATGTTCAGGGTCCTATCAACAACCGGGGATGACTACGCCGAACTGTAATTATTCCCTATGTCCCAACGGATGCACTTGGACCAACGGTTGTCCGAGTGGTTGCTATACTCAAGCGACGTGTTCTGGCGAATATCAACAACCAGGGAGCACCTATCCCATGTGTAACTACGCGAAGTGCCCCAGCGGTTGTTATTACGGATCAGATGGGTGTCCTCAAAGTTGCATGGGCTCTTCGTCGTCAAACCAGTCAGGGAGCAACTATGCAGGTGACGCGAATTCATGTCCCGGATTTGCCTATAGCAGATGGGATTCAACAGGGAAAAGGTATTGCCAGCTGAACTCGGTGCGGTCATGCGATTATAATTACCCAAGTTATTTAACGAACGGATCGAATTACAAACCGGAGAATTGTCCTCCTGACAATGCGGGATCTTCATCTACAGGAAGCTGCAGCGGCGGACAGGTCTGGTGCCCGAGCTCTTCCGGCTCTGGGGGTTGGTGCCAAATGCCGCCGTGCCCCTCTCAATCTGGCATGATGTACCCAAGCTGCCCTTCCACCCAATATATGTGTAATGGCACGTGCGTGCCAATGAATACCCCCTGCAGTCCTAGTTCATGGCCTACTGACTCTGCGAGCTGCACGGCACAGGGAAAGGTATGGTGTACCCCTTCATCCGGCGGTATGGGGTGGTGTCAGACAGGACCGTGTCCTTCTTCGACGCCATCTTCGAGCGGCTGTCCGAGTAATCAAGTCTGGTGTCCGAACACGAGCGGTTCGGGGGGATGGTGCCAAATGTCGCCCTGTCCGAGTATGGGCAATTCTTCAACATGTCCTTCAGGGCACTATTGGTGTCCGCAGACTAATAGTTGTGTAGGGAATTCGCAACCATGCACCGTTACAAACACATATCAACCTACTCCTACGCCTGCACCGGCAGTACCGGCATTAAAGTGTGGTCAATGCCAAGTAGCTCAAGAGGGGAAATGTGTACGAGCACCGACCGGCACAGTGGACCCACTTTGTGGAGGAGGTCAATGTGACCAATATGGCGGGTGCGTACAGTTAGGCAGTGGCAAGAAACTTGTGGGTGACGGCGCTATTTGCGGCGACCGCTGGTGTAATATTGAAAAAGGGGAGAATAGTGAAAATTGCCCGGCAGAATGTACGAATAAACCTAAATCCTTGTCACAACCCTCCCCGGTTCCTGTCCAACCTCAACCAACCCAATATCCTTCTCGGGAAGGACAGCCGTGGCAATACCAAGGTCCCTATCCAGGAGGGCAATCGTCAGGCGACCAGGGCATATATGGTCAGCAAGGGGGAGGATGGGGAGAGCCGAGTGAAGAGGAACAACAACGGAGGCAGGAGGAGCAGTTCAAGATGATGAAAAGGGGTATGGATCAGTTTGTACGAGGCGTGAGCGAAATGCAGAAATATGTGAATAGAATGAAGAGTAAGCTTGTGCGATTAGGCGTGAGTATCCCTCCGGAGCTTGAGAATGCACTCACACGAGCCCCAGAGCTGGTAAAGAAGATTAAGAGCGCAAAGTCCGTAGAAGAAGTAGAGTCAGTTGTTGGGGACATGGAAGATGTAGCAATGGTGATGCAGGATTGGGGGCCGCGGCTTGGGGATCTCGAGCGGTTGGGAAACATGATCAAGCAGTCTGATCAGAAAATCAAGAAAATGCAGAGTGCATTGAAGCGCGCGCAGAATGCTGCAAAAAAGAAACTGGAGTTGAGCGAGCCTGTGGCAGAGCTGCAATCGCTATTTGACGTCATGAAGCAGTTGTTAGGTGATGCGAAGGCGTTTGCCAAGACCGACCCGGATGCCGCGCTTGATAAACTTGACGAGTTTTACGGGAATATGGAGGAGTACTGGAACCACGTGTCGTTTGTAGACATGCTCACGAATATGCAGAAAGGGCTCTCGCAGGCTAAGAATCAGATTGCTGCGTCTGAACGCAAGTTGAAGTCCCTTGAACGTGCAAAGAAATTAGATACCGAGACGGTAGCGTATTTGCGCGCGATGCTCACAGAGATCAAGGATAAAGTACCTGCACTTCAGTCGCTGCTCAAGCAAAGACCCGTCGATTATGATGAAGTGCGATCTCTTGGGGAAGAGCTGTGGGATAAAGTGCAGGAGTTTGAAAATACCATGGCGCTCTATGGCCAGAACTATTATTTGCCCATTATCAAAGGTGGACAGGGGGTAAATTTTGAAGCGCCACAGGGCTTCATCATGCAGGATTATACTCCTTCGGTCATGCCGCAGGTGCCAATGGGTAATGAGCCCGGCTAATTAAGAATAGCGTGGTTGAGTGTAATAAAGAGAGCGCCCCCATGCGCTCTCTTAGGAAAGGTGCGGATTTATCCCGTTACCGCAGAAACCGCGGGGTAAATACGCGGAGGAAGTTGTGTTTCAGAGCAGCTAAGACAGATATCATGGGTGTGAGATAAGCGGTAACGGGATTCATGATCGATAATATCGCGCTGCAGTTTCTGGTGATACCGTGTTGATAATGAGGCGCGATCCGAGCTCTATCCCTGCCCAGATATCGCGACGCGGGGCAATGCGCAGGTAAAAATGTTCTTCTTTGTCGGTGATCGCTTGGTGGAGGTAGTAGTTATAGGAGATCTGGAATGCGTTTATCTTTTTGATAATGCGTTTGGTACATAGGGCAAGCGAATGGAGTTCTTCGTGGGTAAGCTGGGTAATGTTATCTAAATGGCGCCGCGGCATAATCCATGCCTCGTAATTATAGATGGATGCCCACGGGGTGAATGTCACCATATGCGCATCAGAAAAGATTCTGCGCGGTCCCTTCTCTTCTTTTTTAATAAGTTCATCGTAATAGCAGATGCCGTGCGCAATGCGGTATTCTTGGCCTTTAGTAAGTTTGTCGATAATATGGGGCGGCAGGAAGCCAGTGGCAAAGATTTGGGAGTGCGCATGCACGAGCGACGCGCCCGCCTTGCCGCCATGGTTTTTGAAGATTAGGATGTATTTGATTTTTTTATCGCGGGAGAGTGCTTCTGTGCGCGCGATGTAGGTTTCAAAAATCTTCACCACGTGTTCATCAGGGAGTTCGCCGATCTCGACGTTGTGCTCCGGCGTTTCGACCACCACTTCTTGCGTGCCGTACGCGCGCGGGTTCGTGGGAGATACCACGGGAAATTTGTTTTTTACTACTTTAATACACCATGGCTTTGCGTGATCGCGTACCGTGTAGATTCCTTTTGTATGCATGAGCGGATCTTGGCAGAAAGGACATTCGCGCGACGATACCGGTACCTCGGCGGGCAATACATCGTGTGGGCGTTTTCCTCGCTTTGGTGCGATGATCACGAAGCGGTCGTGGATGGGGTCAGTGCGGATTTCTGAATGTGGCATAAAAGATACAAGGATACAAGATACAAGTTACAAACAAATCTCAATGCTCAACAACCAATATCCAAACGGTTTGTAGTTTGCATTTTTGGTCATTGGTTATTGTTTGTACCCTTGTTTCTTGTAGCTTGGTTATTATTTACGATCTCCTGATATAGTTTACCATATTCTTTTGCCGAATGAGTCCAGGAGAAATTATTGCGCATGCCGTTCTCTCGTAATTGAATGAGAGAAGTGGGCTGTTCTATATATTGTGCAAGTGCACGTTCGATGGTGGCGACAAGTGCGCTGGCATCGTAGGACGGGACGACAAATCCGGTATACCCATCTTTCACCGTATCATATAATCCTCCCACTGCGGTTGCGATGGGGATTGAACCATAGCGCATGGCAATCATTTGCCCAAGCCCGCAGGGTTCAAAGCGTGAGGGCATGAGGAAAAAATCGCCTGCGGCATAGAGCCGGTGCGCGAATGGTTCATCGAATCGTTCGGCGAAGTGGAGTTTGTGAGGGAATTGTTGCGCCAATGCGTGAAGTGGCGCGGCGAATTTTTTGTCACCGGCTGCAAGAATAACGCACTGGAAATTTTTTGTAGGCAGCAGCTCCTCCAAGGTAGGAATGAGAATATCAAATCCTTTCTGTTCTGTGAGGCGTGACACAATGACCAGAAAAGGTGCTGGTTCGCTGACTGGAAACTGCAACTCTGTTTGTAGTTGTTTTTTTAATGCTGATTTTGCTTGGTATGCTTCTTCTGCGTTTGTAAAGTGCAGGGCAAGAAATTGATCAGTAGCAGGGTTCCAATACTCGGTGTCAATGCCATTCACGATTCCAACCGGCGGGTGTGGAAGGTTTTTTAAGAGTTCATCAAGACCGTTCCCGAATTCCGGCGTGCTTATTTCCTGTGCATAAGTAGGGCTTACGGTGGAAATGCGGTCAGCGTGGGTGATGGCAGACGCAAGGAAGTTGATTTCATTTGGGTTGTAGGGGTGTTGGGTAAGCGCATTGGCAAGGTCGTGATCGAATGCGCGTGTCGCATCCGCGCGCGGGTGAATCCCTTGATACGCAAGATTATGAATAGTAAAGAGGGTTTTTATTTCCTGTAGGGGCGAACGGCCGTTCGCCCGTACATTGCGGATTAAGGTAGGTATTGCACCGGTCTGCCAATCGTGGCAGTGGATGAGGTTGGGCTGCCAATCAATGGCGCTGAAGAGCTCTGGAATAGCGCGGGAAAAAAGGCCGAAGCGATTGAGTTCTGCTTTGCTGCCGCCGGAGGATGCATCGGCTTCAATATAGACCCCACCATTGCTAAAAAAGCTTGGATGATCAAGAAGATAGACGGGAACGTCGCTCCCCGGCAGATTGGTCTGAAAGATGGTGATTGCTTGATTTTCTCCATTGAACGGGACCGTGAAGGTTGTGATTTCTTTGGAAGGAAATTTTGTATCATCAATGACGTCGTATTTTGGAAGGGCAATGCGTACGTCAGTACCCAATTGGCGCAGCGCTTTGGGAAGCGATCCCACCACGTCGGCAAGCCCACCCACTTTTGCAAGCGGCGCGCATTCAGATGCGGCGAATAAAATGTTCATAATTCCCATTCCTTATCTCCTTCTGCTGATGGCTTGGGCGTGGCGACGTCGGCGGCGTAGCGTTTGAGCTCTGCGATGCGGTCGCGGATTTGGGCAGCGCGCTCAAATTCCTGGCGTGCGGCCACCGTATTCATTTCATTTTCCAATTTTCTTACCATCTTTTCGATTTCTTTTTTAGGCAATTGGGGGATTTGCGCATCCGTGCGTTGCCGGATGTCCTCGTCTTCTTTATGTGAGAGTTCATCTACAAGTCCTGACCGCTGCCAGTCAAATGCGGTAAAGACAATGGTGTGGTAGAGATGTTTAGCTTCTTCCTTTACTGTTTCATTAATACCGGGCGTTTTTGAGATTGCATCATACAGTTCCTTTGCCCCGCGTTCAATCATTTCGATGGACCACCATGGCTTGGCTGATGCCCACCAGTACTGGTCAGAGTGGAGTGCACGATCGAGGGCGTCGCGCACCGCAGGGTATCCTGGATCGTTCCGGTGTGCGCCACGCACCGTTTCAATGGCGAGGTTGGTGAGCTCCCATTGCATGTCGTGGATAGGATTGTCCGCGTCTTTCCACCGCGCAAACGGTACCTTGCGCTCTAGATCTTTTTCCATGAGCGCCCAAGTGGAGGATTGGGGGGTAACCGCTTCACGTTGAGGAAAATAGTGGGGCAGGTCTGATATGAGTATGGTGTGCAATTTCGGCGAACGGTAGATTTCAAAGAGAAGTTGCTCGAGTCCGGGCCGGTGATGGCCAAAGGTTTCGCCATCCATGGCAGTTAGCAAATATTCATTGCGCGTTAAACGCTGACCCAACGAATCAATGAGAAGGTTACCGGTGCCGATTTGGCCGGAAAGGATCACCCAACTCATACGGCGTTCGCGGAAGTAGATGTTGAAGTTATTCACTCCCTTGATAGTATAGATGTGGTCGTATTTCAGTTCTTTACCACGCGGAAACGAAAGTTCGTCCACGATAATCCATTCAAATCCGAATTCTTGAACGGTGCGCGCGAGGTCGAGAGAAAATGCCATTTCAGGTGGAAAGAATCCACGCGGTTGGTAGGAGGAACCAAAGTATTTACGGTGCGTTTCATTATTCAATTCAATTTGCCGCACCACCTCGTCTTTTGGCAGGAACGGCAGGAGTGGGTGATATTTTGCAGAACCAGTGAGTTCGAGCTGGCCTCGTTCAAGCAGGGTGCGTACGTCTTCAATCACATCGTCTTCACCACACGCATCCCAGTGTTCTACGAGCACGGCATTGATGTTTACCGTCATGTTCGCATCTGGCGCGTTTTTGAGTTCAGTGAAGATCTTCCGGTAGGATTCTGCGGTGACCCGCTTGATCCAGTGCGGTTTTTGCGTCGGAGGTTGGTAGAGATGGAGGAAATTGGCCCAATACATATATCGGTATATTTAAGCTTTTCAGATATTTGTGTCGGCAGTTCATCATCCCATCCCGTCCCCCTCTTAGGGTAAGAGGAGGTCCCGACATTTCTGTCGGGACGGGTGTCCGGTGGACACCCGGGAACAGGGGAGTTACGAGATTGGCGTGAAAATGGCTTAGAGGCGCACCATTGCGGTCAGACGCATCCCGCTCATAAGTCACCCCGGCCCTCCCTTACCTTAAGGGAGGGGGACTCTTACTGACGGAAAATCTGGAAGAACCTATATTTATTCTGAAAAGGAATCTCCGATTTTTCTATATAATAATATAGCATAATTGTTGATGAAATAATGATGGCAAGCGGTACGGGAAGGGCAATACTGAGAATTTCAATCATCATGGCTCCTATAAAAAGTTTTTTTGTCATCGAGAGGGAAGTGGATAAAAGAATGAGCGGAAGGATCCATAAAAGATACCATGACATCGCCCAATGGGGGTAGACGGTGAATACGGCTATAGCAGTGAGAAGAAAATATTTTATCATTTTTTTATACTCCACCACTCCAGAACGCCATACATGGAGATAGAGTACGATGAGCAGAGAGGTGCCGAGCGCTAATGAAATGATACCCGTCAGGTGTAGCGCAGGTATTGGCGGTATGCTTAATAATTTGATAAATCCATATATCAGGAGGGGAAATATATTTAAATCGCTCGGTGCATGGATATTGCTCAGGGCAATGACATTATGGAAATAGGCATGGAAATAAGGAAGGGAGATAATGGCAACCGCGAGAGTTATTGCAATGAGTAGAATAGTGACATGTGAATGTGCCTTTTGTGTGGCGCATCCCTTTTCTGCACGGTGGTGAAAATGCGCCGCGATCATAAACGGGAGCATAAAGAACGGGATCATTTTAATGAGCCCGCCAAGAAAAAGGAAAATGCTTGAGCGTGTTATGTCCCCTCTGCTATATGCATAGAGACTCCCTAAGAGGGAGGTGACTACCAAGGTGTCATTATGGCCTCCTTGCAGCGATTCAAACATGATGATAAGACCCGTTGCATAGAGTAATGTTTTTTGTAACGCAGTCGACTGCGGCTCTGCGACGGCGAGTAGTTTAAACAAAAGTACCACATTGGCTATTTGCGCAATCATCATGAGTGTTTTTAAGGAGAAGTAATGTATGAGATTCTCGGAGGTGAAGAGATGGGGTGTTGCGCTGAGCAAGAGGAAGATCGGTCCATATATATAGCGGCGCGTGTGATCTATATTACAAGGGGTTTCATAAGGATTTACTCCTTTGATGAATTCTTGAGCACAGGATATATAATCATTGAAATCACTTGACGTGGTAGATGGTTGATAGGCGAATAGGGCGGCAGGAAGCAGGAGTATGAAAAAAATTTTTTTTGGAACGTCATGAACATTGATAAGCACTTGATGAATTATAAGGCTATTGATAGCCAAAAGAACTGTGGTAGGGAAGAGGAGCTGTCGTTCGTTAGCGAACCATTTCGATGTGATGGCGGTGCATAAGGCGGTGAGACACAGCAACCACACACTTACCGCGATTGGCAGCTTCCAGCGGTTATTTTCCATGGTATGTTTTTTTAAATGTCATTGCTCGGTGGTACACTTTGATATATTTTAACGCGGGCAGCTCCCACGAGTACACCTGCCGCATACCATTTTGCACAAGGCGCTGCCAGGATGTTGGGTAGCGATAATTTGTTTGTGCCCGTGTAATCGCCACCAGCAAATCGCGGGAATCATACGTGCGGAACACAAATCCGTTCCCTGTGCCGGTGCGTGGATTAAAATCCACCACGGTATCTTTGAGGCCACCTACCGAATGTACGATAGGAATTGATCCGTAGCGCAGCGAAATGAGCTGCCCCAGCCCGCAGGGCTCAAATCGGGAGGGCATCAGGAACATATCAGATCCCGCACAGACCCTCGTGGCATTGATGGTGTCGAATTCGAGGTGCGCTGCCACCTTTGTCGCATGGCGCTTTCTGATGCGCTCAAAAAATTTTTCATACGCCTTATCGCCCGATCCCAGGATGACGAGCTGTAAGTCAAGGCGCAGGAGAGGTTCCATAATTTCAATGAGGAGTTCCAGTCCCTTTTGTTCGGAAAGCCGTGAGATGAGCGCATAGAGCGGGGTGTGGGGAGAGATTGGCAACCCGAGTGAACGTTGTAATTCCCTTTTATTTACACCTTTGAGATGCAGTGAATCTATATCATAATTCTGCCATAGTCCGGGATCGGTGCGGGGATTGTAATGCTGGTAATCAATGCCGTTAATGATCCCCACCAGACGCGTCTTGCGGCTTGCGAGCAGGCGATGGAGATCTTCGCCGAATTCTTTGGTGAGTATCTCCTCCGCGTACCATTCCGAGACCGTGGTGATTATGTCCGCATACCGTATGGCGCGTTTGGTGAAATTGACAAATTCAAATGCCGAATCATCCGGCGCAGGAAGAGGATCGCAGCCATTATCTTTGTATGCGGGCGGTATTTCCCACCAGTTTTTCGCACATTGGAATGCGAGATTATGGATCGTGAAAACAGTTGCGGTAGAGGCAAAAAATACATCACGCGCATAATCAGTATGGAGGAAATAGGGGATGAGCCCCGTATGCCAATCGTGGCAGTGGATGATGTCGGGATGGAGGGGAATGGCCTTCAGCGCGGCAAGCACGCAGCGATTGAAGAGCGCAAAATATTTATTGCCGTGGTGCGGATTGTAAACCGCATGATCCAGGATGGCATCTTCGAGTCCTTCCGCAAGGATGCCATAGGCGGGAATGCCGCCATCAAGTGTGGTTGCGTAGATATCGAATGATATTTCCTGCCCACCGTATGGAGCACGACAGTTGGTTTTTATCAGGTTGAAGCGGTGCGCAGCGCGGTCGATGATACGGTAGAGAGGAATGAAGATCGTTACCTGATGGCCAAGGGAGGCAAGCGCGCGGGGAAGCGCACGTGCCACGTCCGCAAGTCCTCCAGTTTTGACAAAGGGATCAACCTCTGACGCGACACTGCAAATCGTGAATTTTTGTAAGGGCATGGAGATTTGTGTTATGTGGGGCGGTGGTTCATCGCGCACCAGGCGATGGCGAGCGCATCTGCCGCATCATCAGGATGGGGAGGCTCTTTGAGGTGGAATAAGAGGGTGAGCATCTTTTGTACCTGACGTTTGTCTGCGTTGCCGCTTCCGGTGAGTGCGCGTTTAATCTCCAAGGGAGTGAATTCAAAGACAGGGATGCTGGATTCCGCAAGTGTAGTAATGATGACACCGCGTGCTTCACCCACCACCATCGCGGTTTTTGCGTTGGTCTGGAAGTATAGTTTTTCGATGGCCGCGCGTTGGGGGCGGTGAATGAGGATAAGTTTCTGGAGTTGGGTACGGAGTGTAAGGAGGCGCGTTGCGGTGGTGTGATGCGGCTTCGTGGTGATGCAGCCCCAACAGATGTCTTGCACTATTCCTTTCTCCGAGGTAAGAAATGCGTAGCCAGTGGTTGCGAGACCAGGATCAAGGCCTAAGATTATCATAATGCAAAAATCAAAAATCAAAATGAAGGAATATCGTCCCGCACTTTCTGTGGTTCAATAGGTGCAGATTTCCTTCAGCTATGATGTGGCGTGGCTGAATGCCAGAAAGTGCGGGGCTCCATAATTTTGTATTTTGAGATTTGCATTTTGCATTCTTTCATATGGCATTCGTCACTACCTCATCTACCTCATCAATTGCTTCAAGGTCTCTTATGAGGTTTTCTAATTTGCGTTCAGTCTCTTGGTCAGTGAGAGGCACCGTCACGTTTGGTTGGAGCCCGATCCCTATTTCAGAAATGGTGACGTGGTGCTGCGTGAGGGTGTTTTTCACCTGCTCTAGCGCGTGAGGTTCGGTAGTGAGGATGAGTGAGTCGGCATGCTCGTCCACATCAATACATCCCGCATCAATAGCGACCAATTCGAGCGCTTCTCGCTCTTCTTTTGTAGAAGGGAGCGGTACCACGAGGTGACCTTGCTGTACAAATTGCCAGAGGACCGCATTGGGTCCCGCGAGATTCGCATCGAAATTCTTTAATATCGCTTTGATTGCACTCACCGTCCGGTTGCGATTGTCAGTAGTGACGCTCACCACGAGCCCCACACCACCGGGTCCGATGATTTCATATTGGCATTGCTCCAATGCTTGTCCTTCTGTACCTTTCGCGCGCGCAATTGCGCGCTCAATGTTGTCTTTTGGCATATTTGCCGCGCGCGCTTTTTCAATCGCCATGCGTAGTTTGAAATTCAAGGTTGGGTCGGGGAGCCCTTGCCGCGCCGCGATCGTTATCATGTTCGCCAATCTCGTGAACTGTGTACCTCGTTTGTGGTCAGCGACGCCCTTTTGTCGTTTGATGGTTGACCATTTTGAGTGACGGGACATAACATAATCGTATCTAAAAATTAAGCAAATTTCAAGGTATACATGAGTAAGAGACTCTGCTACAATGAATAAGGTTTACAAATCCCAATAACCAAATCCCAATTTCCAATTACACTCTAAATCCAAAATTCTAAAGTTAGACATTGAATCATTTGGATTTTATTGGGTCTTAGACATTGGGGTTTGGGGTTTTTCAATGTGGTATGTCTTTCCTCGACAAAGAAGAATCACTTTTCGCCATTGACCGCAGCCGTATGGCTGACGCGTTGCAGGCGATTCCTGCGCGGGTGCGTGCGATCGCGCAGACTCCTTTTCCCGCTGTGGATGTTGACCGCCACGCGCTGACCTCGATTGTCGTAATAGGCTTAGGTGGTTCCGCGATTGGCGGTGATCTTGCTGCGGCAATGGTAATGGATCAGTGTACTTTGCCTATTATAGTGCTGCGTGGTAGTGTACTTCCTCATTGGGTGCAGTCGTCGACCTTCGTGGTTGCAGTCAGTTATTCGGGTAATACTGCGGAGACCATTGCCGCATTCCGCTCTGCACGGGAACGTCGGTGTCCGCTTGTCGCAATCGCGTCTGGCGGGAAGCTTGCCGCAGCAGCAACTGACGGTGGCGTCCCCCTCCTGAATCCAGGCACGTATTCCCAGCCGCGGCTCGCGGTGGGAGCTATGACGGTACTCCTTCTCAATATTATTTCTTCAGTAACCAGAAAACCATGTGATGATCAATTAGCAGTCGTGGCAGATGCCTACCACCGCGTCACTTCTTCTGTCACTCCTGACGTGCCCACGGAGACCAATCGCGCGAAAATGATTGCGTACCAACTTCTGGATCGGCTTCCTGTGGTCGTTGCAGGTGGTGTATTGGGGCCAGTTGCGCGGCGATGGAAGACTCAGTTAAACGAGAACGCAAAATCATTATGCGTCGTGGAGGAAATGCCGGAACTGTTTCATAATACCCTGGAGGGTTTAAAGCTCCCTGTGGTTGCGAGTGATAGCGCGACGTGGGTGTTTCTCGAGGCACCTGCTGACCAGAGTGTTCCCCTCCCCCAGCTTGACCATTTTGCTACCTTGCTCAAGAAAGCATCATTGCGAGTCGAGCGGGTGCGTGCATCTCTCGATAATCCTCACGCGGCACTCTGGTGGATGATAGGGATGGGCGATTGGGTGAGTTACTACCTTGCATGCCTTAATAATGTGGATCCTACGCCGGTAGAGACGATCCAGGCATTCAAGAAACCTCTCGTATAATAATTGTGATGGTAAGGTTTTTGTATCTACCTTGGCTTCACCTGTTTTTATGATTGTTTGGGTGCGCGCGCATGCACAAGGACTGACTGCAGGTTTTTTTTTCATCTTCGCGCTCGTGTTTCATTATTCCTTTCCGTTTCGTCCTGCTGATGATTTACGACGCACCACCGTTACCTATACAGACGGGTTGTATACTGCTTGGGCATTAGGATGGGATACAGATTTTCTTCTCCACCCCTCAACTTCATTATTTCAAGCTCCTTTCTTTGCTCCTCATACGGGGACTCTGGCTTATTCAGAGCATTTTTTCGGTGAAGCGCTCGTCATGTTTCCATTAACGATCCTGCTTAACAATCCAGCGGTGAGCGTGGCGGTATTGGTAGTAATTTCTACCTGGCTTACCGGTTGGATGTTTTTTTTACTCATGCGCACGCAAGGTGCCGATATCAGGGGCGCATCCCTTGCAGGACTCATTGCCGCGTATGCTCCTACGCGTATGAATCATGCACCCGGGCACCTCCATATTTTGGCGCTCTGGTGGATACCGCTCTGCATATTATTTCTCCATAGGTATCGCACTACGCGCGCCTCAAAGTGGTTGTGGGCTGTGGGAGGATGCATCGTGGCGCAGGGTTTATTTTCTATGCACGGACTCATCTTTTTACTCGTGGCATGTGTTGTTGCTGCGTCAGCGTATTGGTGGCGCGAGAAAGGATCTTGGCATGCATGGCGCAACATAGGTGTTGCAGCGGTTATGGCGCTCGTGGCGTTAAGTCCTCTTATTATACCTTATGTTCAACTGGGGCATCATCCGCATTTTACCCGCCCCTTAAGAGAACAAACGACCTTTGCGCCATCACTGGCGGATATGCTTATTCCACCCATGTTCGTGCCGGTTCAGGACGTTGAGAATCACATTGCGCTCGGTCTAATACCCTTCGCGTTGGTGTTCTGGGGGACCTATGCATTATCTCGTAAGAGTATATATCCTTATTCTACATTGCGTATCCTTGCAGCATATCTTTTACTTATCGTAGTTGGTGTGGTGTTAGCACTTGGGCCGGAAATGCGACTGTTACGAGATAGCGGTCCTTCACTGCCAGGCCCTTATTGGCTCCTAGGGAGCATACCGGGTTTTTCTGGAATCCGCGCCGTGGGACGCTTTTTCCAGCTTGCCCTCATAGGGATCGCGGGATATGTCGGCATCACCTGGCCGTATGTTACTAGGCGTATGACGCCGTGGCTGAAATGGTCAGTGAGCGCCACGGTGGCAGCGCTGCTATTAGGCGAATTTATATCTACCGCGCCGCCGACATACGCGCTTCCCGCCGCAGCGCTGGTTTCTCGCCCCGTGGATACCTGGCTTGCGCAGAAGGGGGCGGGATGCACCGTTGCTGAATTTCCGTTTGATGATCCCAGGACTGTAGATGACGAGACGGCGTGGTTTATGTATTTGTCCCGCTTTCATCACCAGCGCCTTGTGAATGGGTATTCAGGCTATTTCCCAGTTGAGTACCCTGCGCTCGCCGATGTAGCCAATGGCCCGAATGCGGCAGGGGCAGTACCTCTATTGCGCGAGCTTGGCACGGACTATCTCGTGGTGCATCCTTCTTTGTATCCGGGCATGCGCGGTGAGCGTCTCATTTCACAATTGAAAAATGATCCCACCGTGAGAGAAGAAACGAGATTTCCGGATTCTTATGTGTTTCGCGTGCTCCCCGAAGACTCCTCCTGTGATTAATTTTTATGGGTGATCATGAGCAAAAAAAGTATGCCGGCGCTGAACGGAAGCACATAGTGCTCATGAGTGTGCTCCTCATGGTCATAGCGGGAGCGCCCTATCTCTATGGATACCTTTATGCCCCGCCCGGCGCCCTCTACACTGGCCTCCATGCACTTACTCCTGGGGATTTTAACGTGTACTATGCGCAAATGCTGCAAGCGGCGCGGGGCGATATGGCAGTGCAGAATCTTTTTGCTGGCATTGACGGCGTGGGCAGCACGAGTATGATCAATGGATTTTGGTATGTAGTAGGCGTAGGTGCGCACTCTATGAATCTCTCCCATCCATTAATGTTCCATCTGGCGCGGATCGCGTTCATTCCCTTTCTGGTGGCAGTAATGTATATGTTGATGAGAGTGCTTGTGCCCCTGCGCGCACGAGTCGTCACCGCCGCGCTTATGTTTTTTGGATCAGGACTGGGCTATGTGGCGTTGGCGTGGCTACAAAATCCTCCGCAAGTGGGTCGCTATGATTGGCCGCTCGATCTCTGGGCGCCAGAGTCAAATACGTTTTTAACCCTGTATCATTCTCCCCACCTCCTTGCCTCCCTTATTTTGTTTTTATTTGTGCTTTTGGCGTTTGTACGCGCCGTCGCTTCTCCCAAGCCATTTGCGTGGCAGGTGAGCAGTGGCGTAGCTGCCGCGGCTTTGTTCCATTTCCATCCATTTCATGCGGTGACGCTGGGCGCCGTGCTGGCAGCCTGGGTTACCATACTGCGGCGCGGATCGCTCCGCCGGTCGCTCACAACGCTCGCGATCATCGGCGGTATTGCCGCACCGAGTTTACTGTGGCAATTCATGCGTCTGCAGTCGGATTGGATTACGCGGGAATGGGCGTTGCAGAATATCACTCCCACGCCCGCGCTTTGGGCTGTCATAGTAGGGTTTGGACTGCTCACCCCCCTCGCGATAGGGGGTATCGTGCGCTATGCGCATATGCAAGGGAGAGGAGATGAGGCGCACGCTCTTCATCCACATGCCCTTAAGCTGCTGGTGTCGTGGCTCGTGATACAAGGAGCATTGGCAGTGAGTCCGCTTCCGTTTCAGCGCCGCGTATTGGAAGGGTTTCAGGTGCCTTTGACAATGTGCGCCGGGGTAGGAGTGGTTGCCTTGTTTAGCGCGGCGTGGTGGCGCTTGTTTTCCTCTCTGGCAAAGAGCGTCGCCCAGGTGATAATAGGGATTCTTCTCACCTTTTCTACCATAGGCACCATCAGCCGCGATGTGTCGCTGTTTTACAGCCACTATCCTTTGTTTTATTTGTCTGAAGCGCAGCAGCGCGTCTTTGATTTTCTCATGCGTGATTCCGTGCAAGGGATTGTGCTTTCGCCACTTGATCAGGCAAGTTTTATTCCCGCATGGGCAGGAAGGGCGGTATTCGGAGGATCGGGCGCGCATACCCCCGAGGAAGCGGCGCGGCGCGCGGCAGCCAATTGGTTTTTTACCAGACAAGGCACCCGCGATGAACGGGTACAATTTTTACGGAGAGAGAACATCACGGAGGTGGTACTTATCTCATCAGATGATCGTGAGATTTTATCACTTGCTGCCGATCCCTTACTACAGCCAGTGTTGGTTGATCACGGGATTGGTTTGTTTACTGTGCGTGAATAGAATATGAACATTGTGTCACGTTTATCCCGCACCTTCCAGAATACCCCGCAGCAGAGCTGCGGGGATGAATGGCCAGAGAAATCCTTCCTGCGGGGTTTCATACCCCGTAGGAAGGTGCGGGATTTATTTTCACCCCAGTACCAGGAGGCCACGGGTGTCAATCCGTGGAATGGCCTCCAGTACGGGGTTTCGCACTTCCGAGACCGAGAACGTGGTGATACAAAAGGTGTAAGCGTGAGGAGTGCTTCACTTCCTGGGCGTGGACGAAACAAAGGCAACATATTGGGAGGGTGGCTGCCTATGGCAGTGGTGGTCTTGGTTGGTGCAGTATGCATATACCACACTCCCCGTTCACTTACATGGCCTGTTGCTACGATCCCCACACTTTCGAATACCCTCAAACATCGGCTTTATCTTGAGGTAAGGGAAATGAATTGGTATTGGAATGAGGGATCGTGGTTCCGGCGCGGGTACCTTCCCTACCTCCAGGCGCCGTATGAATATCCGGTGTTGGCAACCGCGCTTTTTACATTCCCCGTGCTTTTTTCAGATAATGTGGTCGTGTACCATGTGCTGTTTAGAATCATACTGACGCTTTCTGCACTATTACTGCTGTGGTGTATCATCCGACGCTCTATTCCTTCGGCGCATGCTCATCTGGCGTGGCTTCTCGTGCTGCCCTCTGCGTTGTATGCCACGTTCAACCGATTTGATATTGTGGTGGCGCTCGCCGTTCAGTGTTCGCTCTACGCCCTGTATCGCCGCCGATGGCACGCCGCGTTTATTCTGCTTGCAATAGCGATATTGCTCAAGTGGTACGCGGGGCTCTTGTTTCCGCTCTATGTATTTGTGTTGTTCGATGAGGCACGCACAAGAGAGGAGCGCCGCCGCGGCTTTGCCGCCATGTGCTTAGGTCTCGCGTTTCTGGTCGTAGGGCATGTATGGCCTCTTCTACTGAATGGGGATCTCCTTACCATGGTGAATCCATACGCGATTCATTTTGTTCGCTCACCGGAGATTGGAAGTTTTATGGCGTTGTTTGGCGCACCATTCGGCAAATTTTATTCTCCTTCATACCAGCTTGAACCAGGCAATGTGGATGGTCTTACCGCCGCCATTGTTACGGCATCATCCCTGCTGCAGTGGGCAGGGTTAGTCGTACTGCTGTGGGCGCTGGTGCGCCGCCCAAGAAGGCTGGAGAGTTTGCAGGCACTCGCACATGCTGCATTCATTTGCGTAGGTACGTTCATATTGTTTAATCGTGTCTATTCGTTTCAATGGATCCTTTGGTTTGTGCCGTTCATTATCCTGACGCTTCCCACACGTGCTACGGTAGTAGGTGTGGTCCTCTATGATGTGATAAGCTATATTCAATTCCCTCTTTTGTATGGATTATTTGGCGATGCGGTGATGGTAGCAGTATTTTCGGCGTTCACGTTGGTACGTTCAGCGTTGCTGGTTGTCCTTCTCCTCCCGTCGTTTTGCTGGCTTTTTCGCAGTTTTCAACCATCAAGTCTACGCGTGCACGGAGACACTCACGCATATCATTCCGCACCCAGTTAAGCTATGGCACTACTCTCCATTATCATGCCTGTCTACAATGAAGCACACACGGTCGGTGAGGCCCTACACCGCGGCATGCAGCAGGCGCTTCCCTCGGGAGTGGAGCGCGAGTTCATTGTAGTGGATGACGGCTCTAGGGACGGTACGCGCGCCGTCCTTGCTTCCCTGCCCAACAGTTGCACCCTATTGACGCATGAGATGAATCGCGGAAAAGGAGCAGCAGTGCGCACTGGGATTACTGCAGCCCACGGCGACATTATATTAATTTATGATGCGGATTTAGAGTATGAACCACATGATTGGCCAAAGCTTCTCCAGCCAATTCTTCATGGCGAGGCAGATGTGGTATATGGATCACGTTTTTTAAGCGGCACTCATCGTGTGTTGTATTTTTGGCATTCGGTAGGCAACAAATTGGTAACGCTGTGGTCGAATATGTGGACAAACCTTAACCTCACGGATATGGAAACCGGCGCGAAGGTTTTCACGCGGCGTGCGATTGAGGGAATTAATTTCCGTGCGCGCAGGTTTGGTTTTGAGCCGGAGTTTACCGCGCGCATGGCGCATCGAGGTTTGCGCATTTATGAGGTTGCGGTTTCCTACCACGGGCGCAGCTATTGGGAAGGAAAAAAGATTACCTGGCGCGACGGGTTTGCGGCATTATGGCATGTGGTGCGGTGGAATGCATCGGCTCTCGCCATAGCACGAGTTTCGAAACGCGCTGCCAGCAAATCGTCTCCCTCACCTTTTCAAGACGCACGCGACCCGCGTTCCGATTGAGCGCATGGTTATGTTTTTCTCCCAATATTGTATTAGATACGGCGATGCTTTTTTGATTATATTAGTAGCAGGCATTAGCTTTATGTTTGGTTCCCTCCCTGTCTATGGCGATGGGGCGGGCGGATATTTTCTCTATCGTCAGATAGTTGAAAAAAATTATAGTTTTTCCATTACTGATCCTCCCCTAAATTATAGTGGCTCTTATATATTTACTCGCGGCGCGCACGGGTGGTCGACGTTCTATCAGGTAGGTGCGCCCGCAGTCTGGTTTCTCTTCTCGCCATTTACCGCATTTCTTCCCACCCCTTCCCCTGCGCGGTCGGTGCTCCTCGGGTCTGCGCCGATATTACTCCACGACGGGATAGCGATTCTTGTAATTTCTTCCCTCTGCTGCATCGGGACACTTCTTTTATGGACGCGCACCTTGCGGCATATTTTCCATTTCTCGCGCATCCATGCCGTGGCCGCGTCGTTTGCCTCATTTATCGGATTGCCGGCGTGGTATTATGCGTTTTCTGTACCGTCATACGCACATACCATTGAACTTTTTTTTCTCACCCTTGCACTCTCCCTTTTCTTCCGTGCCCTCTCACAGCCTTCGCTCGTCATGTTTAGTGCCATCGGCTGTGCGGTGGGGGTAGCCGCACTCACACGTATGGACGCGTTGTTGTATCTTGCCATTTTTACTATTATCAGCCTTACCGTATTGCACCGCACTGCGGTAGTTCCTCTTGTCATACTTACCACGTCCTGCATGATTATATTAAGCCTGCAGTTTATCGTTTGGCACCGTATATTCGGCAGCATTTTTCCGAATGTAGGTTATAATCCACAGGGTTTTACGTTTCCCCTCCACGCGGCAGATGTACTATTTAGCGGTTCGCGGGGATTTTTCATTTGGTCACCTATTGCGGTTATCGGGCTTGTCGGCCTTTGCATTCTTATCTTCCAGCGTCACATGCTTAGTTATATAGCAGCGCTCATGGGCGTGCAGGCATTGCTTTTTTATGTGCTGTTCTACGGATCGTGGGAAATGTGGTGGGGAGGATTATCATTTGGGCAGCGTTTTCTCATTCCTCTTTTTCCGTTTGTCGCATTGGGAGTAGCGGCAGTTGTAAGGGCGCTTACCTCATCGCCTGGGTATATGCGGTTTGTCGGCACTGCCCTGGTCGTCGCTGCGGTAGGGTATTCTTTTTCACTCGCGCTGCTGTATCCTACCGCGGCGCAGCGGAATAGGTTGCCATTAGAGGAAGATAGCGCTCCCGCAGAAACGGCGCGAAACATGATCGGATACTATTTCACAAGCCGTGATGGCGTACCCGCAGGCGGATGGCGCGTGTGGTATAATGCAACTTTGCGCCCCAGTCATCTTCTTTTTAGTTTTTGAGCCCATGACTGCAGATCCGCCCACAAGAGGGTACGGTGTTCTGGAAGAGTATTTGAGCAGGCGCCGCGCAGCGCGTGCGCGGACTGTGCTGCGGCATTGTCCCTCTCGAAAATCCCTGCTCGATCTCGGGTGCGGGTTGCACAGTGCCATGAGCCGCGACGATGATTTTCAGGAGCGGTTTGCAATCGATCAAATGCCTTCATCCTCGCTCCCCGCATCCGTCCGCTATATCCAGCAGGATTTTAAAATAAATGCGCATCTGCCTTTTTCTGATGCGCAGATGAACGCCATTACTATGCTTGCGGTGGTCGAACATTTGCCTGTTGCGTGTGTACGAGAGCTTTTCCGGGACATACACCGCGTTTTGATGCCAAAAGGAATGCTCGTGATCACTACGCCGCGGAAGGGCACCAATCGTTTACTGCAGCGATTGGCACGCCTGCGCATAGTGAGCCCGGTGGAGATTCACGAGCATGCACACGAATACAGTGTTGGTGAACTGCGGTCCCTTTTGACTGATGCAGGGTTTGCTGACAATGCGATACAGAGTGGATTTTTCCTATACGGACTCAATACATGGCTCAGTGCACAGAAATAATATGACCACCATTGTTATCCCCACCTATAATGAACGCGAGAATATTGTACCGCTCATACATGCATTATTCGCGCTTGGTATTTCCGACCTTTCGGTGCTGGTGGTGGACGATGCTTCGCCTGACGGCACAGGTGAAGCGGTTGAAGCGCTGCGCGCGGAGCTTCCTCATCTTGAATTGCTGCGTCGCGCTTGCAAGCAGGGATTGGGAAGCGCGTATGTGGAAGGATTCGCGCGGGTGCTGGAAAAGGGGGCAGGCGTGGTAGTTGAGATGGATGCTGATTTTTCCCATGCCCCGGAGGATGTACCTCGACTCCTGCAGGCAATTGTTGACGGCGCGGATGTGGTAATAGGCTCGCGGAGGGTGCCGAGAGGGCGTATTGTAGGTTGGCATTGGAGGCGGCATGTCGCGAGCAGGGGCGCGATGTGGATTGCACGGATGTTATTGCGTCTGAAGACGCGCGATGTGACCAGCGGGTTCCGCGCCTATCGCCGCTCATGTCTCACGGCGATTCATTTTGCCGATGTGCGTTCGGACGGGTACGCATTTCAGGAGGAGATGTTATTGCGCTGCGAGAGAGGCAAGTTTATCATTACTGAAGTGCCGGTCACGTTTATTGATCGGGTGCACGGTACTTCCAAATTGGGCATGCAGGAGATTGTAAATTTTTTCATTACTTTATTGCGATTATGGATTCATCGTTAAAAACAGAACCACATTGGATGCGCATGCTCGTCTTTATTATGTTGGGAGGCACTGTGTTGCGCGTGATCGCCGCGGTCTCCAATGGGACGTTCTGGTTTGATGAAATTATCACCGCATCAATCGCGCAAAAGCCCCTTGCGCTCATGTGGCAGTATTTGCGCGTGGAAAACCATCCACCGCTCCACTATTTCATCATTCATGCATGGATGGTACTGTTCGGGACAGGAGAGGCGGCGGTGAAACTCTCCTCGGTGTTTGCGGGCGCGTTGGGCATTGGCGTCACCGGGATATTTGCGCGCCGGTTGTTCGGGGCGCACGCGGGGTTGGTGGCGGCGGGTGTGGCGGCATTGAGCACTTTCCAAATATTTTTTTCCGCCGAGGCGCGCATGTACCCGTGGCTCTATTTATTTGGCCTGATTTCGCTTCTGTCGTTCTGGGAGCTTTTCGCGCCTGCTCCGCGGCGGACATGGTATTGGATATGGGGATGCTCAACCCTCGCGGCACTTTACACACACCTTGGCGGTGTTTTTACCCTATTCATTGAGGCAGGTTTTGCCCTGTTCCTGCGTGCGCGCGTGTGGTTCCGCGCGCACCAAGGAGGAGAGGAGGGAGGTGCATGGCCTTATCTGCCACTTAAGCGCGTATTCCTCATAACGGGGCTGCAAGTGCTTTTATGGCTGCCATGGCTTGTAGTGTTTGTGCGTGAAAAAATGCAGACATTCAATCGGAATGCATGGTATTTCTGGATCGAGCCTGCGAATCCGTTCCCCATGGAAGCGCTGCGGCAGTTTTTCTTCTTCGATAATGTGTCTGATTTTTTGGAGCTATGCGGATGGATATTTGTCCTCATCATACTGATTACTACGCTGCTGCAGTTGCGCCGCGAGGGAAGGGGGTGTCTCGTGCGTTTTGACATTGATGCGCCGACTGCATATGCCACGATCACATTCATCGTCCCCATCGTCGCAGGCATCCTGGCGAATGTATCCGTGATGAAGGTTTACATTATTGCGGGCGCCGGGCTGTATGCGCTCGCGGGGAAAGGGTTATCGCGCCTGCGTATACCTGCGCCGATACCATCCTTTTTGCTTCCGCTGTTACTTACCGTCTTTTTCTTTGCGTCTGCCATGGGTGTGCTTTTTGAGGTGCGGCCCGCATGGAAGGAAGTGGGCGCATATCTTGCGGCGCGAGAAGACCAGACGGACGCTATCGTGATTATTTCTCACAGTTATGAGGTGGCGCTGCGGTATTATTATAAAGGCACCACGCCGGTGGTGCCGTTTTATCCGCTTCCTGATGATACGCACGGCGACAGCCTTCTGCGCGCGGTGCGGCGGAATTGGTACACGCTGATCACGAAAGATAACGTCGATACCTTGGGGAGCCTTGTGGAAGGGAAGAAGAAGATTTTTGTCGTGCTGGTGGGGAATTTCAATAAAGTAGAGCGCATTGCGCCTGAATGGTTCTTCTCGCATGGATGGCAATTGCGCTCCATCAAGCGCTGGGAAGACTATATGGTGAATCCAGAAGTGATGTTGTTGGAGAAATATAGCGTGAAATGAGCAGTGGTTACGCCTATGGTGACGGCAACTTTTGAATAATGGCAGCGATCTCTTCAACAGTCTCATCCAATCTCCCTTCTCGGTTTACGACGCGATACTCATACGCATGCGCAGCCTTGAGTTCGTCCATCGCCTCACGCCAGCGAATATCAAGTTGCTCATCGGAAAATCCCTTCTCCACCATGCGACGCCTGATACTATCGAGGCTGTCAGGCTCAATAAAAATCCGAACCGCGTTCGGGTAGTGGTGCATAACCTGTTTAGCACCCCGCACGTCAATTTTTAACAATACATTGCGTCCCTGAGCGAGCGCTTCTTCCACTGCTTGCCGCGGCGTGGCGAATTTCCTATTGCGCACCGGTGCCCACTCCAGAAATTCGCCGCGTGCAATCCGTGCATTAAATTCTTTATCATCGACAAAATAGTGGTCCACCCTGTCCACTTCCTCTGGACGCTGTTCACGCGTCGTTACCGTAATAACCTGCGTAAGGTTCAGCGCAGGCTTTTTGAGGAGTTCCTTCACGACCGCATCCTTGCCCACCTGTGAAGGCCCTGAGAGGATAATGATGCGACTAGACATGGTAGGTGAAAAATTCCAAATCCTAATTTCCAATGACCAATAAAATCCTCTTGCTTTAATGACCAAATTTGAACATTTGGATTTGGGATTTGATTGGGAGTTGGGGTTTGGTCATTGAGATTTATTGATAGATGCAGAAAGCATACTACCAAGCTCATCCGGCAACTTCGACTGATACTTCTGCACCTTTCCTTCCTTATCCATAAATGTAATTGACGTCGCATGAAGGAACGGCCGATGAAGTGGGATTTTGATCCGCTTACTCAACTTTGTCCGATACAGAGAATCTCCTATAATGGGATGTCCTATGGCGGCACAATGGACGCGTATCTGATGAGTGCGGCCTGTTTCTGGAAATACACGGAGGAGGGTAAAGTTTGGATAACGCTGAACGACCTCAAATCTCGTGAACGCCTCCCGTGCCGCACCTCCATTGGCCATACTTGTCGGTACTGCTTTTATCGTACCACGTTTCCTTTTTCCTCGCTTGCGGATAAGCGAGAGGTTAATCGTCCCCTCGTCATTTACAAAACGCCCATACACCAGCGCGGTATATTCTTTCTTCACCAATCTCTTCTGAAATTGCTCTTTTAAATAATTAAAAAAATCTTGGTTGCGTGCTACTACCAAAATGCCTGACACCTGTTTATCGATCCGGTGCACGATACCTGGCCTTAGAGGATCCTCCCCTACGCCGCGCAATGTAGGATATTTCCCAATGAGCACATCGACAAGCGTCGGATCCTTCATCCCCGCAGTGGGATGGACCGCAATCCCTGCAGGCTTATCAACCACCAGATAATCATCTGTCTCGGCAATCACCTTTACCTCATTTGTCCCCTCCTTAACTAGGAGGGGGTCGCGAAGCGACGAGAGCATCTCGGTGGACGTCCCGGACTGGGGAGGTCTCGCGTGCGAGAGACAGGTAATATTCTGCCCTTCCTTCAGCGCATAATGGGGCGAAACCGCTTTACCGTCCACGGTCCATTTCCCTTCCTTAATATCGCGCTGGATTTGTGAACGCGACAAACCTACTGTTCTTTCGACGAGAAGCTTATCCAATCGCTTCCCCTTGTCTTCTGACGCAACGGTAAATTGAGCATGCATATTTTTTCATGTGACAGTCAAGATTGTAGCGTGGCAGCCTGCCCGCCATAGCCTTATCTTCAAGAACGGTTCGTACCCTAAGAAAAGTATCAACTTTAAGAATGTTACCGTTCATTGTTGGCGGGCTTGGCTCGGCGGGCTTGTCTGCCACAAATTTATTCACACGATCTCTCATAGCAGTCATTATTGCTTCAATGTCCGCAGATAAAACCTCAATTTCTTTCCACTTCCCTTAATCTTCGCATTAATGCCAACTCTTCGCGCAGCAATAATATCCTTTTTGCGCACCACCACACCGCGATCTTCTAGCCATAACGTGCTGTCGGTTAGATCAACGCCGTAATGATGGGTGGTTATACCAAACGATTTGCATACATTACCCGGAGATTTTGTGAGAATCCTTAAATCCACATTCTTACAAAAATTCTTCCTCATAAACTCAATGCCTTCTTCAGGTTTCACTGCCCGTATAAACACCACTTCGGGAATATCTTTCCTATTCACCACCACGGCAAACTGGTAATGCATCCCGTAAATTTTATACACGTAGGCATGCCCGCCTTCATGGTACATCACTTCAGTCCTTTTGGTCCTCTTGTTCCCATGCGATACCTCATCAATATGCGCGGGATATGCTTCCACATCCGTAATCATTCCTGAAATTATCCCTTTATGGGTCTTGTGCACCAAATATTTCCCTAACAATTTTGGTGCGAGTGTCAATGCGCTTCCTTGATAGAATGATTTTGGCAGTCTCTTAGTCATAGTTTTACTTTTTAAGTTCCGTTCCAGCCCCTTAATTCTCCTACCTTACCGTTCACATGGAGACTTTCTTCAGTAACGCCATTCCCTCGCTATAACGTTCAGCCTTAAGAATAAAAGAGAAACGATCTAAATCCAGACAAAGATCAAAGTCCTTTTCAGGTTTCCATGTCTTCTGTGGATCAAAGAAGGATCGACTTGCTTCGCTGTGTCTCAAGCGATCAATGATAGATACAAATTCTTGCCTCACACTTTTCAATGCATTCCGTATATACCCTGCACATTCCGTATCTTCATCAGACGATACTACTCCACTTCTCCCCATACATACCAGCGATATCTTACGAGGCGCTATGCGGTTTACATACTTCACTACGGCTCCTGCATTAACAAAACTTCCCGTGATAATCTCCTCCGCATGCGTGGCATTTATAATACCCTGCGTACCTGCAGAGGTCGTAAAGATAAGGGTCTTTCCCCTAAAGTCAATGTGCTCAATTTCAGTAGGAGAGTTTCCATAGTCGAATCCCTCAACTTTCTTCCCCTCCCTTTCTCCGATAAGGAGGCTCTCTGGCATTTCCCTCTTGAGGTGGTATGCCTGGGAGATATTATCAACGCACACCATACGCGCCGCACCATTACTAAAGGCGTAACAGGCAGTAGAAAAAGCGCGAAATACATCGATAATCACCGTTAAGCCGCTTGCCTTCTTCGCGCCGTCTATTAATTGAAGAATTTCAATTTCCACATTGCGAATGCAAATAATGCACAGCTTCTTTTTTATTAGTGATCGTGCCTTCAAGTTGCGCCTCGCGGAGCTTATGGAGCGCTGCTCCCACGCGCGGCCCTTCTGGAATTCCCAACATCTCCATCACTTCATTGCCAGTAAGGAGTGGGGGGGGGAGGGTTTTTCTCCCCTTTTCCTTTAATGTATTGAGCCGCGCGACCATGCGATAAAAGTCCCGCAGCGTATTAGAGCCATCTGCAGGAATGCTCGCGGCAGCGTCTGCATAGCATAATTTTAAAAATTTTTCACCCCGCCCCGCATCGTGAAAGAAATATTTCTCAATGGTTGCGGGACGAAGACGGTCTACGTCGCCGTGAAGAAATAACAGGTGATGGCGCACCATGAAGAGCACGCGTGCGCGGTCAATCCCGAACCCTGCGGGACTGGTGAGCGCCAACCGGTCAATAATGCTGCCTGCCATGCGCGCCCCCACCTCTGCGTGTTCATGAAACCGGATCCGGTCCGTACCGTGTCCTTCCGGCGTGGTGAGGGTGGCAGGCTTCCCCACATCATGGAGGAGCACCGTAAGCGCGGTCTCTGCATCCCAGAGAGGCTCTAGTTCTGATGTAAGGATTGATTCGCGAAATTGCTCAGCAAACGGTGCAGATTCAAGGACTGCGAGCGCAAGCCGCGTATGGGTCCATACGTCGCCTTCAGAATGGTACTCTGGTGGTTGGGGACACCCTTTCATCTCAAGCAGCTCTGGCAATAACACACCCAAAGCTCCACTCTCTGTATAAAGGTCAAGTGCCTTGGTGGGTCGTGCCTCGAGCGCACCTAGAAATTCTTTGGCAATGATCTCGGTCGGGATGATTCTCTCCCCTTCTACATCACTGTTATGTAAATGCGATACGGTGCGTATGAGAGCGTTCCACGTCTCCTGTTCAATGGTAAATTCCAACATCACCGCAAACCGCAAGCCGCGCAAGGCACGCGAGTAATCCTCTCTCATGCGCTCAGAGGGGTTACCAACCGTCCTTATGTTCTTTTCTTCCAAATCCTTTAATCCCCCAAAACTATCTACTAACAACTGCCTACTGTCTCCTGACACCCGCATCGCCATCGCATTGACGGTAAAGTCCCGCCGTCCTAGATCCTCTTTCAGGGAGAGTGCAGGATCAGACTGTGTGTCTATATCACGGTATTTCCCCGTACCCCACGCATGTTCTGTACGCGGAAGCGCAATGTCTAACGCTTCTACAGAGGGAGGCTCGTGCAATCTCAATTTATATACCCCAAACGATTTGCCTACATAATTCACCGTACCAAAACGTGAGAGGCACGCCTCCAGCTCCCGCGCCGCAACATTGCGTACCACGAAGTCATAGTCTTTCGTGTCAACGCGTTTCAGCAGGCAATCCCTGACCGCCCCACCCACCAGGTACACTTCTGCCTTTGGATACGTCTTTACCAATTCTTGTGCCCAGCGCAGCATACCCGCCTCATAGAGTCCATCGCGGTAGGCTCTCAATACATTCTCCGCTTTTGATTCGTTCATAATCCTGTTACACTTACATTGTCCTTAATTTTTAGTAATAACTGATGTTACGCAGGGCTTACCAATGCAAACTGACTTTTCAAGGACTGAAGCTCTTTAAAACTTGCCATTAGTGCCCTCACATACAGCTTCGATTTGAGCGCGAAATGATTGGTAGAGACC
>JBFLWV010000046.1:0-8399 GCA_040757655.1 Patescibacteria group bacterium | reverse complement strand
AGGTCAAGCAGACGCGGATCGACGGGTTGTGCGGTATATTCCTTTTGTTTTGGTGGCATACGTTTTGTTTTTAACGGTAGTATGTCACTATTATCTCAAATTATTGGTTTTTGCGTAACATCAGTTATTAGGAAATTAGGTTAATATATTATTGGGTGTCCCATTGTCGAAGACAGGACGTGTCGGGACTCCTGCAAGGCAATAAGAAAAGAGAGACCCTTGGCCGTGGTGATGAATGGAGTTTTACCGTGAATCCGAACGCATGCTCCCTACCAAGACCCGCTCCAACCAATCAGAAAATCGGCTGGTTTTGTGTTGCTTGTTTGTTTTTTGTTTGGTCAGGTATTTCGTAATTCAGGATATATAACCAAATCCCGCCTTTGGATATCGGCGGGATTGGTACTATTTACACAGGTAATAACAGATTACATATAGTCAAACGGTAAACTGGAACCAGAGGGTGGGGGAGGAGGCGGGGGGGGCGGCGTATCCTCAGGAGGATGTGATGCGCGTGGCGGTGATTCAGAAACTGGTGATGCAGTCTTGTACGGCAGCGATGAGGGAGAAGAAGGGGCGATATAGGGATTCTGTATCGGTTTCCTATATTGCATCTCCTCATGCCGCGAGGTGAGGTACCACACGAGCACCATGATGAGTACCATCACTAATGCGACGAAAAGAGAGAGACCACTGCGCGACGTGTCAACTACCGCTGGCACCTGTACCGCTTCCTCTTCCGGAGTGACTGAAGTTGCAGAGATGACGACCGGAGGCACAATGGTGACCGCACCTGCCTCGCGCCCTTCTTGCTGAATAACCTCTGGTGGTTTGGTGACTTGCTCTAATAGGGGGGGCACTTCTCTACTCACGGGCAGCTCAGGCTTGATACGAATCATGCTTTCTTCTTTTGGTTTCTGTTTCTCCTGTTTTTGTATGGTCGGTGTTGATACGCGTGGGGAAGGGATGGCAGCAATGCCAGTAATCGTCGTAGTTAATGGATCAGAGGCAGCGCTTACCTTTCCATCTTCCCGCACGGCATACGCGGTGATGGTATGAGTCCCGCGCGCCAGAGAGGGAATCTCGATAGTGAAACCGCTCGCTCCTGACGCATGGATCCACAGCCCGCTGGTAACTTGCTCAACGCCATCTACCATGATCCGCACCCTGAGACCACTCTTTACCACACCAGACACCACCACGATGCCATTCTGACGTTCGACGGCCGCGCGGATGATGGGGGCAGGAAGAGGATCTGCCACGTGGAAAAACCACCACAAGCTCTGACGGCGCTCCTCTACTCCCACTACAGCAGACGCGAATGCCTCCAGAGAATGATACCCAGGGGAGAGAGGCTCGAGCGGTACAAATGAAAATGACACACGATCACTGCCGCTCTCCGTCACAGAGGCATCTCCTGCTTTCTCTCCGTCTATATGAACCTCGATACGAGTCCTTGTATCAGTGAATCCTTGAATCGTGGGCGCTGATGGCAGCTGGTGAGTTCCATAGTGAGGATATTCAAATACTGGCTCTCCCACAGTCGCCGCAGAGACATGCGCCATAGGCAGGAGCGCGGTACCTAATATAAGTAAAGTGAATATCACCTTGTGAACGAACGAATAAGTTGTCAAAGACATAAAAAGAGGAGATATGAACGAACGCGCGAGACCGCAACAAGACCGCCGACCTTGCAGGCGCTTGAGAAAGCGCATTCTGATAGACAAAAGCAACACGTCCGCCGTTCTTTCCATTAAAGAAATTGTGTTTTTCGCCCTCACTCCTCCTCTCACCCAAGGCAGACCATGGAGTAATGCCGTTTATTACCATCATAACCACCGGCGGCCTCGTGCTCTGAAGTAAGGAGGTGAACCTCTTTTTCATTTATTTTTATATCAGTTTGTTAAGCCAACCTCTACAAATACCTTGATTTGAGCAATGAGCTATTTTGAAGGAATTAACATATCTTACCTCAAAATAAAAAAACTGCAATACCTCCTTGCAGAAACACCCCTCTCTTTCGAAGCCAGACAGGCTCGCTTCGCTTAGCCCTTCTCCCTTCAGGAGCCCCACCAAGGCGGGGTTGAATCGTATCGGAGTGGAAGCCTATCTGAAGTCCTGCTACTCAAGCCCGCAGGCTCAAATGTCTGTCGGAATTTCAAACATTGAAATTCCGATACGACAAAATGTGTGAACCGTCAACCTATCTCGACATTTTTATAATGCACCACGCGCGCCTTTCGATTCGATGCATCTATCTCAAGAGCAATAATGTCAAAGCGATACGGCAATCTCTGATACACTCTGTGGGAAGACAGAAAAAGGCTCGCGGATAATTTCATCCTCTTCCGTTTCCAAAAGGTTACTCCTTCCTCCGGCCACCCAAACGTCTTCGTGCTTCTGCTCTTCACCTCCACAAATACCAATTCTTCCTTCTCTTTTGCGACCACATCAATCTCACCTCCCTTAAAGCGCACGTTCCTTGCGACGATTTCATATCCGTGCGACCGCAAATAATGCACCGCGACCTCTTCTCCTTTTCTCCCACGCACCTGTGGGAGTGCAGTTGTCATAAATATTTTTTTCTCTCTTCCTGCTCGCGCCATGCGCGTTGATCATGTGCCAAACGCCGCGTACCTTTTATCGTAAGGTATACCAACCACGCGATACATCCTCCCACGGACGCATACGCGATCACCGCCATGGAAAGCACATACGCGCGCTGCTGCCGGAAAAAAAGTAAGAGTGTCGCGAGGGCGGTACTCACCGTGCACCACTGCACGAACTTCATAAGGAACCGCTTGAGGGGAGGATCATGCCTTCTATACCTTGCCACGACATACAATCCCACACTCATCACACATCCACCCACCACGACCGCCAAAAGTATCCGCACGGTAGAAGCGGGTAAGGGAGTAGGGTACGGATTGAATAATGCCGTGATATTCATATACACCTCGATCTAACTCACTTTATGGTTTCACCTTTTTGAAGATAATCCCATAATGGAACGGTCCCGCGTCAAAACTTGCTGCTTCCGATAGAGAGAGCTCCACAACCATCTCCCGTACCCGGTGCAGAGGTACTTTGTCCTGTGGGAGTGGCCCCAAAGGGAACCGCCCCTCCTTCCAATCAAGAATGAGTAATTGTCCTTCCACCTTCAACATACGCACGGCCTCGTGGATAATCGCGCGCGGATCCTTGTTCTGAAAGAGCACATTCATGAGTAGCCCATAATCCAACGTACCATCGAGGATTTTAGTAGCACCAAATACCTCAAGATTTGACCACACCGTCACAATATTCTCTAACCCCAAACTCCGCGCGCGTGACGCGACATTATTGAGCACTGATTTAAGGATATCAACAGCAAACACTTCTCCACGATCTCCCACGAGTTTGGCTGCCTGCAGCGCAAAATAGCCCCCTCCCCCGCACCCAAAATCTCCCACCTTTGCACCGTAGGTAAGCCCTAACTTGTTCTTAAGGATATACTCCGCATCAAGGATTTCATTACCACCTGGGACCTTGGTATATAGCATAGCCTATTACTCATTGGCGATAGATGCCTACAGTATAATGCTAAATTCACTTCAATACCAATTGCTATACTTCAGAAATCCAAATTTCAAAGTCCACATGTCAAAGGCGTTCAAAAACTTTTTCAATATTGGAAATTTCAATTGCCATTTGGGTTTTGACATTTAACATTAAACTAGGCAAGAAACTCCTCCTGTGGAACGGTGTAGCCCCGTAGGTATTTATTGCCCGTCTATGTACTCGCGTCCCATATCCTTTATGCGCATAAAAACCGTATTGAGGATAAAGCACGTGCGCCGCGCGCATGAGCGTATCACGAAATACCTTGGCAAAAATAGAAGCGGCTGCGATCACTGCTTCGCGCTCATCGCCGTGCAGAAGGAAGGTGGCGGGATAAGGAAAGGGGTGCACCGGCAACCCATCCACGCGCACATTGTCTAAAGGCACGTTCAACCCTTGCAGTGCCCGAACAAACACGAGACGATTCGCTTCCGTCATTCCGAGCGCATCAATTTCCCAATGATGGACTACACCATATGACCACTCAAGAGCATGCGCTCGAAGCTCATAGACAAACCACTCGCGCGCTTCGGGCGTAAGCAGTTTTGAATCTTTTAATCCCGAAAACCTGAAACGAGCTGGAAACACCACTGCGGCAGCCACCAGCGGCCCTGCCCACGCGCCCCTCCCCACTTCATCAAGCCCCACGACAAAACGCGCGCCCTGAGAGATGACGCGCGCGTGAGTATATTCTCTAGGAATGGATGGTATTGGCTCCCCCATCACTTCATCGGATAAGATTTTTTGCGCGCATTGCCGCCTCCAATCGTGCAAGTGCCAAGAGATACGCTGCGGTGCGGAGAGTGACGCCCCGTTCTCGCGCAATATCCCTTACCACACGGTAGGATGAGAGCATTTTTTCCTTGAGCCGTGCCCCTACCTCTGTAGCACTCCAACTCACCCCTTGAATATTTTGCGCCCATTCGAAATATGAAACTATGACCCCGCCCATATTTGCAAGCACGTCTGGCACTACCATGATGCCACGCCGCTCTAAAATGGCATCTGCCTCTGGAGTCGTCGGGCCGTTTGCCATCTCACATATCATCTTTGCTTTTATCTTTCTCGCATTCTTTTCCGTAATCACATTCTCCACCGCGGCAGGCACAATGATATCCGCATCCATGGTAAGGATGTGCTCAGGGGCAATCTTCTTATAATGCACACAATCACAGACTGAACCTTTGCAATAGCAACCGGATATCATACCTTTCTCCTGCTTTTCCTTCAAAATGTGGAACGGATCCATGCCACGCTCCTTTCCTTTCCCATTGTTATCACGGATGCCGTTCTTTGAATCTGCCACCGCGATAATCTTATACCCTCGCACACACAAACCCCTCGCCATCGCATAACCGACATTCCCGAACCCTTGTACCGCAACAGTGGTTTTCTTAGGATCCATACCCTTATCTTTTACGAACTGGTCAAGGAGTATCGCACCACCTTCTCCAGTCGCACTCTCTCTCCCCTGGCTCCCTCCCAAAGGAATGGGCTTCCCCGTAACCACCGCCGGCGCGTGCTCACCGGTCAGAAGCTCATACTCATCCAAAACCCATGCCATAATCTTTGCATTCGTATTCACGTCAGGTGCTGGCACATCCTGCCAGGGGCCAATAAACCGGTACAGCGCACGCGTAAATCCGCGCGTGAGGCGCTCAAGCTCGCCTTCCGATAGTTTCTTTGGATCAACCTTTACACCACCTTTCGCTCCTCCGTAAGGAATATCTGCGATAGCGCACTTAATGGTCATCCAAAATGCAAGCGCCTTCACCTCATTCTCGTTCACCACGGCCGCATATCTGATGCCGCCCTTATAAGGGCCCCTGAGGCTTGAATGTTGTACCCGATACCCTTCAAAAAATCTGGTCGTTTCATCATCCATGCGCACCGGGATTGTAAAATTGAGCGTACGCTCCGGGTACTCAAGCGCTTCTACGGCTTTCGGATTAACCACGCCAAGATGTGCGGCTTTTTTCAACTGGGTAAGGGCTTGGGAGAAGAGATTAGACATAATGACAATTTTCAATTTCCAATTCTCAATCTTCAAACATATTGATAATTTTTCTAATACCATCTTAGCGTGTATGCTTTCAACCCCCGTTGTAGCACTTCCATTGCCACTTGTAAATCTTTTGTGTTTAACACATACGCGATCCTCACCTCATTCCTTCCCTTAGCCTTCGTGAGATAAAAATCCTCCCCCGGCGTCACGAACGTGGTCTTCCGTTGCCAGCTAAATTCCCCAAGCATAAATTTTATAAAATCCTCCGCGTTTTTCACGGGCAACGTCGCCATGAGATAAAACGCGCCCTCGGGGCGGTGCACCTTCACTCCCGGCATCTTCATAAGCGCCCCATAGACCACATCACGCCGCCGTTTGTATTCCCTCCGTATCCCTTCAAGATATTTCTGTGACCCGGATAAGAGAGGAATCACTGCGAATTGTTCTATGGTGGGCGATGACAGACGTGCCTGGGCAAGTTTTAACGCATTGGCAATTACCTCTTGGCTGGTGCTTGCAAGACAACCAATCCGTGCGCCGCAGAGATTAAATCTTTTTGACATACTGTCAGTGAGAATAACCTGTTGCGCTATACCAGGAATCTCATAGATACTCACTGATTTCTTCCCCTCAAATACCAAATCACGATACGTTTCATCGGCAATAATCCATAATTTGTACTTTCGCGCGATTGCGGCCACCGAGGCGAGCTCCACTCTTGTATAGACCGCGCCTGTTGGATTATTAGGATTAATAATGACAATGGCGCGCGTGCGTTTCGTCACCTTCTTCTCAATTTCCTGTCGTCGAGGCAAGTGATAGCATGTCTCCGGTTTGAGTGTGACCGGCACGAGTGTGATATTCAATATTCCCGCATAGCTTTTGTAACTCGAATAGGAAGGTTCAAAAACGATTACTTCATCACCCGGATCAGTAACGACCCCTAGTGAAAAAAATATTGCCTCGCTCCCGCCCGTGGTGACGAGCACATCACGGGGCTGCAGAGGGATGCCGCGTGACTGAAAATATCGGGACCATGCATCTTGCACACTTACCTCTCCGGTTGAAGGTGCGTACGCGAGCACGCCTTTACGCCATTTTGAAACCTCTTTCCAAAACGCAAGCGGCGCGGGCAAATCAGGCTGGCCGATATTCAAGGCAAACACCTTGATTCCCCGTTTTACAGCCGCCTGCGCGTGCGGTAAGTATTTTCTGATCGGCGAGGCAATCATGGATGAGGCGCGACGGGAAAATTTCAGCATATGTTCTCGCTAACGGTTCGACCCCCAATCCGGAGTAAGGACGGCAGGCTTGCCGAGCTTGGTTTGTAAAAATTTATACGCCTCAAGCGCTGCTTTTGCCCCTTCGCCGGCTGAGATCACCACTTGTTTGTAATCCACGTCCGTGACATCTCCTGCAGCAAAAATGCCTGGGACGTTGGTACGGTTCTGCTTATCTACGATTACCTGACCTTTCGTGTCTAATGCTACCAATTCTTTCACCCAGTCCGTCCGTGCCATGTAACCGATCTCAATAAACACTCCCACGAGCAGTGTAGTGCCTTTTGCGTGCGTCTCCACATCCTCCCATCGTGCGCCATCAACCATTTGATCTCCTGCTATTTCGATAATTCTCTTATTATACAATATCTCAATATTCTGGATTGATTGTACCACTTTATTCAACACCGCGCTCCCTAATAGCTTCTCGCGCTGTGGAAAAAGATACACCTTCTGACAAAGCCGTGAGAGATATTCCGCGGCATCGAGCGCCGCGCCCGCTGCTCCCACAACACCAACAATCTTTCCTTTATAGAGCGGTCCATCACAATTCGCACAATACGTAACCCCCTTCCCTTTCAAGCGATCTTCCCCGGGCACATTCAGCTCCCGCGGGGTAAGTCCGAATGCGAGAATGACCGCTTGTGCTGTCTCGGTGCCGTTTGAGGATTCAACGAGGAAATGATCATTCTCCTTCTTAATTCTTTTCACCTCTTCAAATCTCAAAGTTCCTCCAAATCCCTCGTACTGTTTTCTAAAATTCTCCATTAAATCGAACCCGTGCACCTGGCCGAGGACGCCAGGATAATTTTCAATCCAATCAGTGAGCGCAGCCTGCCCCCCAAGGTCGCGCGAAATGATGCAGGTTGAGAGCGCGCGGCGACACGTATAAATACCCGCGGTCATCCCCGCGGCACCTGCTCCCACAATGATCACGTCCCACATAAATGAAAATTCTAAGCACCAAGCACCAAATCCCAAATAAAACCTTATCTCATTGCTATAATCCTAAAGCTTTTTTCAGTGTCTCCTTCTGCTGCACCCCCACCATTTGCTGCACCACCCTTCCTTCTTTAAACACCATCACGGTAGGGATGGACATCACGTTGTAGGATTGCGCGGTTTGTGGGTTTTCGTCAACATTTAATTTCCCAATTTTTACACTCTTACCCTCAACCTCTTTCGCGAGCGCTTCAATAATCGGCCCTTGCACCCTACATGGTCCGCACCATGGCGCCCAAAAATCAACCAACACCGGCACATTCGATCTTATTACCTCGGTATCGAAGTTAGTATCAGTAAAAGTTATTTCTGCCATAAAAAAATGTTAAGAATAATTGTTCTTCATAACTATACCTCAAATTATTAGTCTAACCAAGATTAATATTAGTAACTGATGTTACGCAGGGCTTACCAATGCAAACTGACTTTTCAAGGACTGAAGCTCTTTAAAACTTGCCATTAGTGCCCTCACATACAGCTTCGATTTGAGCGCGAAATGATTGGTAGAGACCTTG
>JBFLWV010000045.1:0-20297 GCA_040757655.1 Patescibacteria group bacterium | reverse complement strand
TTATCGGTATCCACTGGACAGGATTTATCGGTATCCACTGGACAGGATTTATCGGTAGAGTCGAGCGGAGTGAGGCTCAAACGGGGTCCTCACGGCGCAATGCGGCGCCCTTCGGCTGTCATACGTTCCAAGGGATTTATCTATAGCGATGAGGGACGCGGGGCGTTCTACGTATGTTTGTGAATTAATGTCGAAGACTTAATTTTCATGATTAAAACAAACCCTCCGGTGTTTTCTCACCAAAAGAATGAGGATGGTCAGACCTCAAAATTATTGGAGGACCGATTGGTAGAGATAACCTTGAAAGAGAAGGAGAATATCGTGCAGGAGCAAGCTCTTGAGATGGGGCTCCCCTACGTCAATCTACGGGGATTTGCGATCGCGCCGGATGCCTTGGCGCTGATCCCTGAGGAACGCGCGAAGGCAGCGCGTGCGGTGTGTTATGTGTACACCCCCCATCGCGAAATTCACCTCGCCACGGTAGATCCTCATGGTGAGCATTTTCTTGAGCTCGTAGCCGATCTTGGGCATACCCACAAAGCGTCGGTGAGTGTGGCACTCATGAGCGAGCAGAGCCTGTCGTACGCGTTTGAGCTCTATCGCATGCTGCCAAAGATTTACGTACCCATGCACGGCGTGGACATTCCCGAAGATACGCTCAAGAAATTCAAAGAGTCCATCACGAATGTCATGGACCTTACTGATAAGTTCAGTTCGGTATCCCTTACCGATCTTATCGTATTGCTCATGGCCGCCTCCATTGCGGTCGATGCGTCTGATGTGCACATTGAAGCGGAAGAGAGCGGTGTGGCGGTGCGGTTCCGCATAGACGGCATTCTGCATACCGTGGCAACCATCGATCGAGAACGTTATCATGCGCTGGTATCGCGCTTAAAGCTCTTGTCAGGATTGAAAATCAACGTGGAGGACCGTCCGCAGGACGGCCGCGCCACGCTCAATCTGGAGGGTGAGCGGGTGGATGTGCGCGTGTCTACCCTGCCCACTGCGTTTGGCGAGAGTATTGTCATGCGTTTGCTGCGGGGTGAAGCGATACGATTGAGTTTTGATGATTTAGGGTTCGGCGCGCTGGTGGGCGGCTTTTTGAAGAAAGAAGTAGAGCGGCCCAACGGCATGATTGTGGTGTGCGGCCCAACTGGTTCAGGGAAAACTACCACCCTCTACGCAATACTGCGTCTGCTCAATGATCCCAGCACCAAGATTATCACCATTGAGGACCCGATTGAATATAAACTGGAGGGGATTAATCAGAGCCAGGTGGACCCTTCCCATGATTATACATTTGCGAACGGTCTGCGTTCCATTGTCCGCCAAGATCCTGACGTGATCCTCGTGGGAGAGATGCGTGATCTAGAAACCGTGGACATTGCTTTGCAAGCAGCTCTCACCGGCCACTTGGTATTTTCCACCCTGCACACGAACGACGCGGCTGGGGCGATCCCGCGCTTTCTCTCCATGGGCGCAAAGCCTTACCTTTTAGCCCCCGCCTTAAGCGATGTATTGGCGCAACGCTTGGTGCGGCGCGTCTGTTCCCATTGCGCGCTGCCCGGTCCCATGCCGCAGGAATATGCAGAGCGGGTCCAGGCGGCGCTTTCAACCCTTCCTCCTGTTGTTGCGGAGACCATAAACAAACAGGAACCGAAATACGTCACCACTAAGGGATGCCCGGCATGCCAGGGTATTGGCTATAAAGGGAGAATCGGCATTTACGAACTCCTGCGGATGAGCTCGGATATTGAGCGCGTCATTCTCTCGGGCGCGATTTCTGAATACCAAATCCGCGACCTCGCGGCCAAGGCGGGTATGGTCACGATGCTGCAGGATGGCATCTTGAAGGCCATGCAGGGAATCACGACCATTGATGAGGTGTTCCGTGTGGCGCAATAGAGGGTATGAAAGCGGAGGCAGACTATTTAAATTCTTCTAAGAGTTTTGAAATGTCAATATGAGATAGGTCCCGTTCCACGAGCGGGCCTTTTTGTAATTGCGGCAGGGAGTCTTCGTAGGTTGGCTTTTTCTCTTGCCAGAAGATGCCAAGCGGGAGTTTCTCGTTCCATGGTTCAAATGCGCGTTCAAGCGCTGCCAGTTTCGTAGTTTGCGTATATCCTGATTCCTCCAGCTTGTACACTCGTTCCCTGAACCATGCGTACGTATTAACCTTGTTAAACGTCACGCACGGCTGCAGTACATCAAGTACCGCAAACCCTTTATGCGACATTGCCTTGATCATAAGGTCGGTAAGATGAGGAATGTCTCCTGAAAATCCGCGCGCGACGAACGTGGCACCTGCGGTGAGGGCGAGTGCGATGGGATTGGTTTGTTCTTCTATCACACCGCTCGGGGTTGATTTTGATTTCATTCCTTTTTCCGAGGTCGGTGCGGTCTGACCTGTGGTAAGCCCATAGACTTGATTGTTGTGGATAATCGTAGTGACATGGTGGTTGGCGCGGCAGGCGTGGATGAAATGCCCCATACCCTCTCCCAACAGGTCTCCATCCCCCCCTACCACGAGTACAGGCAGGAGGTGGTTTGCCATCTTTATCCCGCAGGCAACAGGGATTCCTCTTCCGTGTAATCCTTCAAATCCATACGCATTCACGAATGAGCACATATTGCCCGAGCATCCGATGCCGTATACCACCGCGCACTGGTGCGGCTCTATACGCAGTTGCACCAATGCCCCTTTGAGCGCTGACCAAATGGAAAAATCCCCGCATCCCGGACACCAAGTGGGAAAATTTGTGGTATTAAAGTCTTCGGGTTTTGCCATAGAAATTATAATCTCTCTTTTACTGCGGTGATGAGTTCTTCCGGAAACCACGGGCGGCCGTCGTATTTGAGGAGCCTATTCTTGATCTTAATCCGGGTCTGTTTGTTGGGGAACGACAGGACTCACTTCATATTCAAGATACTCATCCACGATCTTGCTAGTTTCGACGTCAATCTTATATGCATAGAGGCATCCTGTCCCACAGTTGTAATATACGATCACCCGTTTCGTGCCATCCCATTCCCAACCAGAGGTTCTTACAGACTTTCGATATACTTCTTTGACCGTATGTTTTGGAATATTCATAATCGCTAACGCGATGTCTGTTGTTGCATTACCGTAAGGATAGTAGAAAAAGCCAGCTTTATCTCCAAGAATCGGGGAAAATTCCAGATCCGTAATACGATGTCCTTGGTACGTCATGTTTCTTGAAATTCCCTGTGTAATGAATGAAGCTTCTTGGCGTTGGTTTATTGTTATCTGTTCGAGACGATAAGGTCTGCTGAATATCTCGCTCGGAAGATCTATGATCTCAACTGGTTCACCTTGCGCGAGCTCTCTAGCTGCAGTTCTCATGGGCGGAGTATCCTGTGATCGTTCGCATCCTAACTTTATTGTAGCATTCCCTATCAACAGGCCGATCATAAGGCCAATAACGCCAGTCATGAGAGACGAAAATATTATTCGCAGCGAGCTCCTCATAGCTTATGGAATATTATGGTATCAATTTTAATCACAAAGGTTTTATCGCTCGCCCAGTAAGGAGTGTTGATGCTGTCATCGTAATAATGATTTGCACCATGAGTTGGGTCATCCACTTTCCCGACGATGACCTGTCCGGCGATCTCATAACAGCGATACCATGCTTCTCGATTCGATTGACTATTATCGAAAAAGGGATTTTCGACGTACTGCCGATTCGGGTCGCCTTCATTAAAAGCGCTGTATTGAAGCGGTTGAGTAATCACCTCCTGATACGTATTTGGCCATCGGGAGTCTTCAACCCGATTGCGGATTGACCAGCCAACTCCGATTCTCGCTTGATCAGATAACCGTATATCCCGTGCCTCACCAAAGATCGCTCGTGCCAGCATCATCTGATCCGTGTCGTCCTTGAAATCTCCTGTCCATCGGGGATCGTCCACAGTCGGAGCTCGCTCCACCTCGCTCTCTCCGATATCAAGAATAACTCTGTGTAATGTTGGTGTTTTATCAGCCCAAAATTCTATGTAATGAGTGCTCTTTTCTAAACTCTCTTTGAACGTCTTTTCACGTCTTTCTCTCCCGAGCAACTTTTTAAATATGTTTCCCGACCACATCCAGTCCCTGTGGAGAATAGAAAGCGAATTTTTCTTCACTACGTCATCAATGATCAGTTTGACATCATCACTGTCTCCGATACGCCATTTGACGGTAATGTCTGCCGTGATTGACCGCAGTGGGAGGTCTATAAGTGCAAAAGTGTACCATGTCCTCCGATCGCCATCTTCCGCTTGTTCATTGATCTCAAGCGTCAATTGCTGCTGATTGTGGACACGGGTAACCACTGGCTCGCGTTCGATCGTGGCTCCATGCCGTGGGACAAATACAAGTTTATGTTCACCTTTCTTGAGGTGCAGAAGAAGAGCTACCGTCTTTGATAAACCTTTAAGTTTGGTGCCATTCCACGCAGGCGGAATATCAAAGTATTGAGGTTTGTCCAGAGGAGGAACTTCCCGCAACTGCATACCGTCTATCTCCACGCGCAAATCCTCGCCATTTTTTATATCGTTCTGTTTCGCCGACTGGCAACGCGCCGTCATCGTAATGAGATTCCATCCTTCTTGTTCCACTACGAACGAGTGGCCAGTCACTGTGGTAATTTTTTTTGGATACGTATCTGGCATATTTAGAGCCATTTTTTCGTTTCTTGAATAATTTCTTCCGGAAACCACGGGCGGCCGTCGTATTTGAGGAGTTTGTCTCGAATTTCAATCCCGATCTGTTCTTTGAGCAAGCTGCCGAATTGCGCCGTGGCGTTGTTTTCGATTAGTACCAGATTATTTTGTGCAGAGAGCAACTTTTCCGCTTCTTGTTTCGGGAAGGGCCACATGCCGGAAAAGTGTATCATATTCACTTTTTTCTTTTCTTCCATGAGGCGCTCCATTGCTTCCCGCACTGGCCCTTTCATGGATCCCCACGTGACGAGCGTGAGCGCGGCCTTATCCGGGCCGATAAGGAGCGGTTTTGGCATTTCGCGAACAATACTCTCCATTTTTTTCATGCGCTTATTAGCTTGGGCTTTGCGCATTTCAGAGGATTCGTCAGAGTAACCATATTCATCATGTTCGTAGGAATTGGAAAGATACACACCACCCTTAAGGCCTGGCCGCGGACGCGGCGATGCGCCGTCTGCGGTTATCGCATAACGTTTGAACGGTTTGGTTCCCGATAATTCTTTTTGCGTAAGGAGTTTGCCGCGGTCGATGCGGTAGTCGGATGCAGTGAGCGGCGCCACGCTGCGGCTGTGCTCTCCAAGATTTTTATCAGAGAGCAGAAACACGGGCACTTGCCAGCGGTCGGCGAGATTAAATGCAAGGAGCGTGTGATGAAACGCTTCTTCCACGTCGCCGGGCGCGAACACCGCCCGGGGGAATTCCCCCTGCGCTGCATGGATGACAAACTGGAGATCAGAGCTTTCTGTCCAGGTAGGCATGCCGGTCGCTGGCCCTGGCCGCATTACCTCTGCAATCACGAGGGGAATTTCTGCAATACCGGCAAGGCCCAAGGATTCCACCATAAGGGAAAATCCTCCTCCTGAAGTGCCAATCATGGCGCGCGCACCTGCGAAGGATGCGCCCAGCGCCATATTAATGACCGAGATCTCGTCTTCTGCGTGTTTCACCACCATACCAGTCGTCTCTGCCTTACTTGCGAGATAGTGCAAAATTGAGGAAGAAGGACTCATTGGGTAGGCTGCGTAAAACGTGCAGCCTGCCTGGATCGCGCCCAAAGCAACTGCTTCATTGCCCGGTATCACGATGTGGGGTGAGGAGGCACCTAAAGCGAGTGGGCAGGTATGATGGAGATTCCCCTGCGTGTGAACATAGTCGAATCCCTCGCGGGCAGCTTTTAAGTTCGCAGCTAATCGTTCGGGTTTTTTGCGAAATATCGTATTAATGACACTCTCAAGAGGGGTAAATTCACATCCCATGAACGCGAGTGACGCGCCAATGGCAACGGTATTCCGCATCACTTCTTCACCGCCGACTTCCTTAGCAAAGCGGGTAAGCGGGACAGAAAGGATCGTGACGTCTTTCCCTCCCACATCTTCGGTCTTTATGCTTATTTGTTCTCCATCATACATAATGGTCGCATGGCGGTTAAGTTCCTTGACATGGGAGAATATGGTGTCTCTGTCAAGCGCCACAAGCAGATCCACGTTCTGCGATGCGGCATAGAGCGGTTTGTCCGCCATGGTGACCTGGTGGGTGTTGTGGCCCCCGCGGATGCGGTTTGGTTTTTCGCTATAATCTGCCACAAATCTACCGGAAGCCGCGCACATCCGCGCAAATAATTGCCCGGAGGTTGCTATTCCGAATCCCGCAGGCCCGCCAATTTTCCAGGTAAAGCGATCCATACGCTATACTGATTAACGCAGATAGTTTCGCAGATCAATGCTGATATGCGAGAGGGAAAATGAAATATGTTTAATCGTATCACGATTTAGTATGACGCTCAAATTTTTTTCCTCGTTTCAGCAGACTGACGCCGTTCATTTCAGAGGGAGTGGGAATGTTGAAGAGGTCTAGTATGGTTGGCGCGATGCTGGAAAGGAAGCCGCGCGGCAAGAGCCTTCCTTGAGGGTGCGTGGAGATATAGAAAAATTCTACCGGGTTGGTAGAGTGAGCGGTGCAGATATCATGAGGGTTTCTGTTATAATGCATTTGTTCAATATTGCCGTGATCGGCTGTTACCACTGCTTCGCCTCCCGCCTTAAGCGTGGCATCCACCAGTGCGCCTACACAGCGATCTACCATGCTTACCGTTTTTACGGCAAGGGCGAAATTGCCCACATGCCCCACCATGTCGCAATTAGCGAAATTTACCACAATAAAGTCGTATACGCTATGGCGGATGATGAGCGGGGCTATGGCTGCGATTTCTTTCGCGCCCATGAATGGGTAGTCCCGGTATTGCGCGGATGGTCCCACGTTAATTTCCATCCTATCTTCGCCCGGAAACGGTGCAATGCGCTTGCCATTTAAGAAACTGGTTACATGGCGGAATTTTTGGCTGTCGGCTAGGCGCAATTGCCGTAAGTGGTGCATGCTCAATACTTCCCCCAGCACGGGAGTAAGCGCATGCGCATCTTCATGCGGCGCGAAAATATAATTTTGGAATTCATCATAGGGGCGCGTGAGAGTGATGAAGCGCACGGGCGGCCCTCCATAGCGGCGTTCCACAAACGCACGGGTAAGCTGGATCATGCGGTCTTGGCGGAAGTTAAAAAAAAGGACGGTATCATGCGCCTTTATTTTTTTAAATTGGCCGATGAGATAGGGAGGGATAAATTCATCAACCATGGGCCTGCCGTCAGGGGTGCGGCGGTTGCGGTATGCGTCATCGATTGCCGCCGCGGCAGTTGGCACTCTGTGCGCTTCGCCGAATACGAGGGCGCGGTACAGCGTTTCCGTCAACTGCCAATGGCCGGCACGGTCGAGCCAGTAGCGGCCAGCGAGCGTGCCAATGGTGACATTGGGGAAATGCGTTAATAGTTTTTTTAAAAAAATTTGTACGCTGCGCGGCGGCGAGTCTCTGCCGTCAGCAAGGATGTGTACCACCACGCGTGCCACATGCTGTTGCTGTGCGAGCGTGAGCAGCGCCCAGAGGTGAGTCTCATGCGCATGGACGCCCGCATCCTGCAGGATGCCGATGAGATTGAGCGTGGCGTTTCTTTTGCGGCATGCTCCGAACGCGCGTATAAGTTTTTTATTTCTAAAAAATGCGCCGGACGCTATTTTTTCATGGATGAAGGTAAGCTCTTGCTTCACGGGCCTGCCGGCGCCTATGGTGAGATGCCCCACTTCGGAATTTCCATGGAATCCTTGAGGAAGGCCTATTGTTTCACCTGATGCATCTAGAAGCGCGTGCGGATACTTTCTACGGTATGCGTCATGATGCGGCGTACGCGCCCGCGCCGCGGCGTTTCCCGGCCCTGCGGGCGCAACCCCCCATCCGTCGCGAATAATAAGGACTAGTGGTTTTGGCATACCCGCCTAAGTTTTGCACGTGGTTAGTGCGTTAGTATAGATTTTTTGTCTTAGAGACATACCTGTATATTACCCGCGAGATGTGATGCAAAATTTAGGCGGGCATAATGATTGAATTGTAGCTGGTGTCTCACACTTTGACAAACAAAAGAAACGGCTCTGCGCCGTTCATTATTGTTTGGTGCGCCCACCAGGTCTCGAACCTGGAACCTTGGGCTTAAGAGGCCCCTGCTCTGCCAATTGAGCTATGGGCGCGCAATGTCTACTCTATCAATATTTGGTATTTCATCGTATCGGAATTTCAAAGCGTTGAAATTCCGACAGACACTTTACCCTTCAGGTAAGCGCTGGACTGCGTTAGGCTGCCGTGCCGATACGATCCAGCGGTTAAGCGCAGCTTTCGTGCTGCCCGAAGGGAGTGAGTGCCCGAAGGGCCAACTGGTGCAATTCTTCCTCGATGTGCACGTAACTGATTGGTGAATGAATGTCATTCGTGTTTATGTGCGTCCGGTAGGAGTTTCACCCCGCACTTTTTTGCTCCCGGAGGGACTCGAACCCCTCATAACTGATCCGAAGTCAGTTGTGATATCCCCGCCTGCCATCGCCTCTGCCCTCGTTAGGATTCGAACCTAAAATTCCTGGTCCGAAGCCAAGTGTGATATCCATTTCACTACGAGGGCTCAGGCTGTGGCGGGCAGGCATTTCACTATGGGGACATGACGGAGAAGTGCGGGGCGGGCCTACAATCCCTTGGTTCGAAGCCAAGTGCTCTATCTGCTATCTATTAAGGTACGGGTGCGCGGCAGCAGTGTATAATGACCAGCTTAAAAAGCAATTCCATCGCAGAGGATGGATTTCACAGGCGTCACGCAGCCCCTCCTTGCGCTATAAAGGTTTGATGTAAACCCTTTTCAGTTCTTCTTCCGCCTGATGGCGATGGAGCGCTTCCCTTTCAGCAATGGCACCGGCAATCTGGCGCGCGACGATTTCGAGGAGCATGACGTTATTGAGATTAAATTCATCATTCTGTTTATCGAGCATAAGGATGGCGCCAATGGTCCTTCCGCCCTCTTTAATGGGTACGCCTACCATGGAAGGGCTTGCATAGGCAACTTCAATGGTGCGAGGAAGGGGGTTGTCTCTCGTCGCCAGGATGGTTGCATTGTTCGCCGCAATAAGCCCAAGCACCGGATCTGGGATGAGGGGAATGTGGTCTTCTCCTCCAAAGGGGGGCACGGCGAAGCCATAATGCGCGAGCAGTTGGATGCGGTTGAGAGAGGGAAGAAATGATACGAAGAGTGAGCGTTTTGCGCGAATGACTTCATGGAGCGCCGCAAGGATTTGACGTCCAGTTTCTTCAATAGGGAGGGTGATGCTGATGATACGGCCAGTGTGGTATAAGGTAATCAATCGGTTATCCGTATGGTGGAGCCGTTCTGCTACGGATTGGAGCAGTTTTTCAAGGAGGAATATAGCAAGGCGAGGGTGTTCTGTTGTGAGGGCGCGGAACGCGGTAAAGGTCAGTTCAAGCGTTTTCAAGTCATCGAGCGCTTGCCCGCTTTTCGTGTGGATAGATCGCTGGTCAGTCAGCGCTTCTTCGCAGCAGAAATTGCCGGGATGGAGGACGGCAAATACCTCTGGTGCATCACCGAATTCTTTGTAGATAGATAAACGCCCTTGGGTGATGAGGAGAAGCGCGTCGCGTCTCCCGCCTTGTTCAAATACTACCTTTCCTTTCGGGTAGTGTGCGGGCGTCAGGTATTCTGACAACGTGGCAAGCTCTCCCTCAGATAATCCCGTAGCAAGGGGCAATACACGGAGTACGGCGAGTACGTCGTGGTTGGGTTCGCGGGATAGGGCGTGAGGAGGCATATCAATGCTTACAAGTTTAATCGAGCAGGTGCGGATCGAGCATGTGAGCAACCGCCACTTCATGGTCAATGGCGCGTTCCTTGTAAAGCCTCTTTAAGTCCTGGTCCATGGTTATCATACCATCTTCGGCAGAGGTTTGGATGACAGATTTGATTTGTGCGATTTTGTTTTCACGAATGAGGTTGGATACTGCCGGGTTATTAATGAGGATTTCCCGTGACGCCACACGGCCGGATCCTTTTTTCGGGAGAAGCTGTTGCGAGATTACGCCTCGTAGGGAGAGTGAGAGTTGAAGCCGTACTTGGGTTTGTTGGTAGGGAGGAAAGATGTCGATAATGCGATCAACGGTTTGGGCGGCGTTTAACGTATGGAGGGTTGCAAGCACCAGGTGGCCGGTTTCCGCGAGTGTGATGGTGGCGGCGACCGTTTCCAAGTCGCGCATTTCACCCACCATGATCACATTGGGATCCTGGCGCAAAACGTGCTTTAAGGCTTCCGCAAACGAAAGGAAGTCAGTGCCGTACTGCCGCTGTTTAATGATAGATTTATCGCTCGTATGCAGGAATTCGATCGGGTCTTCCAGCGTGATGATGTGGGCTCTGCGTTCCATATTAATAAGATTGATCATAGCAGCAAGCGAGGTGGATTTGCCGCACCCGGTAGGGCCGGTGACGAGAATCAAGCCCTGGGGTAAGCGTACCAGCTCATAGACCACCTCTGGCATGAGGAGGTCTTCCATGGTAGGGATGCGCGCGGACACCACCCGCGCGGCAAGCGCGGGATTGCCCCGCTCTACATGGAGGTTGATACGGAAGCGGGATACATTCGGCAGTTCATACGAGAAGTCAAATTCCTTCTCTGAAAGGAAGATTTCCCGCTGGTGTTCGTTGAGCATGGAGGAGATGAGGTCATCAATGACTTTGTGGGAGAGGAAAGGAAAGTCGGTGTCTTTCAGCACCCCGTCAATGCGGATGATGGGGGGTTTGCCCACCATGAGGTGGACGTCAGACGCGCCCTCATCCACCGCGTGTTTGAAAATGGTATCAATGGAAGGAACCATAGGTGAAGAATAACCAATGACCAATTTCCAATAACCAATAAAATCCCAATTTTTCAAACATCAAAGACATTGGTCATTTGGACATTATGGTCTTGATTGGGCATTGGGGCTTGGTCATTGGGATTTATACAGCTATAATATAGCACTATACGTCCTCTTTAAGCAAAATATGAAACAATTGAGAATAGCGTATATGAAGGAGCTTAATGAAGAGCAGTTGGATGTGGTGCAGCACGCGGGTGGCAAGGCCCTCGTGCTTGCGGGCGCAGGATCGGGTAAGACCAGGACGCTGGTATATCGTGTCGCATGGCTTATAGAGCACGAGGTGCCGCCTGACCGCATCCTCCTCCTGACGTTTACCAATAAAGCAGCCGGTGAAATGATGCAGAGGGTGTCTGCTCTCCTGAAGGGCGACGTGAAGGGCGTGTGGGGAGGGACATTTCACCATGTAGGCAACAGAATTTTGCGGAACTACGCATCCCGCGTGGGATTTTTGAATAATTTTCAGATTCTTGATGAAGACGATGCGGCGCGGCTTTTTAAGAGCGTCATGATGTCTCTTTTGGGAGGAAGGCCTCCGCACGCGTTTCCGAAAGCGGACGTATTTTTTCGCGCGCTGTCCTATGCGCACAACAGCGGGCGCACTCTGATGAAAGTACTGGACGAGATGTTCCCCCAGCTCCTTAAATACGCATCGTTATTGGAGGAGTGCGCCGCGGTTTACGCGGCGCGCAAAAAGTCAATGAACGCCATGGATTTTGATGATCTCCTCACATTCGGGGTGCGGCTCTTGCAGGAACATGCGGACGTACGGGAAACGCTCGCGCGGCGCTTTCAATATGTGCTCGTGGATGAGTATCAAGATACCAATCGCCTGCAAGCAGAACTTGCATCACTGCTATCTTCATACCACCACAATTGTATGGTGGTGGGCGATGATGCGCAGTCAATTTACTCTTTCCGCGCGGCGAATGTTGTCAATATCCTAGCATTTACCCATGAACACCGCGATGCGCGTGTGTTTCGTTTGGAGACCAACTACCGCTCGCGGCCAGAAATCCTCGCGCTTGCGAATGAGAGCATCAAGCACAACGAGGCGCGGTATGAGAAAGAATTGAAGAGTGAGCGCCCTGCCACAAAAACTCTTCCTATTCTTGCCGCGGCTTCTGATGCAGACGCGCAGGCAGCGTATGTGATTGAACAGATACAGGCGCGCGCTGCGGAAGGGTTGTCTTTAAAGGATATTGCGGTGCTCTTCCGCGCGTCATTCCAGACGCTGGAGCTGGAGCTTGCATTAGCCAAGCATGACATTCCGTATATTAAACGCGGGGGATTGCGTTACTTCGAACAGGCGCACGTGAAAGACGTGCTGGCGTTTTTGAGGATTGTGGCAAACCCAAAGGACGAGCTTGCGTGGAAGAGAGTTTTATTGTTGTACGAAGGCGTAGGCGACCAGACAGCCGAGGGCGTGTGGCAGAGGGTTAAAGATGCCGGCGGGGAGTGGATGAAGGCGTTTGAAGAGGCAGGGAGCGATCGCGCGTTTTCGAGCCGCGCGCTGCAGGGTGTGCAGATGGCGCATTCTGACCTTGCGGCCTTATCCCGTGAGAGCGATCCTGGAGCCATGATTGAGAGAATTTTGAAACAGCGCTATCGCGCCTATGCGAAAGAGCTTTTTGAGGATGCGGAAGACCGCATTCTTGATTTGGAGACGCTCGCGGCATTTGCTGGCCGGTATCAGTCATTGCACGAACTCCTCGCTGATGCGGCGTTGGGTGAGGGTTTTAAAGGGGAAGTGGGACGCGACCACGCGGATGATGAGGATCGGCTTATTCTCTCCACTATCCATCAGGCAAAGGGGTTGGAGTGGAAAACCGTATTTGTGATAGGACTCAATGACGGCCACTTTCCCCATACAAAGACGCTCAATCGTCCGCGCGAGATGGAAGAAGAGCGCCGCTTGTTTTACGTCGCGGTTACGCGGGCAAAAGATGAACTGTTCCTCACCTATCCTGAAATTGCCTCGCTCTCCGGCGGCATGATCTTGGGGCGCCCTTCGCTCTTCGTGCGCGAGCTGCCAAAGAAAGTGTATCAGCGCGTGGTCATTGATGACGGACGGGTTGGGGATGGCAATATTATCGATATGGATGAAGAGGGAGAAGAAGCATCCGGTGTTCTTGGGAGAGTTATTCGTACCATGAAACGACTTTAGATTATCGTGGTATTGTTAGTATTGATCCCATACCATGTGCCAGATGGTGCGCAGCGATTCTGCGATTTCTTTGTTTTCAATGACCACGGAGATTTTGTCCGCGAAGGACATGAGCGCCACTTTGTCCGCATATACTATCACTTCGTTTGGGATGCGGTATTTCTGGTGAGGAAATAGTTTGATACGCCGTGCGGCGCGCGCATCCTGCCTCTGTTCTGCCGTATCTTCGGGATTATCAGGGCAGAGCGACTTCACGGTGATGCCAAGCGCCTGTCGTTTTTTATAGGTTTGATACAGGAAGTTTTTACCGACACCTTCATAGAGCGCTTTGCAGTTGGTAAAGGAGAGCACTTCGCTATTGCGGTAGGAGTGAAAGTCACGATAGACATCGCGCAGCCCTTCAGCGCCCTCGTAAAAAGTTACTTTAGGTCGCGCTCTTTCTGCCCAAGTTGTTTGTATCTTTTCTTGTTCATACAACCTTGAGTGTAGCACTCAAAGTTGCACTTCTAAATTGATTTTACCTAATCCATTGTCTCAAGGTGCAATTGTGGCAATCTTTCAAAAACCATAAAACCCGCTGTTATTGAGGCCAACAGCGGGTTCTCTATGTGTGAAATTATCGTTATATTTGCGGCTTTTCTTTCTTCGCAAGTCCTAATATTGCGATGAGGGTGACGAGGAGGTACATGAAGAATCCGTAGACGCAGGCGGGGTATTTGAGATAGGTAGTGACCGGTGCGGCGCCGGTGCCGCAGGAGACGAGAGAATACTGGCAGGTGCCGCGGAAGAGCTCCCAATACGATAGATAGCCGGAAAAGGTTAAGCCCGCAAGGCCGATGACGAGAATGATTTTTAACGCGGTTTTTGGACGCATACAGTATTATGGTTAAATGGATACATTGATAAATTGTTGTGTTGTGGAGTAGTGTTTTTAGAAGTGATACCTGTACCTATAAACCACTATCGTTGCTAATAGGTAGGGAGATAAAATCATGGTAGTAACATTTTTACGTGTATTTTTTTATAAATAGTTTCTCATTACATACGAATTTGTCCATCTCCTTCGGCAATCCATTTGTAGGTGGTGAGCTCTTTGGCACCTACCGGCCCCCGGGCGTGAAGTTTGCCGGTGTTGATGCCCATTTCCGCGCCAAGTCCGAAAACCCCGCCATCATGGAGCCGCGTGGAGCAATTGATGAAGATGGCTGCAGCATCAATGTTTTCCTTGAATTTTTTTATCACTTTTTCGTCGCGCGCAATGATGCCTTCCGAATGTTTTGATCCATATCTGTTGATGTGTGCGATTGCTTCGTTGACATTGCGAACGATTTTAATACCCATTTTTAAGCTCAAGTATTCTGTACCCCAGTCTTTGGCAGTTGCGGGGATTGCAGGTATGATTTGACGAGTGATTGCATCGCCGCGGATTTCTATATGATGATGTTCTAATGCTTCCGCGAGCGGTAGCAATAATGTTCGCGTGATAGAGGTATGTACCAGAAGCGTATCGAGCGAGTTGCAGGCAGCGGGAAAGTTCGTTTTTGCGTTCACGATTACTTTGATTGCAAGCGGGATATCAGCGGATTTGTCCACGTACGTATGGTCAAGCCCGGCTGCGTGCGACAGCGAGGGGATTTCCGATTCCTTGCGCACCCATTGGACTAATCCATACCCGCCGCGGGGTATAACAAGGTCGATACGATCAGGAAGTTTCAACAGCTGTTGGGTGATTGTGCGGTCCGCGGTGTCGATGAATTGTACCGCGTTGACGGGGAGCCCTGTCTTTTTTAGCGCTACTTGGAAACAGCGCGTGATGAGGCGATTGGCTCCCCGCGCTTCGGAACCGCCTTTCAGAATTACGGCATTTCCTGCGCGCAGTGCAAGTGCGGCAGCGTCTGCCGTGACATGCGGACGTGCTTCATAAATGACAAAGAGGACTCCGATGGGTGTACGTACCTTTTTAAGCTGTACGCCATTTTTTAATTTTTTGCGTTCCATCACTTCTCCTAAGGGATCTTTTTGCCGCGCAATTGCCTTAACCGCCGCGATCATTTCGGAGAATCTTTTTTCATCCAACGTGAGCCGGTCAATAAATTCCGGAGAAACCTTCCCCCGTGCGCGATGAATATCTGCAACATTGGCCGCGAGAATTGTCCTTTTCCATTGCTGAAGAAGATTCGCGGATTTTACTAACACACGGCTTCGTATTGTCGCGGGAACTGCTTGCAACATTAAGCTGGCCGTGCGTGCGCGTTGCGCAATAGTAAATGGTGATATATCACTTCGCATACGTTAATGTACTTTCGGTAAGGGCGAGATTATCTTTGTGAATCGCCTCATCGCCTGCAGTATAGCCGAGCAGCGATTCAATCTCGGAAGAGGGGAGTCGTTTGATTTTGTCTAAATCTTGTGCTGCGTAATTGGCAAGCCCTACCGCAATACTCCTTCCCCGCGCGTCAAGCACCCGTATCGCATCGCCGCGCATGAAATTCTCTTGCACGTTGAGGATACCGACTGGGAGAAGGCTTTTGCCTTTGAGGAGCGCTTTGGCGGCATTCTCATCCACGGTCACAGAACCCTTTTGCACTACGCCGCCGATAAGCCATCGGTTGCGGCTTGAGTGCGCTTCCTGGGATGCCAGAAGGCGGGTACCTATGTCGGCATGATGCAGGACAATATTGGTAATAACGCTGTCCTTGCGCCCGTCCGCAATAATAGTCTCAATTCCCGAATTCGTCGCGAGTTTAGCAGCCTCCAGTTTTCTCTTCATACCTCCTCGTCCTAAGGGAGAGTTTTTTCCCGCTACAGATAAGAGTTCGTCATTTATTTCTGTAACAAGTGGAATGCGCTGTGCGTTTCCTTGTTCAGGCGGGACATCAAGCACCCCGTCCGTTTCACCAAGGATGAGGAGGAGGTCCGCATCAATGAGCAGTCCCACCATGGCAGCCACCGCATCATTGCCGCCGAATGCATCACCTCCCATGACGTCTACGGCAACGACGTCATTTTCGTTCATTATGGGGAGTATGCCCATATCGAGCAGTGCGTGAAGAGTGTTGCGGATATTGAGGTAGCGCGTACGGTCGTCGAAATCTTCGCGCGTGATGAGGAGTTGTGCGATGGTGAGTCGGTGGCGCGCGGCGAGTTCGCCGTATGCGTGCATCAGGAGCGGTTGGCCGATGGCGGCACATGCCTGGCGTGCGTGTTCATCGCGGGGAGGCGTGTGCAGTGCGCTTTTACCCATTGCGACTGCGCCAGAACTCACCAGCACCACCTTGATTCCCTGCGCAATGACGTGAGCAAGGTCTTCGAATGATGACGACAGCTGCGTCGTATCCAGTTTGCCGTCAGGCGCGGTAAGAACACCGGTGCCGATTTTTATGACTACCCGTTTATACCTATTTCCTGCCATAACAAAAAATTCTAAATCCTAAACACTAAACAAATCCCAAATCCAAAATTCGAATGTTCAAGATGGCTGAATTTCTGTTATTTGTGCTTTGGATTTGTTTAGGATTTAGAGCTTAGCACTTAGAGTTTCTCACTAGAGCACTTCTTCCTTCTTTTCTTTGATAAAGGCGGTGAATTCTTCCGTGACGTCGAGGAGCGATTTGAAGGGCGTTTCAATGAGGAAATCTAAGATAAAGACGAAAATGTTAATGTTGGAAGATTTGATAGAGATCCATCGGCCAGCACGAATGATGGGAATGGTAAAGAGATCGAAGAGGAAGGTGAAGATGTTCTCTTTCCGTTCGATGACTACCATCCTCCGCACCCCCTGCCGTATGCGGATGGCAAAGAAGGAGACGAGGGAGAGGAAGAGGATAAAGAGCGCGCCGGAGATGATATTGAAGTGGAGCGTGCGCAGACCCCAAACAATAAAGCCGAAGGTCACGCCATAGAGCGTGAGGTATGCAATGGAAAGTATGATGGATGAAACAATGCGTTTTGAGAATCGTTTGATCTCTAGGGGAGATCTTGTGTGCCCTTCTTCCACATGATCGCGCACCGCCGCGATGATGGCCTCGGTGTTTTTCTTCGTGGGCACCTTGGTGGTGGTCGCGACGAGGAAAAGGAGGAAGGGGGGGATGGTGACGTTAATGAGCAGGGGGAGAGGATTGAACGCTTTCATCAGGTAGATTTCATACGGAATCTCAAGGATGATGGCAAGGAGCATTTTAGTAAAGAAGATGAAGATGATGGATCGGACGGCAGAGCGGCCCAGTTTCTCTTTTGCCCGCTTGTAGCGCACCTGGCACGCCTTTCGCACGCGGTCTTCCAGCGTCGAGGGATTAGTGAGGATTGCGGTTGCCTCGTTGGGTTTTTCCTCAATAATGTCATGGAGGATGGTGAATGCGGCCGCGTCCTTTTTCAGGTGGCGGGTGAATGTTTCTCCTATGGGGTGCGTCAGGTCGCGCTCAATCGCTTGTGCGATGGATGCGATATTCCATCCCAGTGTGCCGATGGTTTCCGGGCGGGTTGTCTTCCATCCTGGCGCATAGATAGTGAAGAGTTTGTAGCGGATCGTGGGCAGGTCTGATTGCACCAGCGCGCGGTGGATGGCGATGAAAAGCTGGGTATTTCGCTCGCGCTCATCCGTCATGCGCGGGGGGAGTTTGAGGTGATGCACGAGTGACCGGTACATTGCTTCCACGAGTTTATCAATGTGTGGCGACGGCGCGACTGCTTCTTCGACTTCGCGCGCGGCGATTCCCAGCATCCAGGAAAAAAGTTCTGCATTCGTCTGCACTTCCGCGGGAGCGGCATTCCATAGCGCGATATAACGTTCAAGGATCATTCCCACTTCACTGATGATCCGTTCGGGGAGCGTATCATTGGGAAGGTAGCGCGCGCGGATAAGTTCAAGCACCAAAGGTTTTGCCACGGTCTCGCTTTTTGCCCCGCGCACGAGCAGGCGTTTGAGTATTCGTTCTATTGCACCGCGGCGCAGGAGATGGTCTTCGCGGTAATCAACGGCGTTGCGGATTTTTTCGTATAAAAAAGCCGCGCGCGAAACCAATTCATCTACATGAATGGCGGTTTCTTTGTGCGTTTCCGGCGTCGGAGTCTGGCAGGCTTCCAACAACTGTGCGATAGGTTTGGTTAAGGTAGTAGGCATAGAAAAGCCTCGCCACCAGCCTACCTTAAAATAGCAAAAAAATCAACTAAAAATGCCGAAATTATCGTAAAAAATCGTATTTTTCAGTTTTGATTTTTACGCATGAAATGGTACAATCCTGTCGTATGAAAATAATTGACATAACCCTTCCACTCACTTCATCACTCGTAGTCTGGCCGGGAGAGCAGGGCTTGCGTGTGCGTCCGGTGCGCACGATGGCGCGCGACCGCGTGCGGGTGTCGCACCTGTCCTTTGGCGCTCATACGGGTACGCACCTTGATGCGCCGCGGCATTTCTTGGCTAAGGGCGCGCCGCTTGAGTCGGTTGCGCTGAATAACTTGGTCGGGCCGTGCAGAGTTTTGAAATTGAATATGGGGAAGCGGAAAGAAGTCGAGGTGAAGGATTTAGAACGGTTTAAAATTCAACGTGGCGAACGGCTGCTTTTCGATTTAGGCAACGGCAAGCATCTTTTGGGTAAGAAGTTTTACCAGAATTACGTTGCGATTGGGAGCGACGTGGCAAAATTATTAGCCTCAAAGAAAATAAAGTTCGTCGGCGTCGATTATCTCTCCGTAGAGCGGCGCGGCAATCCCGGCCATCCGGTGCATAAGACATTATTGCGCGCAGGCGTTGCCATTATAGAAGGGGTGAATTTAGCAGGAGTGAAACCCGGCACGTACACCCTTGTCTGCTTGCCACTGAAGATTATCGGCATCGAAGCGTCGCCGGTGAGAGCGATTCTGCTGACGTAATCTCGTTCAGGCACAAATACCCTCTCTTTGAGGGTGATTTTTATTCTTTCCCTGATGTGGGAGAGACGTTCGAGTGATTGTACCCTCTCTTATATCTCCCCCTTGCGAGGGGGAGAGGCTTGGTTGAGCAGCCCTCTCCATTTTAAGGAAAGGGTTATTTTTTAGCTCCTCTCACTAGTACCGTATCTCGTTAGTGCCCCATAGTGAAGTGCCATTGAAATTATCATTATAAATTTAAGGAAACCATCATACCTGGCTATGGGATATCAAAGAGATACGGCACTAGCAGGGAGAGGGGTGGGTGAGGGTATCAATTCCGCGTTGTTCCGCGTTAAGGCTCGCAGGACATTCTGCGTATATTTCTGCGTCTAAACTTGACAGAGAGAGTTCGTGGTAAAGAAGAGCGATAAACCCCTAACCAAAACAGAAGCAAGGATAAGAAGGAGGTGATTGAGATGACACCGCAAGATGTTTTTGAAAAAGCTTGTACGTTGGATGAGGGCGGCTCATTCTCGTTTGTTCTAGATGAGCCAGTTAACGTACATCTATGGCCCGCTTCTGTTGTAGTACAGTTAGTGACGAAAGGGGTGAAAGGCGATCTTCACATGAGTTCACCAACATCTGGTATTTTTCGTCGTGATGAAGAGGAATAGGGCCAGCGTGAAAACAAAGCCTCGATCGTGATTTTCCGGTCGAGGCGTTCTGTATTTTTGGTGTTGTTAATGTTGTTATGCCCTCTCGTCGGAAGACCCACTGGGTCTTCTCGACTCTCTCCCTTACGAGGGGGAGAGGTTTGGTTGAGCAGCTCCTCTCCCTCCTAGGGAGAGGGTTGGGGTGAGGGTATCAAGGGAGGAAAGTCTGATGTTGCAGTTCTTCGCACTGCTGATGGATATTTTCAATCACTCGATCAAGTTCGTTACATACTTCGCTGGTGGTGAATCTTATAACTTTGATACCCTGTTGTTCGAGGCATGACTGCCTTATTTTGTCGTTGCGGGATACTTCTTCTCTTTCATGCGAGATACCATCAACCTCGATTGCTAACCTTAACTCTGGGCAGAAAAAATCAACTATGTAACTGATGTTACGCAAAAACCAATAATTTGAGATAATAGTGACATACTACCGTTAAAAACAAAACGTATGCCACCAAAACAAAAGGAATATACCGCACAACCCGTCGATCCGCGTCTGCTTGACCTTTACACGGATTATCTCATTAGCTCGTTTCAATCCGTTACCGCC
>JBFLWV010000044.1:0-4651 GCA_040757655.1 Patescibacteria group bacterium | reverse complement strand
GCAGAGTCGTTTAACGCAAAACTAAAGAATTTCCGTACCGTAGTCAGAGGGGTCAGGGATAAGAAGTTTCACTTGTTCAGGATAGCCAAGCTGTATGGGTAGTCCAGTAAGATTGCGTGTGATCCGTTTTTATCTCTTTCACCCTACGACACATCAGAGAGAGAGGTCAAGGGGTGCGTCCATCGTAGCGTGGCAGCTTGCCTGCCACCCAAGTCGGAGACAAGCTCCGACGCTACAACCCCCACATAAATTTGACAATCCAGCGCGGCGGGAGGGACAATATCCATTGCAGTGAGGTCTTTCGGGTAAGGGGTTAGGAAACTAGTAACGTTTAAGAGTCAAACGTGTAACGTCTGACATAACCCCATCACCATACCAGCTTCCTTGCCGTAACCCCTTAACCGTCATTATTTTATTTGGAAATTGGAATTTGGTCATTGGGATTTACAAATAATAATAGATATACTCATCACGAAATTAGTTTGAATGACTTCAATAGAAAAAACCAAGATAATGGATGATGATCTTCCCTACTGGGCTGCGTTTTCGTATTGCAGAAATTTGGGAAGCGTGCGGTTGAGAAAAGTCGCGAGTGCATTTCCAAGCCTTAAGGACGCGTGGGAGGCGCCCCTTGCTGAATTCCACTCGCTTGGATTCGAAGAAGGAGTTTTGGGAGAAATTGACGCGCGCAGGAAAGAGCTCGACCCCTTGTCGGTATGGGAACGGGTGGAGAAAGAGGGCCTAACCCTTGTCCCCATCACCCACCCAGACTATCCCCCGCTCCTTCATGAAATATTTGCGCCGCCCAGCTTCCTCTACGCCCGCGGCGCGCTCGCCCCATCAAAAGATGAAATCGCCATTGCCGTGGTAGGCACCCGCCGCATCACGCCCTATGGCGAACAGGCGACTGAAATGCTCGTGCGGCCTTTGGCAAAAAACGGCTGCACTATTGTGTCGGGGCTCGCATACGGCGTGGACGCGCGCGCCCATGAGATCACGCTCGAGGAACGAGGGAGAACCGTCGCGGTGTTGGGATGCGGATTAGACCGCGCCTCGGTCTATCCGAACCATCATCGCTACCTCGCGGATAAAATCGCCGATGAGGGCGGCTGCGTGGTGTCCGAGCACGCCCCGGGCACGCCGCCCTTAAAGCACCATTTCCCCTACCGCAACCGCATCATTGCAGGTCTTGCGCGCGCCACGCTCGTGATTGAAGCGCCTGAAGGATCGGGGGCATTAACCACTGCCGCGCATGCGCTTGAATTCAACCGCGACGTGATGGCGGTCCCTGGCAATATCACCTCGCCAAACGCGGTAGGCGCCAATATGCTCCTGAAAAAAGGTGCAATCCCTGTCACCTGCGCGGAGGACATTTTCAGCGCGCTGAACTTAAGCGAAGTGAAAGCAACGCTTGACATAAAACAAAAGCTTCCCGATACTGAGGAGGAATCAAAAATGTTCGAAGCCCTTACCCTTGATGATCCGATCCATATCGATGTATTGGCACAACAGACTGCGCTCGCTCCTCCCGCTGCCGCGAGCACCCTTGCCATGCTCGAGCTCAAAGGAATGGTGAAGAATGTGGGAGGAATGAGATATATTAAATTGATGTAATGCAAAATGCAAACCTCAAAATGCAAAATTTAGGTATTCCGCCCGCCTAAATTTTGCACATCGATACGTACCTGCCTGGACTATTTATCAACACCTATCTCGACTTATGATAGTGATGATACTCAATTCCCCGCAAAACTTAGGCGGGCTCCATAATTTTGACTTTTGATTTTTGACTTTTGAATTTCAACTATGAATCTCGTTATCGTCGAATCGCCCACCAAAGCGAAGACCATCACGAAATTCCTTGGGCGTGGATACCGGGTCGAGTCTTCCTTCGGCCATATTAGGGACCTCCCAAAAAGCAAGATGGGCGTGGACGTGGAACACGGTTTCGCACCCCTCTACGTGATTCCAAAAGACAAATCAAAACACGTTTCAGCGCTTAAAAAACTCGCTGCCAAGGCAGACACCGTGTATCTTGCCACTGATGAGGATCGCGAGGGTGAGGCGATTTCCTGGCATTTAACCGTTGCCCTCCATCTTACGCAAGACCATACCAAGCGCATTACCTTCCATGAAATTACCAAGGAAGCGGTTGATGAGGCACTTCAAAATCCCCGCCACCTCGACCTGAAACTTGTGGATGCACAGCAAGCGCGCCGCGTGCTTGACCGTTTGGTGGGTTATGAGCTGTCGCCCTTTTTGTGGAAAAAAGTTGCGCGTGGCTTGTCTGCCGGAAGAGTGCAATCAGTTACGGTGCGGCTCATCGTGGAACGGGAACGGGAAATACTGGCATTCAAGCCGGAAGAATACTGGACCATAGAAGCCACAATACGCGCAGATGGTTCTCCCCCTAAAAAGGGGGAGACGAGAGAGGAGGTGTTCACTGCGCGCCTGCAGGCCATTGACGGCAAGGCAGTGGAGAAATTCGATATAAAGAATGAAACGCGCGCGAAAGAAATCGTATCTCAATGCGAATGTAAAGAGTGGCGCGTCCAGAATGTCATTTCCAAAGAAGTAAAACGCAAACCCTCACCCCCTTTCACTACGTCCACGCTCCAGCAGGAAGCAAACCGCAAATTGGGATTTTCCTCGAAACAGACCATGTACTTTGCCCAGCAGCTCTATGAAGGGATTGATCTAGGGAGTGAGGGTTCTGTGGGCTTGATTACCTACATGCGCACTGACTCGGTAAATCTTGCGGATAAATTCTTGACGGAAGCAAAAGGCTACCTCACCAGCCTAGGTGCGCGCTATCATGAAGCTGCACCGCGCCGCTACGCCACCAAATCAAAACTCGCCCAGGAAGCACACGAAGCCATCCGCCCCACAGAGGCCGGACGAACTCCGGATTCCCTGCGAGGGCGCCTTGCGCCTGAATTGTGGAAACTCTATGACCTAATCTGGCGCCGCGCGATGGCGAGCCAAATGCCTGATGCGGCGCTCAACCAGATCGTGGTGGATATTGCCGTGCATAATTTCAATTACCGCGCAGTGGGATCAACCATTGCGTTTGACGGGTACCTCAAATACTATCCAGACGCGGTGACGGAAACGCTCCTGCCCGCGCTTGCCGCAGGCGATCGCGTAGAGCCGGTGGAAGTAAAACCCCTCCAGCATTTCACCGAACCGAAACCCCGCTATTCAGAAGCATCACTCATCAAAACTCTCGAGGAATTGGGTATTGGCAGACCTTCCACATATGCGCCAACCTTAAGCACCATCATAGAACGCGGGTATGTGAATAAAGAGGATCGGCGTTTGCGCCCAACAGACATGGCGTTCGTGGTTAATGATTTGCTGGTAGCGCACTTCCCTACCGTGGTTGACTATCAATTTACCGCGAAAATGGAAGATGAATTCGACGACATCGCGCAGGGAGTGAGAGAATGGGTGCCGGTTATTAAAGAATTTTATATGCCATTTAAGGACCAGCTTGCTCAAAAAGAGAAAGAGCTTTCCAAAAAAGAGCTCACCACCGAAAGCACAGACGAGGTCTGCGACAAATGCGGCAAACCCATGGTGATTCGCCTCGGGCGCTTTGGGCGTTTCATGGCCTGCTCAGGCTATCCTGAGTGTAAAAATACCAAACCGCTGCCCGGCAACGAGAAAGGAAACAACCACAATGCCCAAAACGGACAAAGTCCCGATATCACCGCACTCCAGGAAAAATACAAAGGCGAAATCTGTACAACCTGCTCAAGCCCCATGGTAGTAAAAAATGGCCGCTTCGGGCCTTTCCTGTCCTGCTCGCGCTATCCTGAATGCAAAACCATTAAAAACATTGAACAATCAACCGGCATTGCCTGCCCCTCATGCGGCAAGGGCGACATTGTGGCAAAACGCTCCCGCCGCGGCAAAACCTTTTACTCCTGCAACCAATATCCCCAGTGCACTTTTGCGCTCTGGTCCTGTCCCACAGGCGAAAAATGCCCCGACTGCGGCAGCCTCTTGGTATATGGCGCCAAAGATACCGTCCGCTGCTCCAGGAAAGGCTGTGGGTATAAATCCACTACACAAGCTGCATAGAAAAACAAACAATACACTATCAATCATTGACCAAGGATACGCTTCGCCTCGTTAAGAAACGCTAATTCCCGCACATGAATGAATTTACCGAAATAATGTTCTGGGGATTCTCCTTGAAGCATCTGAAGAGCTTTCTCAGCCCCCATCCACTGAATTTCCAGGCCTTTCTCCTTCTCATCAGGGGTAAGCTGCGGTTCTTGCAATTCACCCAAAACCTGCGTAATCCAACAATACGACTCGATTATTTGTCCCTTGAGATCGCGATACTCGATGATGCGTCCAACTTCCTCTAGTACCTTCACTTCGCAGCCAATCTCTTCCCGCAGTTCCCTCTTCAATGTCTCCTCCACTGATTCACCGTCTTCCATGCCACCTCCGGGAAGTTTATGGTAACCAGGATTCTTTATGTATACGAGCGCAATTTGTTGCTCGTTATTCACTGATGTTACGCAGGGCTTACCAATGCAAACTGACTTTTCAAGGACTGAAGCTCTTTAAAACTTGCCATTAGTGCCCTCACATACAGCTTCGATTTGAGCGCGAAATGATTGGTAGAGACCTTGGT
>JBFLWV010000043.1:0-10293 GCA_040757655.1 Patescibacteria group bacterium | reverse complement strand
CGTGGATGACCGCGCTATGCTCATTGCCTGCGGACTCTGGAACTACCATCTGGATGCAACCAGCTGTTAATTCCAGAATCTGGAGGAGGGCGTTCCTGTTAGATTATTATTTCGCAACTACTCTAATGTAATTGCTATTGTAATGATTCCAAATCCATCAGTACTTCTTGCGCGTGCTGTTCGGGCTTCACGTGCGTATATATTTTTATAATTATACCGTCAGGATTTATGATGAACGATGTTCGTATCGTACCGATTACTTTCTTCCCCATCACGTTTTTCTCTCCCCATACCCAATATTGCTTCACCACCTCTTTCTTTTCATCGGATAACAAAGGAAACGATAAATGATATTTGTCTGTAAATTTCCGGTGACTCTCTACCGAGTCCACGCTTACTCCTAATACAATCACGTTTAATCTGGAAAAATCCGGAAAGAGATCACGCATACCGCACGCCTCTGTTGTGTATCCCGGCATATCGTCTTTGGAGTAAAAATAGAGCAACACCCACTTGCCGCGATAATCCATGAATGAGTGGTTTTTACCATTCTGGTCAAGGAGATTAAATAATGGCGCACGTTGGTGAGATACCATACCACAAGACATTAAAAAGAGGACGTCTATGTCCTCTTTTTACATAAACAACATTTTAGACAGTCGGTTTCGGCGCTTCTGGCTGTACAGGAGTAGGAGTCGTTTCACAGTGCTTGCATGAACCTTTATGGGTGACGAGCTCGATTACCGCAGACACGCCGACCAAGAGATAGACGATCCGTGAGATTGCCGCACCCTGCCCGCCGAATAGCTCCCCTATGTCCCACTTAATTAGTCCCACCAACAACCAGTTTAAGCCCCCTACGACGAGCAGAATATAGGTGACACAATGAAGTTTTTTCATAATGGATAGGATGGATAGGTTCGATTACGAAAAGAGAGCGACCTTTATTAATCTACAATGTATTACCTTATACACAGTATACTCCTTTTTGTCCCTCACATAAAAACACCGCGCACAATGCGCGGTACAGTGATAATTTCAACAATTAATTCTTCTCCCGCAAAATATCCCTTATCTCCATCAGCAACTCCTGTTCTCTGGTAGGCTTCGGCGGCTCGGTGGGTGCGGCTTCCTCTTTTTTCCTTAGTTTGTTCATGGCCTTCACGAGCAGGAAGACCGCAAACGACACGATGAGGAAACCCACAATAGCATTGATAAAAAGGCCGTAATTAAAGGTAACGGCGCCTGCTGCTTTTGCCTGCGCCACCGAGGCATACGGACCCACATCAGCCGCGCCATTTTTAAAAACGATAAATAAATTGGCAAAATCTACTTTGCCGAGAAGCACGCCAAAGGGCGGCATGATAATGTCTGAAACCAGTGAATTGACGATAGTGGTAAACGACGCGCCGATGATAATCCCTATGGCCATATCCAGCACATTCCCGCGCAATGCGAATTTTTTGAATTCTTGGAACATATAAAACCATTGTAGCGTCGCAGCTCGTCTGCGACCAGGTGAGTGGCAGGCAAGCTGCCACGCTACAGGTGGGGGTGGCAGATAAACCGCCACACTATAATCAAAGAATGAAATTTGTATTCGGCAAATCCTCGCGTATACGCTCCAGATCAAGCGTGGAATAATTATTCCCCGACAGATTGAAGGTCTTTAAGTTTTTTAGGTTGCCTAATTCATACGGCAAACCTGTGAGCTGATTATTGGACAGATCCAATACCTCAAGTTTGCGCAATTGGCCAATCTCTGCTGGTACGCCAGTCATGTTGTTATTGTTCGCCTTAAGTACTTTCAAATTTTGCAATTTCCTGATTTCTGCAGGAAGCGCTCCCGTGAGATTATTACCAGATACATCAAGCTCTACAAGGTTCGTCCGATTAAAAATATCCATGGGCACCTTGTCTAAATTCCTATTGCTCAAATCAAGCCGCATTGATTGCGGAATCGTACCATTTTGGTCACCCCCTGTAGGAGGACGATCCCCCTGCGACTCTGGAGGTAGGTTATTATCTGCTGTATTTATCAACGCGCATCCTGATAACGTCAATACACCAAGAATGGTAATGATGAAAATGAGGTATTTCATAGTAATTTTTATACACAACTTTCATATCGTCATTCCCGTGAAAACGGGAATCCAGAAAAACAACGTGAGTTTCATTTTTTCTCTATTCATTCTGGATCTCGAGATCTTTAGTCTGGGATGACGTGAATCGTAATACACCACAAGCATACCCTCCTCGTAGCCAAATAGCAAACACTAATAAAAAGAACGAGGGTCGACACTCCACTGCCGATCCTTAAACAAATGTGGAATTATCTATAAATAACAATTTTTTCAGATACTATCCTTTCAATATAAAAACGCCCGTACATAGTACGATCCTACCTAATGCGGACGTTTTTATGTTCAGCTATTCTGCGCTTTGTGGCGCAGATAATGGTCCATGATGACGAGCGCGGCCATAGCGTCAACGATGGGGACTGCGCGGGGAAGCACGCACGGGTCGTGGCGCCCCGCGGCTTCCAATTCAACTGCTTGATGTTCCCTGTTCACTGTTCTCTGTTTTTTTCCAATAGTCGCCACCGGCTTCAGTGCCACGCGGAAATGAATCGGCATGCCATTGGAAATCCCCCCTTGCGTGCCGCCTGAATTATTTGTCCTTGTCCTGATATTCCCCTCTTGATCAGAATAAAACTCATCGTTGTGTTCGCTCCCCCGCATCACAACCCCTGCAAACCCTGACCCAAACTCGAATCCCTTCACGGCGTTAATGGAGAGCATTGCTTTCCCCAAATCCGCCGCGAGCTTATCAAACACCGGCTCCCCCAAACCGCTCGGCACATTGCGGATAATACCACGCACTACGCCGCCCACTGAATCTTTCTCGCGCCGCACTTCCTCAATGAGCGCAATCATCTTCGCTGCAGCTCCTTTATCAGGGCACCGTACCATATTAGATTCAACTTCTTCCAAGGTCACTGCATCGATATCCACCTCTGCTTTAATATCCCCCACCTGCTCGACATAACTTAAAAATTCCATGCCTGCCATTTCACGCAAATATTTCTTTGCGACAGCCCCCGCAGCCACGCGCGCGAGCGTTTCGCGCGCTGATGCCCTTCCCGATCCTGCCCAGTTGCGGAGTCCGTACTTCGCCTCATACGTAAAATCAGCATGCGATGGGCGGTACAAATCTTTTAATTGAACATAATCTTCTGGCCGTATATTATTATTCCGCGCCATCATCATGATAGGCGTGCCTGTGGTCTTGCCCTCAAATACGCCAGAGTAAATAGTGATGATGTCTTCTTCTTTCCGCGGGCTGGTAATGGCGCTCTGTCCTGGTTTCCGGCGATCAAGCTCCGGCTGAATATCTTTTTCTGACAACGCCAATCCCGGCGGGCATCCGTCAATGACCACACCAACCGCTCCTCCGTGCGATTCACCGAAGGTGGTGATTCTGAATAATTGTCCAATACTATTACCCGCCATATAATCTAATTTCATCATTTATAACTTTTTTCATCGCCTCAACCGGCGCAGTATGGCCGGTGAAAAGTGAAAACGAACAATACGCTTGCTCAAGCAGCATCTCTGTTCCTGGAATGGGGATACATTCTGCAACGCGGGCGTCTCTTATTAACTGTGTTCCCTCTATATTATACACCACGTCGAAGACTACCAAACCTTTCCTTAATAACTCCTTTGGCACCAGCGATGGATCACGGTGGTGAAGCCCTAGGGTGGTGGCATGGACCAAGACATCCGCCTGTGCGATAGACTGCGGCAATCTATCCATGCCTCCCACCGCACCGCCCAATTCTCTTACGAGTGACTCTGCATGCGCAATGGTTCGGTTGAGCACTGTCACATGCGCCCCTTCCTTCACGAGTCCATATACGACCGCTCGCGCGGCCCCTCCTGAACCCAAAACCACCACCCTCTTCCCTTTCACCTCATGTACCACTTTGTTAAGCGCGGTTATAAATCCTATCACATCAGTATTATACCCCTTCAATCTCCCTTGTTCATTGATAATGGTATTCACGGCGCCGATGGCGCGCGCCTCACCGTCTACTTCATCTAAAAAAAGGATGACTGTCTGTTTATGCGGCACGGTCACATTGACGCCCCGCAATCCCAATGCACGGATTCCCTGCACCGCCGCTTCCGCATCTTTCACTGGAAACGCGGCGTAGATAAAATCCAAACCCAGTGCTTCGAATGCCGCATTGTGAATCACTGGCGAAAGCGAGTGATCCACCGGATCGCCAATGATACCACATATTTGAGTCGTCGCAGTAACATTCATATGACGTTTTTCTCTCTCAACAAACGAAATACTTCGCCTGCAACCGATTGAGCATCTTTTTGTACCGTATTCACTACAACATCTGCCGCCGCGCGATAAAGCGGCTCTCGCTCCTTCCATGTCCTTTGCATATCTTCCTCAAATGTCTCTGCGTTAGTAAGCAGAGGACGTTTTCTGCTGCCGTGCGTTATCCGTGCGATGAGCTCGCCAACCGGCGCATATAAAAATACAATAAAACCACGCGCTTTCAGCGCTTCAATATTTTCCCTGCGCAGAATGACCCCACCGCCAGTCGAAATAACAACCCTCTCCTCACGCGCCGCATGTGCAACCGCCTCCATCTCTTTCTCACGAAACGCATCCCATCCCTGTGCGGCAACAAAATCCGCAATCGGCTGGCCGGTCTTTTCCTCCACCATGCTATCCGTTTCCCGCAGCCCAAACCCAAGCCGCTGCGCAAGGACTTTCCCTACGCTTGATTTCCAGCTGCCGCGCATGCCGATGAGTACTATGTTCATACTTCTCATTCTCTATCCTCCTCTTAAGTTAAGAGGAGGTGTAGGAGGAGTTATCAAACGTGAGGACTCATAACTCCCCTTACCCCCTCTTACCCTAAGAGGGGAATTGTATTTTCTTAAAGTCATTCCAAAACCCCGGATACGATTTACTCACCACTTCCGCATCCGTAATCACCGTCTCTCCTTCTGCCGCCAATCCTGCAACCGCAAACGCCATGGCAATACGATGATCACCATGAGGATCAATGACCGCGCCTTTCAACTGTCCTCCCCGTATTCTCAATGAATTGTTCACAATCTCCACCTTAATTCCCATCTTCTTTAATTCCTCCACAGGAACCGACAAACGATCACTCTCTTTCCCGCGCAGGTGGCCAACGTGAGTGATGCTGCTAATTCCCTGCGCTGCCGCGGCAAGGACTGCAAGGGTTGGCACCAGATCCGGAATGTCTCGTCCATCTACTGAAAATGGTTTCAATAATTTCCTCCCTTGCACCGTTATTGCATCACTTCCTATCTTTATCACACAACCAATGTTGTGCAAAATATTAAGCAATCTTTTATCTCCTTGATGAGAATGGGGATTCAGCCCTTCCACTTTCACCTCACCCCCTGTCATTGCCGCTGCGGCAAACCAGTATTGCGCCGAAGAATAATCTCCTTCTATGGTATATACTCTTGCGCGATAGTCTTGGCCTGGTTCAACGGTAAAACGGTTATCTTGAACAACCACATCCACTCCGAATTCATGCATGAGCACAATAGTCAAGTCAACATACGGGCGCGAATAAAAAGGTTCCTCAACCGTTATCAAGATGCTCTCTTGCGTAAACGGCGCGATCATGAGCAACGCAGACACGAACTGCGAACTTACATCGCCGGGGAGCATCACCCTTCCTCCTTTTAACCTTTTGCCGCTTATACTAATATTCGTTTCGTTCATCATAAACCTCCCGCCTATTGCTTCCAAAGCGTTCAATAAGGGTTTCAACGGTCGTCCCATCAGGCGCGCGCTACCCGTGAGCACCGTCTCTCCTGGCGCCATCGCCGCCAGCGCCAGCATGAAGCGCAACGTGGTGCCAGAGAAACCGCAATCAATAGGATGAGACGGGACATGCAACAAACCATTGACACCTCGTATGGTGGATTTATTCCCTTCTGATGCGATCTCTGTGCCAAAATGTGCACATGCTTCAATCGTCATCCGTGTATCATCAGCCAACAGGCAATTCTCAATCACCGACTCCCCCTCCGCCAATGTCGCGAGAATCACCGCACGATGGGTACAACTCTTGGAAGGAGGCGCGATGAGCGTACCGTTCACTTTTCCTGGCAAAATATGGATATTCATACCTTCAGTCGTTCCACAAGCTTCTCCAATCCAATGGTATAACTTTGCTCTTTCAATCCCATCACTCTATCAACTACGATATCAGCCACGACGGAAATCTTTCTGAATGGCTCGCGGTGTTCTATGTCTGACAAATGCACTTCCACCACCGGCAAACCGCTGTCTAAGAGCGCATCACGGAGCGCGTAACTGTAGTGCGTGAGCGCGCCGGGATTGATGAGGATGCCTTGCGCTTCGCCCGCATACTGCTGGATAAAGTCAATGAGCGCGCCCTCGTGGTTGGACTGGAAAAATACCAATTCAATTTCGTTTCCCGCGCGCCGCAGCTTCTGCGCGTGTGCGCGCAGCAAATCCACAATCCCGCTCAACGAATGTGATCCGTACTGCGCGGGATCGCGTTTTCCCAGCATATTCAAATTGGGGCCGTTTATGATGAGAATCTTCATAGCTCATTTCATTCTTTCTAAAGTCTCCCGTATGGCCTCCTCTGGCACCTTCACTCCAGCCCGCGCTTTCCCAATTTTTTCCAACAACACCCATTTTATATCTCCATCCTCTGCTTTTTTATCATTTTGCATCACCTTCATGACCTGCCCTATGTCCGTATGCGGCGGCAATCGCGTCGGTAATTCATATTTCGCTATTAAAGTTTCGATCGCTTCACATTCCTGCTGACTCAAACCTGACAACTGATAACTTAATCGGGCTGCTGCAACCATGCCAATCGCAATGGCCTGGCCGTGAGAAAGCGAGAAACGGCTCAAAGATTCCAGCGCATGCCCCACGGTATGCCCGAAATTCAGGAGGGCGCGGCGGCCTTTTCTGTCTAAAGGATCCTGTGCTACCATTGCTGCCTTTGTGCGCACGCAAAACTGCACTACCTTTTCCCACGGCATGCGGCTAAAGGAACTCCTCGCCAATTGCGCGCATAAGGTCTGGCTGCCGATCAATCCGTATTTAATGACTTCCGCCATGCCGTTTACCAGCTCATCATGCGGGAGCAAACGCAAAAATGCGGTGTCGCACACCACCGCGCGCGGCTGGTGAAACGTGCCAACCACATTTTTTACCCCTTGAAAATCAACGCCGGTCTTGCCGCCTATCCCGCTGTCTACCATGGCGAGCAGGGTAGTAGGCACTTGGATATAATCAATGCCGCGCAAATATACGGATGCGACAAATCCAGTCAAATCCCCCACTACGCCGCCCCCCAGCGCCACGAGCGTGCCGTGCCGGTCAACCTTATGCTGCAACAAGATGCGAATGCACCGCTCCGCATTGCGCAATTTTTTCGAGCGCTCCCCGGGATTGAGCGCGATGAGGTGGAGGGAAAATCGCGCATCGCACACCTTCCTCAATTTTCCGCTACACAAGCGCGCGACCGTGCGGTCGGTAATAATGGCCGCGGCGCACTTCGTCCTGTCTTGGATAAGGCCGGGCAGAGCACGTAGCGCCCCTTTCCCCACCACTAAGGTACACTTACTTTCTTTTTTCACGCGATACAATAGGCGCACCATAGTCATTGTTTCTGCGCGCGACGCGACGTGGCGATGATAATATTCATCAAGGCACGCACCTTTGATAAAGGCAAACGCAAATTCCCGCCAAGCAGTACCGCGCGTGCAACCACTCTTCGCTCTCGTTGCTCATCCTTCAAGGGAAGCATTGCTACGCGCTTCCGCATCCCGATGGCGCGCGCAATATCCACGCGCTTCGCCCATAATTGAATAATGGCGCGGTCGATTGCGTCGATTTCTCTTCTTAATTGAATAAGTGGTTTAGAGTTCATAGGTTGCGCCGCGGTCATACACACCTAAAATGGTAAAGGTAGACGCTTCAACCTTGAGCGCCGTAAGCGCACGCTGGAGTGCTTCGGGTGAAAACGCATGTTCAAAATCAACATAAAACAGGTACTCCCACGGTTTGCCCAACAGGGGCCGCGATTCGACTTTCGTGAGGTTCATGCCCCTGCCTGCGCACTGGACTAAGAATCGCGACAGGCTTCCCGCAATGTGTGGAAGCGTAAGCAAAAGGGATACTTTGTTACCCTTCAGGCGCTCGTGCGCCCGGCGTAGAGGTTCGGCAACCACGCCGAACCGTGTGTAATTTTCCTGGTTTGATTCAAGGTGTTCAGCGATAATACGCAAACCGTAGAGCCGCGCAGCCTCGCTGCTCGCGATTGCCGCTTCATCCTGGCGCCGGCTCGTGGCGATATGGTGCGCCGCGCCTGCAGTATCACGGTAGGATATCACTTCCATCCACGGATGCCGCGCTAGAAACTCCTCGCACTGGTCAAGCGCTTGCGGGTGAGAATAAACCCGTTTCACTTGCCTCAACCGCCGCAAGCCCTTAACCTTTGACGGCATCCCAAGCAAATTATGGGAAATGTGGAGTGAAATTTCTCCGTCAATGATGAGCGCATGCCGCGCGAGCAAATCATAGCTGCGGTGAATAGTGCCGGCAACGGAATTCTCAAGCGGCACTACGCCAGCCGATGCGCGTGCACGCGCCACCGCCTTAAACACTTCGTCGAATGATGCGCACGGCATAGTGCGGGAGCGTTCCCCGAAATATTTCCGCGCGGCAATTTCGCTGTAGGCGCCGTGCTCGCCTTGAAATGCGATTTTTGTATATTTCTTGTCTCGATTCATATTGAGACGCCTTTGTTGTCATCACTACGATATTCCACACTCCCTTAAAGTAAGGGAGGGTTGGGGTGAGTTATGATTAGGATGCACGTGCCTTTGTTGAGAACAATACTCAGGTTTAACGCGCCAATCCCATAACTCCCCTCACCCCTCTTACCTTAAGAGGGGGAAACGATATATCGATTCATATAGTCGCGACAGTTCTTCCGATTGCGCCCGCAATTGTATTAATTTCTCTCATTAACTGGTTGAGCGTCTCGAGGGAAATTGCCTGCTCCGCGTCTGAAATGGATTTATCAGGATCGGTATGACACTCGATGAGCAAGCCGTCCGCTCCAGCCGCGATTGCCGCCCTGCTCATCGCTGGCACCAGATCGCGTCTGCCCGTTCCGTGCGAGGGATCTACGATCACCGGCAAATGCGTTTCATGCTGCAGATAAGGAACCGCGTTCAGATCGAGCGTAAACCTTAATTCCGTTACGTGTGTGCGGATACCGCGCTCGCAGAGCATTACCGAGGAATTTCCACCTGCGAGGATGTACTCGGCTGCGAGCAGGAATTCCTTATACGTTGAATGCATGCCGCGCTTTAAGAGCACCGGATGCCTCAATCGCCCCACTTCTCGCAAAAGGGTATAATTCTGCATGTTACGCGCGCCGATCTGGAGTATATCTGCATACTCCACAACGAGCTCAACGTCCCGCGGATCCATCACCTCGGTAATGGAGCGCAAGCCAGTCGCGCGCGCCGCCTTCTGCAAAAGCTGCAGCCCTCTTTTCCCCAATCCTTGGAAATCATACGGGCCGGTGCGGGGTTTGAACGCGCCGCCGCGCAAGATAGTGCCGTCCGCTTCTTTCACTCCCTTCGCAATCGCCATGATCTGCTCTTCGTTTTCCACCGAACACGGCCCTGCCATAATGACCACCTGTGGCCCGCCCACAGGAAGTCCGCGCACGTCAATGACAGTACGCTCCTCGCTCGAGGTGTGCGCGAGGCGGTAGGGTTTACCAGCATCCACTGTTCTCTCCCAAGAAAGGGAGAGGGGAAGAGAGGGTATCCTCATTCGTTTATTAACCTTTTCCTTTACAATAGTTTGCATACATTTATTGTTAATTGTTCCTGTTCACTATTCACTAATAACAAAAATCTCCCCCGTTTGGGAGGAGTCGTTTATGTAAAGTAACAAGTATGATTATTCATTTACGACAAATCTCCCAAACGGTAACAGGGCGTAAAGTAAAACCAGAAATAATTTCGGGAGAATCGTACGTTTTGCATACGTAAGCAGTATACCGTAATGGGGATAATTGTCAAATTCCTGCACTCGTCCATGTTACAGTTGACAGTGGAAAGGACGTAACATGTTGAAAATTCAAGTAAGAAGTGGTTGGCTGGAGAGTTTAATACATAACCCTCTCCTGTCTATGACCACGAAAGCAGAACA
>JBFLWV010000042.1:0-32720 GCA_040757655.1 Patescibacteria group bacterium | reverse complement strand
CCTTGGATCTTGAGCATAGGAAATGATTGATGAAGGGCTAAAATCTTACCTTCATTATATCACGTCCTATGGTCAAGATCGTGAGGAAAAGTCCTCAATGTGAGAAGACTTTTGCGACAGGAACTAGTTATACTTTGTAGTGGATAAGTGTAAAAAATTGAGTGTTATCTATACTTTATTGATAATTAAAATTATTTAAAGGTTAGATGCTAAGGTCTTTGTTCTCACTTTTTCCGTCGACCAGAAGCCAAGGTACTTTCCCAGCATGAGGCGCGTCTGCGCATCAATGGCGGGGATTGATCCGAAAAAGATGAGGGTGAGAGGCAATAAAATCCATTGAGTTAACATCATGAGAGATTTATACCAAGTGTGGCGCGGCGACGGAGGGAGCATACGCACATTGACGAATGCGCTTATCACAATTCCAATCATCGCGAGCCGCATAAGCCATTCAAGCACAAAGGGTGCGTTTTGAACGAGTACTGACGTGTTAGATTGTTGTGTGGCAACCCAGAGCGGAAGTCTGCTTAAGGTAATGATGATGGCTGCGGTTGCCCAGGAATAGGTGCCCTCTGCAATGATCCATATATATTTACATTTTATCCAAAATGGCGTATGTGTGTCGTTTTTAAAGCTCTCAATGAGATAAGGTAAATGCTCCACACTCCATGCCCATCGGCGCATCTGTTTGTATTGATTTATAATAGTTTTTTTAATGCTTCCGCCATAGCAGGTATCCATTGATACCGGGATATAGAGCGGCGTCACACGGTAATCGCCGTGATAGTGTACCACGCATTGCATGGAGATGCGCGCGTCTTCGTTGACGATGTCTTTCTGCCAAAACCCAACATCCACAAGCGCTTGCCATGGCATTGCATGAGAAGAAAAGGTCAGAAGACGTTCGGGACGTGCGAGCTCTGTCATCAACCAGAAAGTCGTTGAGTTTGCCACGACCCTACTGAAGGAGGGGGTATCCCAAATGTTATTATTGAAGAGCGCGAGTGGTTGGTAGCTGGTTCGAAGCGGCTTGGGGTTGGTGAGAAATGCATAGGTAAGACGCGCGAAGTACTGCGGATGCACCACCGTGTCGACGTCGAAAGCGGAAACGACGATGTGGTCATACGGAATCTGCTGCGCATCAATAAATTCTTTGACGCGCCATCCTGCCCAATGGAGATTTGATCCCTTTCCAGGAATTTCGTCTGAGAGGCTCGCAGGATGTCGTGTAATGAGAATATCTGCAAAATGTCCTTGGTACTGTGTTCGGACGTATGCGGAAATGCGTTCAAACCGCTCACGGTCTCGTTCTTCACCCGCAACAACGATAATAATACGATCATGGGGATAGTTGCTCGCGTCAAGTGCATGAAAGGTCGTATCGACTACTTCTTGGGGATCTCGATAGGTGGGGAGAAAGACCACATGCCAGATGTCACGCCAGGCGGGGATTGATTGCAATTGTGAGAGCCAATCAATGTTCACCTCCCGCGTGTACCGCTTCCATGATACAAACAACCAGAGAACGAAATACAATACCCGAATGAGCCAGTAGAGATCGAAAAGAATGACAAAGACGATAACCCACACTGGTTTGAGAAAGGAAAGAATAACCACCGCGATGAGTGTGGCCCACGTACATGCGCCTGGCATTATCTCTACTATCCTATTGGTACCATATCGCATAACACAGTTCGGATGAAGGAGAAACCGATCTAACGAATGATGAATTGTGGGGGGATGTCTGTTGCTTCACTCCACCTCATGATCACCTTGCTGACACGGGAAAAAGGCGGCCCTTTTCTACAGAGGTTCAGTAATTGCTCTAAAGAACTTTTCTCACCATAGGCGATCACCTCGACGGTACCATCGGAACAATTTCGCACACTCCCTGTGAGAGATAAGTGGAGTGCGGCGCGCTGCACAAACCAGCGGAATCCTACCCCCTGTACTTCCCCTTCTATGGTTATATGGAGTTGCATGATCATAGTTCCGCAACAAGAAGTGGGGCGCGCCTACGCGGGTTATGATACCACGTTAACATGTGATAGTTCTACAATGGTTCCTCCCCCCAAACATGTCTCTCGATCCGTCCAATAGATTGCTAAAAATTGCCCTGGCGTTACCGCACGCTGCGGTTTCTTGAATTGTATCATAAAATTCTTTTGCGCACCCCGAGAGACGACTGCTTCCTGAAGTGGTTGAAGGTGGCGATGGCGTATGAAACAGTGAAATGGGAACGAGGGAGGGTCTTCGATCCAATGAAGTTCAGGCATGATCAGAGAGGAGGTGAAGAGCAGAGGATGATAGGGATCCTGCGTGACCATGAGCGCGTTATGGGTCACATCTTTGGCTACCACAAATAAGGGTCCTCGTCCACCAATGCGTATGCCTTTTCTCTGTCCAATCGTGTAGAATGCGAGTCCTTCATGTGTGCCGAGCGTTTGTCCTTCGGGGGTAACGATGGGGCCTGGAAGAGCGCGTATCTGAGTGTGCAGGAACGAAGCAAACGGTTGTTCACCCACAAAGCACATGCCGTAGCTGTCTTTCCGGAGCGCGTTGGGTAATTGAGCTTGAAGTGCCAAAGCGCGCACCCTCAATTTCGTAAGAGTTCCGAGCGGAAAGAGGCAGTGGTGAAACTGGTCTTGGGTGAGGGTGCCCAAAAAATAACTCTGATCTTTTGTGTGATCTACACCAGTTAAGAGCGACAAGCCGTATGGAGTCTTTTTTGCATGGAGTCGTATTCTTGCATAATGGCCCGTGGCTATCCAGGAAGCGCCTTCATCGCGTGCACGCGTGAGGAATAATCCAAATTTTATGAGTTTATTACACGCGATATCAGGATTGGGGGTGACACCTTTGGCAAACGAAGCAATGGCCGGCTCAAACACCTGCGTACGATACTCATGTTCGAAATCCCAGAGCTCCAGCGGGATGGCAAGATACGCAGCAACCATTTTTGCGGATTCATAATCCCATTCCCAATTGCATGCAGGAGATACCTCTGACCAGTTTCTCATGAATACGCCCTTGACAGTATATCCCAGTGATTTCAACAGGAGCGCTGCAACTGCTGAGTCCACGCCTCCGGAGAGTCCTACTATAATCTTCATATTCATAACGATAACGATAAGCCTAAAACAGATATACGCGGAATGCCGGTGCGCTATCGCTCCTTTGTATGACCTTACCTTTGATACCTTGCGTTTCTAATGCGTGCGCCATTTGATCAGCGACAGTATTTCGAGTGTCCTCAGGAACCAACAAGGCGCCCGGAAGCGCATGGATAAACACGTAATGCGCATACCCTTTCTTGGAAAAATAATCTTCTCCATTATCTTGAACAAGTCTACGGAATTCAAGCGATGAGGCAAAGGGGATCCCTTGGTAGGTGACGCGTCTCTGGATATACCACATTTTTGGAAAATAATTAATATTAGAATCAAAAATGTACAGCGTTTTATTCACTCCCGCCACATCCCATACATCATCTCCTGAGTTCCGCTCCCGATACAGGCTCAAGAGATATCTATCCAATTGTTCATAACCATAATTTTCCCCCCTCAGAGAGGAATATGTTACTCCTACCCATCCCCACGGTATGACGGAGAAATGGGTATTTACGCTGTAGAGAAACATGAAAAGGATGACGAGAGAAAGCACAATCTGGAGCACAGCGTTGCCTCCCCCCGCGACGCGCTTCCTGATGTCATGAATGAAAGAACCTGCGCTCAAGCACAGCACGGGAATGACCGGACTGAGGAAACGGGCGGCATTCCCCAAAAAAACAACCTCGAGGATAAAAGAGAGGATAAGAAGCGCCATGAAACCCTGTTCTTTGTTATTTTTTTGAATCCATAGTACGCATGACCGTACCGTAGCCACAAAAAATAGGATGAGGGCGGGAAGCGAGACCGCATCTGAAAGACTAGAAATGATGGCGAGCAATGAGGTCGCGCCAGACGTCGCAATTAATCTTGGCCAATCAGAAGTAGTGATATGGAAAAGACGGCTCAGTTGATAATCAAAGTGACCTCGCGCGTGATACAGAAAAATATTATACATTATGACGGGCAATAGGGTAAAAATGCACAATATCAACCCCTTCATGACCCATTTTTTGTCCTTACGTGAGATGAGGGAGAAGTAACATAGTGCAGGCAAAAAGAAAACCGCCGTATACTTCGTGGCAAGTGCAAGGCCAAATGATACCCCCGTGAGCAGCCACCACCGCGGTGATGAAAGGGTGCGGAGGAGACTGTACAGGTTGATGAGTAAAAGAGGTATCAAGAGGACTTCTACATACATGACCTTTGAAATCCATATTGAGAGGCTGCTCACTGCGAAGAGGACCCCGGCAATAATTCCGATCTGTGGCGATCCAAGGCGTGCGCCAACTGCGCAACATATCGCGACGCTGATGACTCCCAAAAGGATAGGGATGGCGTGGGCCACAAATGTCGTCATGCCAAAGAGCGCAAAAAACATATGGAATATGAGAAAGGCAAGAGGAGGATGGTCATGGAATGAAAGTTTGACCCACCACGGTATTGCCTCAAACCACTGAAAGGGAGTGGTTTGCAACTGTGATGCCATGTGATCAAAATACCCCACACTCCGAAACGCATAAGTGGCGTCATCGCCGATGATATCTATAGGCATGGGTGAATAGGCGCGCAAGAACAACGCCAATAGAAGAATGCCTCCGTACCGAATAATGTGTTTGAAGCTATGCATACCAATAGTATAGCATATGAAAAACACCAGTGTGGGGAACACCGGTGTGGTGATGATGCTCTCTTAGTATTACTATTTCTTCTTCAACACATCTTTTATTTTACTGACTACCTCATCAAGGCTATAATTCGCCTTCACAAGGTATCCTCGCGCGCCAAGCGCCACGCCCTGACTCACTGTTTCGGTGTCAGAAAGGTTCGTGAGAAGAATAATGGGAATAGCGCTTGTCGCTTCATTCTTCTTAAGAGACCGCAGCACCTCGAGGCCATCCTTCCGAGGAAGGATGATATCGAGAAGAATGAGATCTGGTGTCTGTGAGATAGCCATTTGTTCACCAGTTTCTCCATCAATCGCAGAAAACACCTTGAAACCCGCTTCTTCTAAAGCAATCGAAATGGCTTTTAATATCGTTTGTTCGTCCTCGATGATGAGAATAGTTTGTGATGTAGACATACCTATAATACATTAGCGTTAATTACGTTGGTGATAAAGGAAGAGTAAAGATAAAAGTGGCACCCTTGCCTTCCGTGGATCCTACCGTCAGTATACCATGATGCGCCTCAATAATGCCATGAGATATCACAAGCCCTAAACCCGTGCCTTTCTGCGAGAGCTTCCCCGCGGTGAGCCTTTGGAATTTCGTAAATAAGTGCGGTATTTCATCCTGCGCAATACCCATGCCCATATCTGATACTGCGACTACGAGTGCATTGGTGGGAGGGAGTGATGCTGAAATAGTGTGCCAGAGAGGATCGAAGGCTTTTCCTTCTTGATTGATATCGCGCGCGGAGTTATGACGAAAGGCGCTCACATGGATCGTTCCTCCCACAGGCGAAAATTTTATCGCGTTCGAAAACAAATTATTTATTACTTGCCCTATACGATGGGGATCAAAGGAGACGTCAGGGAGAGTAGCATCAATGGATTCAGTGATTTGAATGTGGCGATCAACGGTAAGCGGACGATAGAATGTTAGCTTTTCGTCAATGAGCGCCTTTATATTACCCATGAATGGCATAATTTCAAATTTTCCCGCCTCCATCTTGGCAACATCAAGTAAGGTGGAAACGAGTGAGAGCATTTCAGACGCACTGTCGTGAATCATGCGGGTAAATTCTTGGTAGGATTTCCCTCTTCGCTGTTTTGCAGTGAGTAATTCAGTCAATTTGCAAATACCATCAAGAGGCGAGCGAAGTTCATGTACCATCATGGAGGTAAAATCCTCACGCATTTTTTCAAGTTCCCGTTCGTGCGTAATATCATGGAAGAGCGCCACTGCGCCAAACGGATTTTGTTGTTTTTGCGTAGTCGAAGAAATCGGTTTTACCGGCGAAATCAGTACCTGATAGGTTTTATTATGAAATGAGATAGTATCGACGGTGATAAGTTTATCGAGATGTACTGCCTCGTCTAATCTACCCCTTATATCAAGCACTCCTCCGAGGCGATCAATGATGTTAAAAATCGAGATCGCATTATTTCCTTCCAACTCCAACGTCCGTTGAAGGGCTGGATTCATGACGACGACTTTAAATTCGGGATCGGTCATCAGAAGGCCGTCAGGCATGCTGGCGACCATCGCGTTGAGCTTTTCTTCCTCTATGGCAAGCACCTCTTCAAGCCGTGACACTGCTTGTGACGCCTGTGAGGTTATTTTATACAGCAATGTCATTTCATCTTCATGGTAAAGATCCGGTTTGGTGCTTGCCACCGTAATCAATCCCACGATGCGGTTCCGTATGACAAGTGGAATATTAAAATAGGATCGTACGGGTTGAGGTAATGACTGCGCGATGATAGCGCCGGTTACCATTTCGTCGATACGCAATTTCGCATATTCATTATCAGTGAGCGCATTGAGCGCAGCGCACATTCTCTCACGCACCGTGTTCACAAATGCAGCGTCAACCGATGATTCAAGGTGGCAATGGAAGAGAAGTGACTGCGGTTCTACGAGTACATACGATACGGTGGAGTAATCAATGAATTGACCGAGGCTTCCCGTGATAATTTCTACAATTTTCTTTGTGTTGAGCGAATAGCCGATGCGATCACCAAGTTCTTTTAAGATAGCGATTTCATAAATTTTTGCTTCCAATTCTGCTTCACGCTTTGCCACGTATGCCTTTATTTTGCGTAACGCGTACAATTCAAAAATACTTGCGCCACTCGCAAGGATAAAGAGCATTAAAAGAATGGGGACCAAAAGAGACACCAAAAGGTAGTTTATCCTGTCATTGCCTTAAGAAAACGATTGGAGGCAGAAAGGAGGAGAATGAAACCGACCACAAATCCTCCATCATGGAGGAGTTGCGTGGCGTTTTGGCCCAGTGAAATTTGAAAAAAAGTTGAGACAATTGCGGAAGTGGCGAGGAAAAGAGAACCAACCCCCAATAGTATGAAGGCGATAGAAAACCTCCCTCCCCGCGTCTTATACGCATTCATGATACAAACAAGAAATGTCATGAAACCCGCAATTGCCCAGAAGAGGAATGTCGTGAGGGAAAGAGGAGAAGTCATATGCATTATGAGGTTATTTTCCCGACCGTGAGGGAAGGATATTTTGATAAGAGCGGTTCCATGGCCTTCTTTACGATAAGACCTGAGAGAGAAACATATTGCTCAATCAGTTGGTTGATGAGATCTGTCGGATCGCCGCTCATTTGAGTGACGGTGCCATCATTTGCCACTGTCAAACCAGACACGTTGCGTGCTTTCATGACCGCAATATCCGGGCCGAGAATGACAATTTGTTTCTTAATAAGCTCGGTGAGCAAATTTTGGTATTCGGTTTGAGTTTCAGACATAGCCACCTATTTAATGTTTAAGGGGTATAGGAATAGTATACCACAGGTTATCCATTTTCATAAAGGGACTACTGTCTGGGGCGGGACGCCTTTAATGAAGTAATGGCGTGGTTTGGGCGTTTCTTCAGGTGAGGGAGGGGGGTGAGTGATGGGAGCTTTTGGCGCGCGTTTTGTTCTTTGAGGGCGAGAGATCGCATGGTTGTCATCATGGGGTTTTTTTTGAAAGAGGATTGGTTTTGCGTGCAGAACGTCACGAAGCGACAATTCATGAGGCACGGGGCGGGAGTTCGTGGTATCGCGCAGTGGTGGAGGGGTACGGTAGTGTCTGAGAACCTCGCTCTCTGTGTCGATCTGCGACTCGTCCAGACGCGGCGCTTGTGCCGTATCGTGGAGCGACTTGTTGGGACCTTGAGGTAGGGATTTTCGTTCTTCTGTAGTGAGGGTTGAAGGAGGTGTGGAGATTTTTTCGTACACTTCTGGAATGTTTCGTTTTTTCAATGTCGTCACATCAATGAGCCCTTGACGGAATTTTTTCAGACAGCTTTTGCAGAAGACATTGCGTTTTTCATCGGGGATGAACGTAATGAGCGCTCCCCTTCCGCAGTTATCACATGTCGCATCCTTTGGTTCAGGTCCTTTGGATTTAGTCGTTTCTTTTTTGATAGGCGCAGGCGGAGAGGGAGGAGGTGATTCGCGATACCGCTGTTCCCCATTTGTCACTCCTGCGATGTTATCCATTTCTGCGGTGATGGCGTACATATCTTCTATGCCACTCCACTTGATAATTTTTTCTTCCACTCCCGCGCGTGGTGTGGTGTATCGTTCTCGGGAAACTGCGATTACTTTATCACGGTTTCCTGTCATTTCATCCCTCCTTAAGGGGGGAAGTGAAGTGGCAGAGAATGGTTTTGAGGCGACGCCATTGATCATGAGCCGTAAATAAATATCATACTTCGTAAGATTCACCAAGTCTTCTTCCGTGAAATAAGGAGTAAATTCCTTTACCAGTTCTTCCGCATCAGCGGCGCCTACCCGGAAACAGACAATGGTGCCGACATTGCCGAAAACCGCCGCTGCCACTTCTTCTTCAAGCTGTTCAATGTATTGATGCGCCATGATGAGCGAGAGGCGGTATTTCCTCGCTTCAGAGAGGATGTCTGAGAATGAGGTCGTCGCAAAATTTTGAAATTCGTCTACATAGAGGAAAAAATCATTTCGCTCATGTTCTGGGATATCGACCCTGCTCATAACTGCGAGTTGTAGTTTGGTGATCATCATGGCGCCCAGGAGAGAAGAATTATCTTCGCCAATACGTCCCTTTGCGAGATTCAGAATGAGAATTTTTTTTGTATCCATGATTTCCCTCATATCAATGGTTGACTGTGCTTGACCTACGATATTCCGCACGATGGCGGTTGAGAGGAATTGCCCAACCTTGTTTTGGATAGGAGCGATCGCTTCAGTGCGAAAACGGTCGTTATAATTTGCGTATTCATTTACCCAAAACGAGCGCACGACGGGATCAATGATGCGGCTTACAATTTTATGCCGGTATTCTTTATCAACCAAAATACGATTGATACCAAGAAGGGTATTACCGGGAGAATCGAGCAATGCAAGTATGCAATTATTCAAAATATACTCCATTCTCGCTGACCATACATTTGCCCAAATTTTAGTAAATACTCCCATAAGGCCGGATGCCACAAGGTGCTTATAGCGAGGATCAACATTTTCTAAAATATTGAATGCGATAGGGTAATCTATATCGGCGGGATTAAAATAAATAACATCATTGATGCGGTGCGAGGGGATGTAATCGAGTATTTTTTCCGCGAGATCACCATGGGGATCTACCACTCCCACTCCCCTTCCCGCACGTATATCCTGGATGATCATGTTTTCAAGGGTGGTTGATTTTCCCATACCCGTTTTCCCGATGAAGTACATATGTTTCCTGCGATCATCAATACGTATGCCAAATTTGCGATTCTGACCGCGAAAATTGGTCATCGCGAAGTAACAGATGTCATTACCTTGACCTTGAGTTTGTCCGTCCATGATACAAGTATTATCCACCACTTAAATCTAAAATTTTCAATGCCCAATTTTCAATTTCCAAATAATGTCACAATGATTCAATTTTCAAACGTTTGCGTCATTAGTCAATTGAAAATTGAAAATTTGTGTGAGAGTCTTATACAGGAAGATTCTCCGGCGCCGCTGCCTCTTGTACCGAGGATACGCTCACTCCCGCAGTTGGCGGCTCCATGACTTCTATTGGCAACTCAACGGGCGGCTCTCCCCTCTTGGCTTCAGTAGTTTTCACTAAGGGAGCTTTTACGTCAACAACGGGGAAGTGCCATACGGTTGCAAGTTCTTCGGTATTCAATATCATGCCGTGACCCCATCCTAATTCTTTGCTTCGTTCACGGAATGCGCGAACAATTTTTCTTTGGCGCTTTGCTATCCTTTTGTTGATGAATACATAATTTGCTTTCGTGGTTACCTTTCCCACTGGTTCGAAACTGTTCAAGTTTAGCGCACTAAACTGACTCAATGCTCCCAAAATCCCCACCACGCCGCGTGCTTTATCGAAGAGCTCCTTTTTTGCCACATAGATGATGCGACATTTCGTGTGAAAGCCAACCTTCGAAATTTTTGTCTCTATAGCTTCAACCACGGCGCGCTCTCCGGGGGAGAGATATTGGATTTGACTTGGTAATTCACCGGTCTCCGCACCTCCTGCAGAGAAAGGAGAGATGCCTAAACCATGAAGGAATACCTCACTCGTTTCGCTGGTGAGGGTTCGTACCGGCTTGAGCGCGCGTTCAGCAAGAGTAGGAGTGTGCGGCACATGTGCACCGATAAGTTTTTTCGCTTCACGAACCCCTTCTTCCTTCCATCCATCGCCGATAGGAGTGACCACCCATTGAATCCATAGGTTTTCTCCTGAGTGCACGTGGCTCATGATTTCGAGGAGCGCCGCCATCGGGTCAGCGAATTTTTGGGTAAGGGTGTGCTCAAATTGCGGATACGTACGGATGGGGTATACATTTTTACGGGCAAGCTTAAGTTCCGTTCCCCAAAGATTAAATTCTTCTGATGGGTATTGCCGGGGGATCATGCCGGTGTAATCTTCTACCTCAGTAATTTCAGCATTGGGATATTGCGCATAAATGGCAGCTTCAATGAGATCGCGGAAAAAGGAAGGCGTGCGCACCAAGAATTGAATATAGCCGCCGAGGGAAACGATCTCAAATGAGAAGCTTTCCTGGTTTTTCCCCTGGATATACTTTTCAATCACGTTTGCACCAGAGAGCGCTCCTGAAACTTGAGCAAATATTTGTTCCACTGCCCGCGTGGATTGCTCGTTCAATTTTGGTACATCAATCGCGAGGAGGGTATACGTGAGGCGATGAAGATACCGTTCACGGATATTACGCAAACGGACGTACCAAAGGGTGCTCACCATGATAAAGAGGAAAGGGATCCATCCCCCATGCGCAAGAATAAACCACCCTGCGCTTAAGGGATTATTTGAGGCAGCCTCGAAGAATGGCGCGAGATTGACCGTAATGTCCACACGACGAAGGTGTTAGTAGTTTTTATGTGAGAGCATCTGAGGGTGGGAGCATGGAGCTTTTTAACGCATAGCGACCGTCCGGGAGGTGCAGAAAATCATCACGCGACGTCAACGCGAGCAAAATTGTGCCCTTTTTTACCAATCGCTGTTTTAAGACTTCACCGATAATCTCCTCACGCGTTAATGGGCCTCCAGCGCGGCGTAAAATAGAAGTAATCACATCTGCGACGATGCCTGGTTTATATCCCCATTCTTGAAGCGCGTAAATGCCGCGTCCCACAAGGACAAAACGCGTGTCAAGAATGAGCTCATTATGGACAGTGGGTGCATACGCAACCTTGTGATCAAAGTGTGTCTTATTGATTTGTTCCGTGATTTCCGTAAAGTGCATCGGCTTGCCACATTTTTTTAGTATGAGATAAATTTTGTCACTCATCCTTTTCGGCTTAATGCTATGCCACGAGGCCAGACCCCATTCATGAAAAGGGTTCTGTTGGACCAATGAAGAACATTCAAGATAGGCGAGCAAGACGCGTTCCCCCATCGCACGCATATTTTGTTCAGGGAGAGAAGAAAAAATCATGAACGAGCGGTAGTCCTCTTGATGCGTCTGGAAAAAATCGCTCCCTAAGAATTCATTGAGGAGGAGTTCGTAATTCATCGGCTGATTTTTTGTTTCCAGGAATGATACGAGGTAGCGTATGGTGTCTTTGAAAAGTGAGAGAGAGGAATCTTTCAGTTTCCAGCTTGGTCGTATATCCTCTGACCTTACTTCTTCTATCACTGTATTCAGTAACTCTTTGATGATAAATGAGAGACAGTGATGATTGAGCGCAGAATCACCGGAGAGCGATAAAAGATCATTCAAGAGCACATCCTGTCGGCGCATACCTCCATGTTGATTAAGGTTATGTATAAGAAGGGTGGCAATGCCCTCAGAAATCTCATGGAATTGCTTTGATTGTTTTAGTTTGTCGATACTCTGATGTTCAATTTGTCGCACTCGTTCTCGCGTAATGGCATATTTACTTCCGATCATTTCAAGCGTATGAGCTCCATTGCCGTCTAGGCCAAACCGTAAACGAAGGACGTCTGCCTCACGATCTGTGAGCAGCTTCAATAACTGCGTGCAAATATCTGCTGGACTCAACTTTTGCCGTTCAGTAATCTCTTGAGAAAGGAGAACTCTTTCAAGAATTGAATTCTTCATATCGTACCAAGTCTTCTAAACTCAAAATAGCATATTATTATATTTTTGTCAACCTTAAGCTGCATTGACAAAAATACAGATATCCGCAATAATAGGTTGTTTTCTTAACCCCCACAAGGATTATCTATGCGATTATTACACCCCCCAAAGGCAATCTCTTTCCAAGCCCTCATTATACTGATTGCTGCTCTTTCTTTTTGCTTTTCACCCCCCCTTGCAGTACTTGCGGAAGGGGGCGTTTCACTTGATCTTGTGGTTACAAAGAAGGATGCATCTCCCGGCGATATCATTGGATATACCATAACGTTTGCAAATTCATCATTTGAGAATGTAGAAAATGTACAGATTACCTTAGACTATGATGAACAGCGCCTTACCCCCTATGATATAAGTGGAGGGGTGCAAAGTGTAGGGAACATTGTGTATGCCTTGGAACGTTTGGCACAAAAAACGACTCAAGTGAAAACGTTTTGGTTTACTATTCATGAACAACTACCGAGTGGGACGACCGTCATTTCAGCGGTTGCGCGATTAACGGCAGATAGCATGTCTTCACTCATAACCTCAACGGTGATAACGAACGTACAGGCGAAGCCAGTATTGGTAACGACGGTTATTGCGAACCAAGATGCCGTCAGAGGTGGTGATCTCATAACGTATACCATTTCCTACCGGAATGATGGGAATGCGATCGCGCGGGGAGTGGTGCTCATTGACGATTTCGATGAACAGAATGCTGATGTGATGCAGACCAACAGTGGGGGTTCTGTGCGCGCAGGTGAGGTACGATGGAATATTGGAGATTTTTATCCCAATCAAAAAGCTACTCAGTCAGTAACGCTCCGGGTGCGTAGTTCTGCGAGGGGAGACACGCTTGCAAATATGGTTTCACTCATCGGTGATAATGCCACAAGGTTTGATTATTCCACGCATACGACCTTGCTTCATGTGACGGGTGGAATTGATACCTTGCGTGTACGCATTTCTGCCTCTGATGAAAATGAATATCGGGTTACATCGCACACTGCCCATCGGGGAGAAAGAATAGATGTCGAAGTGACCCTCACGAATTATTCTGGATCGCGCGCTGACGGTATTTTGGTTGCCCTTCGCTTTGATCCTTTGTACTTTGACATCCTTGACTCGCAAGGAGGGATTCGAGAAGGAAATAATCTGTATTGGGAGATTGATCAACTTGAACGTAATGGTATGAGGAGTTGGAACCCTGTGTTTCAGGTGGCTTCTCGGGCTCCCTATCATACTCCTCTTACCTTATCGGGAGAGGCGAGCGCAAGAAATTTTCAAACGAATCGTGCAGAAGCCATTACTACTATTGTGCCGGGCGCCCCTCACGTGAAAGCTTCAGTGCAGGAATCTCCCAGAACAGGCTCTTCAGCGCTCCTCTCCATACTTATCGTGAGTCTTGGCGCTGGGTTAGGAGCATATCTTTGGTCTCAGCGACGCAATGCTGACACGTAAATCTGTCTTCTACATGGGCACCATCGTATTACAACGAACGCCGACTCTCCCGCGTCCAAAAATGTCCCGAGTGACGTTCGCGGTTTTTTGCTCTCTTCTTACTGGTCTTATGGCGACCTTCGTTATCCATTGGTCAATAGTGCGTGCAACTATTCTTGAGAGAGAACAAGTTGAATCATTTATGAGCGACAGCGATCATGATGGCTTACGTGATCCTGAAGAGCATCTTTACCATACGAATCCATACCTATCAGATTCTGACAACGACGGATTGAGTGACGGCGATGAAATTTTACGCAATCAAAATCCCTTAGGAGACGGGCCATTGCTCGTCGAACGTACCACAAGGAGTGCGAAAGCATCTGATCAGGATAGTGATGGGTTGAGCGACACGCTCGAGCGAACCATTGATGCGCAGGGGGACGCCGCAGATAGTGATGGAGATGGTTTCCCCGATGGTCTTGAAGTAGAGAATGGTTACGATCCCACCGGAAGGGGAAGACCTTCGATCACTGTATCTATTCCATCCCTCAATATACATGCACCAGTGATCTGGCCAGAATCTGATGACATCAAGCGTATAGAACAAGATCTCAAAAAAGGGGTAATCCATTATCCTGGCACGGCAGCGATTGGCGAACGCGGCAACAGCTTTGTGACCGGACATTCATCCGATTATGTATGGCAGCGAGGTCCCTATACCGATATTTTTAAAAATCTTCCTGATCTCTCCAATGGTGATATCGTAGAGTTTACCTATCTTTATCACAATAAAAAAAAGCGGGTGATCCGCTATATGTTGACCGAATCAATGGTAGTATACCCTGATGATCCGCGATTATTCATCACGAGCGACAAACCGATTCTTACCCTCGTCACCTGCTATCCCGTCGGCGGTAATGCGCAACGTATTGCGTGGCGCGGGGTGATGGAATGATCGTGAGAGAGCGATGCATTGAGATAGTGCCAATGGCACTATTTTTTTGTTTTCATGCTTATGTTATTCCAGATGACGAGGAGCGGTGAAGCGATAAAGATGGAGGAATAGGTACCGAAGACGATTCCAGTAATGAGCACGAAAACAAAATGTTTGGTGGTTTCGCCACCCAAAAAGTACAGCGTCGTCAGGACGATAACAGTGGTCAGCGAGGTATTAATAGAACGGGCAATCGTCTGGTTGACGCTGATGTTTGCCACGTCTGCAAAATTACGCCCTCCACTCTTTATCAAATTTTCCCGAATTCTGTCATATACCACAATCGTATCATGCACAGAAAAACCCAACACCGTGAGCAGCGCCGTAATAAAGAGTAAATCAACTTCCCATCCCGCATAATGCCCCAGCACCGCGAAAATACCGGTAGGAATGGTCACGTCATGCGCCAGTGCAATGACCGCACACACACCGTATTTCCAGCTTGCCACTGGCTTTGATACTTTTCTGAAGGCATATCCAATGTAGGCAATGATGGCGATGAGCGCAATAATAATTGCCAGATATGATTTTTGTCGAAACTCATAGCTGATAGTGGGGCCAATGGATTCAAAACGTTTTTCAACAAAGGTCCTTTCAGCCCCCTCGTTTTTTTGATACGACTTGAGATATTCATCCATGCTTTTTGTAAATCGTTGATGTTCGCCCTCATCCATAACCCCCAGCCGAACGAGATAGGTGTTGTGGTTGCTCATCTGAATAGATGCGACATCAAACCCCTTGCTCACAAGCTTTTGTTCAATTTCATGTGAGGGAGGAGGATTGGTGAGGGACGTTTCAAACTCGACAATCGCGCCACCAGTAAAATCAATGCCAAATTTGAGACCCCACGTCAACAGCGCGGTAAGAGAGAGTAAAATAAGTAATGCAGAAAACGTGAAATTATATTTTCTATTGGGAATAATAGCGAGCATAATGTATTACTACGATTTTTTCTGATGGCATCCGAAGAGCCAGAGGTGTCTTCTTGCTCCAGTTAATGCGATAACCTTCAAGATAGTACGACTGACCGTGATCGCCGTAAACATGGACGAAAGAATACCAATGATGAGCGTTACGGCAAATCCTTTAATGACAGAACTCCCAAACCACATGAGTATGGCGCAGGTAATGAGGGAAGAAAAGTTAGAATCCCGTATGGAGGTCCATGCGCGTTTAAAGCCCTCCTCGACGGCCGTGGATAAATCTCTCCCGACTTTTAATTCTTCTTTGAGGCGCTCAAAAATGAGGATATTAGCGTCAACGGCCATACCAACGGAAAGAATGAAACCAGCAATGCCGGCAAGGGTGAGGGTCACGGGAATGAGTTTGAAGAGCGCGAGTACGAGGGATGCATAGAGCAATAAAACGAACGAAGCAATGAGCCCTGGCAAACGGTAATACAATATCATGAATAGAATGACGATAAGTATTCCTATAATGCCTGCGCGTAGACTTTGATTCAGCGACGCAAGACCAAGGGTGGGCCCCACGGTAGTTTGCGCGATGAGATGGATGGGTACTGGAAGGGCGCCTGCATTTAAACGTTCGGTAAGGGTACGCGCCTCTTTTATGTTGAAGCGACCAGTAATTACCGCATTACCACCTTCAATCTTTTCTTGGACCGTGGGTACTGATATTGGTTGTCCGTCAAGGAATATCGCGATAGGTTTGCCGATATTGGCGCCGGTTAGTTCTGCAAAGAGGCGTGACCCCTCATCATTGAATTCAAGGCTCACGTTTGGTTCACCGGTTTGTTGGCTGAATTGAACGCTCGCACGTTTGAGTTGTTTTCCAGAAAGGGAGGTCGTCACCCATGGATCAATTTGACCTGCGATATCCTGTTCTGTTTTGGTGCGGAATAAGATATGTGCAGCGTGAACTTCCTTTTCCGTACTTTCCTTTGTTGCGCCCTCAACATCACGCTCTTCAATCTTTTTTATAATGTGGTAGCCAAATTGGGTCTGCACTAATTCTTTCGTGGTCTCCCCCACCTTCAGAGTTTCAAAAAGCGTTTTGTCAAATTCTGGCACAAACAAACCACGTTTGGCCCAACCCAAATCACCTCCTTTTTCTTTTGAACCAGGATCTTCTGAATACTGTTTTGCGAGCGCACTAAAATCTGTATTTGGCTGCAGCGCTTCCTTGAGCGCTTCTTCGGCCTTTTGTTTAATGGCATTATTTTCTCCCTCTAATTGCTGTTTCTGTTCTTCTGTGAGAGGGGCATTCGCAATAGGGTTTTGAGTTTTAAATTCGAGTAGTGGAGTTTCGCCGATGAGTCGAATTGCTTCATTTACATCAAATACCCCTGCGAGTTCTACAATGACGCGGTGAGTATCACCAGACTGGCTTGTCTGCACTAATGGTTCGGAGATGCCAAACGCATTCACGCGCCGTTCAATCACGTCACGCACGCCATTGATCGCAGATTGTTTGTCAGCAGAGGGAAGGCGCGACGTATCGGCCTCATAGATAAGATGCGCGCCGCCCTTCAGATCAAGCCCTAATTTATAGGTGTATTTGGCAAAAAAAGAACTGCCGGGAATGGCGGTTGGCAGAGAAGGTGCGGCAAAAGAAATGACAATTAAAAAAAGCGCAAAGATGAGCCCTACCTGTGTCCAGAGTTTTTGTTTTCCTGTCATGTATTTAAGATCAATACTTGATGAAATTCTTAACGCATTGTAGCAAAAGGGTATAAAAAGGTCAAAAAATTGCACTCGTGAATTTTTAAAGAACGCAACAGACTTTCATCTGTAAGCGCTATCTTAAGCAAAGAAAACAAGATGTCAATAGCGTCATCCGATCGGTATCACTTGAAATCCGTCCCCCGCTTCTTCGGGCTTTCGTTTGATGGTGTATTCGGTCATGATGAGGCGCTTTTGCTGGATTTTAATAACAATGTCGCCGTTTTGGATCTGCTCGGCAAGACGCATGACTTCTTCCCACTCCGCGGGGATCTCTCGCATGACTCTTGCTGGGTTTTGATTTTGTATCATAGGAGTCCGATGACCTCGGGGAGGATTTCGGTTTCGCCGCCGAGCAAACCGAGTACGAGGTGAACAAAGCCGTCTGCGAGGTCGTCGTGGTCTTCGATGCCGAAGCCGAGGAGTTGCGTGAGGAGATCTTCGCATCCTTTCCTCGGGAATAGAATAGTTCCGTTTTGGATGAAGGTTGCGGCGGCGCGGAGACGGGCGCGTTTATCGGTTCCGACTTTGCGTGGGATGACGACGAGTCCCAAGGTCTGCGCCATTTCGATTGCGGCGCGTTGGTATCCTACGTCCTCGACGTAGAATATCGGCGTGCAGTAGAGTTGTTGAATGGCTGCGTTTTGCTGTTTCATTTTGCTTTGCGTTTCGTGGAATGAAAGCCGCTCATTGATTGGGTTCGGGAGGATATAGAGCTTGGGCGTGCCTTCGAGCCGCACGTCGTCACCTTCGGTTATGATTAGCCGCGCGAGCACGCCTCCAACCATTGTCGTGAAGTCTGCGGTCTGCTGCTTTGAAATAGCGAGATCTTCTCCCACGCCGCTCTTGATGATCGGGTTCACTTCTTTTTTTGTTTTGGGATCAAGGGTTCGTTGCGGTATCACGTCATAGTATTGAATCCATTCCTCTTTCACTTCTTGACCTTCGGGCGGGACGATCTTCAGGCAGTATTCGCGCTTCCATGCGGTCGGCTTTACTTTTTGCTCCTGCCTTTTGAGCGCTTCGGGGGTTGGATATTTCGCCTTCCATGTGCAGTTCTCCCACTTTTCCTCGCCTTTGAAGATCGCGTAGTCGCGATGCACAAAAAGGGTATCGTTTTTTATCCGCGCCATGATCGCGTCGGTGTGCAGGATGTTTCCGAGCATAATGAGGCGGGCGCTGGTTTCCTCGATGGCGGGGATGATGTTGCCGCGGAGCCACCGCTCGGTTTTGTCGCGATATTCTTTTTTGTCTACCTTCTCGAGCTCCTCGGGGTCGTCAATGATTACCACCGAGGGACGGTGCTGTCGGTGCCTGCGGCCGCGGATACGCTGGCCGCGGGAGAGTTCAAGGATGCGGGCATCGTTTTTAAGGAGAATCGCGGTTTTTGTCCATTCCCGCTGTTTGCTTACGCCTTCGCTCACGTCGCCGTAGTCGCGGAGGAGGAGTTCGTTTTCCTCGAGCTCTTTTCGGATGTTTGCAATGGTTTCTATCGCCTGATCGCGCGTTTCGTTGACGACAATGATGAAGGGGTAGCGTTCGTGCTCCTCGAGCGCCATCCAGAGCGGGAGGGCGAGCGAAGCGAATGACGATTTTGCGCTCCCGCGGAAGCCGATGATCGAGAGAAATTTGATCGCGTGATCCTCAAGGAGCGAAAGCAGCTCGGGGTGAAAGTCAGCGGGTGGGAGGGTGAGGTAGTGCGGGAGATAGAGAACGTTGAATCCTAAGAAGGCTTTGCGCATCTCGCGCCGCGCGTTGCGGTTGCCGATCGCCTCCTCTGCCTCATGCTGGGGTATTGGGTTGAGGGAGGGCTGAGGGTTTGTGCTCGATAACGGTTGTTGGTGTGTGGATGATTCCATAGTTGCGAAGGGCGCGAATGATAGGCACTGCGAGTTCTGGCGCGAGCCTGTGTTCGTGGATTACGTCAATGGTTCCAAGCTTCCGCTCAAAGATTCCCGCGTTCTGCTGCATCTCGAAGTATCGGCTTTCGGTCTCGACGATGGTTCTCCCCGCTGCGATCCGCTCGGCGCTAGGGGTTATGGGATTCGTGAGTATCCTCATCATCTCTCTAATCACGATCTCGTTGCGGTTTTGGATCTGCGAGAGGCGCTCCTCGACCTTTGTAAAGTCGAAGCGGTGAAGCATTTCGCCTTTGATTTTCCCGATCAAGCGGCCTATGTAGAGGCGGTGGAGCTTCAGTGGTTCGTCTGATTCAATGAGCGCGTTTTCTATTGCGGCGACCGTGGCGGTTGGGTCAATCGTCAGGATCTGTTGGATCCGCTTTTTGTGATATTCCGTTGTCTCTTTACTGTACGCGGGCATAGCGTTTTATTCGGCGCTATCCTCGGGGTTTGGTTCATGGGGTATTGGATCGCGGATGATATTCGGCGGCGCGATAAAGGTCTCCGCTATCTGTTCGGGATCTCCTTTGAAGAAGGTGAGCACTTTTTCGTGAATCTCGAGGAGCCGCGGGTTTTTGAGAAGATCGGGGTCTCCTTTGTAGAGCGTGAGGATGTTTTGATGAGTTTTCACGACCTTTCGCTTCCTCATGTTGCGCTCGGCTCGGTGCGGCGCCGTTGCGAGTGGAGTGACGTAGATAATCTCGTTGTAGAGGTGGAGCCCGAGGGATTCAAAGAGTTCGATATTGTCGCTGATGAAATTTCGGTACACACCGCGTTCATCTCGTATATCGCCGAGTACGATCACGACAAATCGGTTATCTTTGAGTCGGTCAACGCATTGTTTGAAAATGACGCGGTAGTCCTCCATGAACTCTTGGTAGGTCTGCTTTGTCGAGAGATCCTCCTCTTGTTTTGAGTAGATCTCCAAGTCGTAGTAGGGCGGGCAGGTGAAAATGAGGTCGTAGGTGTTCGTCTCGGGAATGAGCGCTTTGAGGTCTTTGCTATTGCCAAGGTAGAATGTCGCCTTGTCTGCGAGGTTGAGCTCGGTGAGTTTGGCGAGGTTCGCTTCGATCTGCTCTTTGCGGATCTCGATGCCGTGGTAGGTGTGGCCGAGGGCGGCTGCCACTCCCCCGCGAGCAAGTGAACCAGCGAAGGGATCAAGGATCGTGCCGTTCTTGATCGGTAGGAACCATGAGTAGGCGATCTCGCTCAGGACGGGGTCGAAGATACTCACGCCCTTGTTCACTCCCATCATGAGTAGGTTTTGTCCGCTGCCCGCGAGTTTTCCCTCTCGCGTTTCTGCGAGATTCCCGAGCGCTTCGAGCCAGAGGTGTTTGCGCTTTTGCCAGTAGTCTTGTTTTGCGTCGAAAACGGAAAACGGAGGGATCAAAAACTGGTCTGTCAGGAGCCGTTTGACTGGATTGTTTTGATAGCGGGCGGCGTAGAGCATTTCCACGATCTCTTGCGCGTCGAAACCTATCGTTTGCGTGAGTTGCGCGTCGAGCGAGTGGAGCTCTTGAATGATCCCCGTGAGCTCGGACTTACGGAACTCCTCTTGAGCGTTGAGCCGCAGGTTCGCTTGTTTCTCTTGGGCGATGTGGAGATTCACAGTCACGACGGGAACTTCGAGGATTCCCGATTCCCGCGCCGCGTCTATCCTTCGATGGCCGCCGACGATAACGTTTCTTCGGTCGCCGCAGAGTTCGCATTGGTGCGTGTTGATTACGATCGGCTGTAAGAAGCCGTAGTCTTTGAGCGATGCCTTTACGGTCTCGAGGACGTGCTGTGACTTTTTTCTCGGGTTGTATTCTGCCACTCGCAGATCTTCGGTTTTGATAGTTTGTATCTGCATAGAAATTTAGTATTGCTTACGGATGAAGGCGAGCTTGTGGTGGAGCTGCGCGGCTTGGGAGCGGAGCTCTTGGGCTTGGGTTTTGTTCTTTGCGACGAGTCCTTTTATGATGGCCACTTCCTTTTTAAGTTGATCGCGTTTCGGATACAGTATCTTACGTTCTTCTCGATCTTCTCGAGTTGTACTCCTTTCGAGGACGGAGAGTTCTCCTTCTAGTTCGTCATGTTCTGATTGCTTCTTTGCCGCAAGTTTTTCAAAATCCTCGGCCGCTCCCTCGGCGTATAAGGCGATCACGATCTTGTGCTCGGCTTCCTCCCACAGTATTTTGACAAGTGAGCGTTTGAAAAAGAATTTTCTGATTGGGTGTGTCATAAGATTTGGAGTTTTACATGGACGGTTCCTTGCCCGTCTGTTTTAACATAGGACTCAAACGATCCGTCGACGTTGCGATCGTTTTTGAAAAGCGCGTCGGCAATCCCTTTCCAAATGTTGTCTGGATCTCCGTGCGCTCCGTTTTTCCAGTAGATCGTGAGATCTATTCGCGCCCGCTGTCCTCGCTCGAGCTTGATCGGCTTCTCTCCCGTGATGTTCAAGTTGACGACTTCCTTCGGCGTCAGGATTCCTTTGCTCCCCGCGGCCGCGAGGTATGCTCCGCGCACGTATTCCTTCCATGCTGCGTAACGTTTGCCGTCGGCTCGCCAGAGCGCGTCGCGGGTACTACGGACGTACGGGATCGGGTTCCCGAGCGGATCCTCGTGGTTCCCGCTGATGACGAAGTAAAGATTGATTGGTGTCATAGCGCCGTGAGTAGTTTGATGATGTACTCGAGCTCCTCCTTCGTGCATTTGCTCATGTGCATCTTCGGCGCGTAACGCTTGAGCCATGCGTAGCGTTCCGCGGGGTTCGGAAAGATCTCCTCAAGAAGCTCGTGGGCTTTACCGCGCAGGAGCTGGTAAGAGTTGGCTGCTTTTGTCTTGTGGTTCGGTCGTATCATAGTCTGGTGAATTATCCCGCCCGACCCGCCGATGGCTTCGCGGCTTTTCCGCGGGTTGCGGAATCGGTCGCCACTTCGGGCGTTTCTGCCCTCGCCGCGCACGGGCGAGCGGGATTTAGGCGCTCATGGTTTTATACGGTGAGGCGAGCTTTTGCGCGAGTGCTGCCTTGAGTTTGTCGAGTTCCTCTCTTATCCGTTGCGGATTCGGTGCGTCCCGACCTTTCGGTTGTGCTCCTGCCACGGGGTAGGAGCTCAAGTCGTGCCAGAAGTTCGGGTCGTTTGCCATGCGGTTTTGCAAACCGTTCAAAACTCCCGAGGAGAGGAAGGTGCTGATGCTCGGTGAGAAGCTCCTGAAGCTCTGGTGGTTCAGGAAATACACGCCGAGCTGCTCTAAGGTCTGCGCTCTGATGATTTTGAGTACCCTTTGGAGGTTCTTGCCGTCCTGCCCTGTGATGATCGGCTTTTCGATCATTCGCGCCGTTTTGACGTTCTCGTACCAGAAATCCACGAAGAGTTTGTGGTCGCTCGGAGGCTTGCCCGCCCTAGCTTCTGCGGTGGCGGGCTTTGACGTTTTTGACGCCTTTTTGCCCTCCTCCGACCCCTCTTTTTGAGGCTCCATTATGTTCGATTCTCCGCTAACCTTAGCCTTATCTTCACTGTTTTGAGAAGTTACGACGTTTTTGCCAAGGGTGACATCTTTTTGTGAGTTATCCCCAGTAACCGATTTTTCGGTTGCAAGTATATCTTTTGTAATAAGGGTTTCTTTTGTAGTGTCGACTTTTCCGCCCGCCGACTTTTCCGTAAGGTCGTCGTTTTTCCCCACTTTATCCTCACCCTTACGACTTTCCCGAAAGGTATCGAAGATACTCAATGGCGGTCTGAATGTGTTGAATCGGTAGTAGATCCTGCCGCCTAGTTTTTGACGGTCGTGAGCGGTTTCGAGACGGTTCCCCTTCGCGTCTAGCGCCTCGATTAGGTTCTTCTTGATGAGCGCGTCCACGGCCGCGGCTACGGCATCCTGTCCGCGCCCTGCCTTCTTCATAAGCTGGCGGCGACTGATCCAGTCCTTTTCTTTGCGGGTGCCTGTTTCTGGGTTCTCAAGCCAGCCGAGGGTTTGGCGAACTATCACAAGCAAAACGCGAAGCTCCGTGTCTTTGAGCTTCGGCATCCATTCGTCGAGGATGACGTTCGGAACTTGGGTTGTGTTGGGGATTACTTTTGACATGGTTAAAAGAGAGGCGTCATCGAAGCCCTCATGACCTCCATCTCGGCTAGTTTGATGTGTTTGCATGCGTGTCGGAATTGGTAGCTCGGGCAGTCGCAGATGAGGCCGTATTCTGTCTCGACGGCGTTGTAGTAGATGCCGCGCTTGGTTTTGCTCGGGTAGGTGTGGACTCTCTTTTGCTCTTTGACGCTCGGCGGTTCTCTGTGGCCGTCAAGCGTTGGATACCCAAGCGCGACTCGCCACTCATCCATGTTCATTTTCCGCTGACGCGCGACACTTTCAAGGGTCGGGAGAAATCTGTTATCCTCATTGAATTTGCGGCGGCAGCGCTCGACGCTGGTCGCTATCTTGACGGGGTCGTAGGCGGGTCTGGTTAGGTCGTTGGTGTTATTGTGGAAAACAGAACACAAAACGCGCGTAAGCTCCGCGTCGGAGTTGCGCGTTTCGGTATGCAGGCTCAAGACGTGTTCGACTTGAGCTTTAAGGGTTTTTATTTCTGCGTAACTGGTCATATTGTGTGTGGCATGGAACACACAAGCAAATCCAATCTGATAGATCGCGTTTATATTCTCCGCTTTTGTTTGCCCAGTTGATTTGTCTACCCGTCGCTTTGCGTCCGCAAAATTCGCATCCATCTGGCTTCCCGAGTCGTTTTTCGACCCAAGTATGCAAACTCCGATACTTCACCTTGTCGCCTTTCCAGTTGTAGTGCCGATCCCCTCTTTGCCACCACTGGGGTTTCCCTCGTCTCTCCTCATTGGCCTGTATCAACGCCGCAATACTTGCTGGCGACGTTTTGCCCTTATGAGCGAGGCTCATCTTCATTCTCGTCTCAAGATTTGGTTTCAACCCCTTGTGAGCTTCGCTGATTTTCCTTCTCGTCTCCTCACTCCGCTTTTTTCCGATGTTAGATTTACGGATTTTTTCTATGGTTTCTCTTGAAAACGGTTTACGCTGATAAACTCCTGTTGGCATAGTGGATTCGCTTCTCATCTCAGCCCTTCCCCTCCAAGGGCTGAGTCAAAAGCTAACGTGCATTAAAACCCTGCCACCTTTGCGCAGTGCGGCCATTTCTGCCGCGCTTCTCCTCGCGCCATGGCCTTGATGCCTTCTTCGATGTTCGCCTTGTAGTCCGTCCGCGCTTTGCGATGGATTTTGAAACTATCAGTGTTCATCCATGTGCCGATCAAAAACTGGTAAACTCCGAGCGCCGTTGATCCTTGATGGTTCAGGCGCAGGTTATCGAATCCGCTCTCGCATTCCGCAATCTTGAGCGCCTTCACTTCGTTCACTCCGTATTGCTTTGCGGTTTCTCTGATCTCTTGCTTCACGACTTCCACGGGCACTCGTTCGTTGTAGGCGTACCCTTTTGATTTCTGTCGTTGCGGAACGCTTATGTGCGCGGTGTCCATCTTTTCAATCGCTCGCTCCGTGATCAATCCGTATGCGCCTATGGTTCCCGCGGCTATCATGATCGCGGCGAGGATTGTGTAGGTTTTGTACATGAATCGTTTTATTCTGCGCTTTTTGGTTAAGTACTTCCCGCGGGTCATGATTCCTGCGCGGGTCAGGGTTAGAGCATGGGTGTAGGTGTTCATAGGTTTTGTTTGTGTTTTAAATTTTTAATTTCTTGTCTCGTAGTGTCCGCCTCTGGCGGACTACTACTGGGGTTGCCTCGGCGGGTTTACCCCATAGTGATCCGCGAGGATCTACTACTGGGGTTTGCTCCGCGGGGTGGAAGTAATTTTTCCCCCACCCCGCGGTGGCACGTCGAGCATGGTAGCTAGTTGTAACGTACGCACTGACTGGTATGGCTTCCGTACTGTCCGCACTCTCCGCAGGTCTCGGGTCGCGCGTGTTTTTCTCTCCGCATAAATGCTGGTACTTGGTAGCGGCACTCTTCGCAATGTCTCCGTACTCGGTTGTGTTCGCAATAATCCCAGCCGTGGTGCGCTTCGATCTTCTGAACTTCGTCGTTTGTCATACGCCTTTGCCGTTTCCATTTACGGCTGCCTTTGCCACGAGCCGCTTTTTGCCGTCGGGGAGATCTATCAATTCCGCGACGCCGAGTGCGATCGCTTCGAGTCCGATCCGCTTGTAGCCATCCATGATCTGCTCGGGCTGCATGTCTCCAATCGCGGTGATGCTCGTGGTACCGAAAACCTTATCGAGTAAATCGAGCTTGAGCTGCTTGTCTTTGCCTGTTGAGCCAGGTGCAATGCGGATGAGCAAACCGTCGAGCTCTTCCATTGCCTTGTCCTTCTCTCTCCTCCATGCGTAGCGATCCTCCTCGGTCTTGAAGAGAAGCGCGGTGTCGCCTTCGGGCATGAGTGCCGCGTCGCGCGGGATCGGGTTTTCGAGCATCCTTTCAACCGCTACCGCGAAGTGTTCGAAGGTCGGGTTGACAAAAGTTTTGCCGTCGAGGAGCGTGGATCGATCTTTGATGATTGTTGCCTCGCGCCATACCTTTTTGTCTTTGCCGACGACTTCTTCGAAGCGTTCCATGAGCACCAGCATGTCTGGTTCGTAGGCGGTCTCGCCTTCCACTTTCATTTTGATCCCGCTTTTGACCAGTTCCTTCTTGTGGGTGTCGGGATCTTCTTCTTTGTCGTATTCGTACCCCGCGCGGCCGTTCATGATGATGTGGTAGGGATCCGATACGAAAGCGTCGGAAAACTCTTTTTTCCAGAGCGGCTTGATGATTCCCCAGTCTTGGAACTGGAGGCGGGTGCGGTTGACCTTCCGCGCGTACGCTTGCATGTACTCCTCCCAGACGTGGGAGATGGAGTCGATGATGAGGATGTCCGAGATTCCCTCGCGCATCTTTTTCATCGTCATGGCAAGGTCGGCGAAGGATTTTGATTCGCGGACGAGGACTTCGATGTTCGCTTCCGCGAAGAGCTGCTTCAAGAATTTCGAGGCCTTTTCGGTATCGAAGATCACGATCGGCTTTTTGCTGCCGATGCGCTCGTGGAGTCCTCGCGCGATCAGTCCTGCGGTGTAGGTCTTGCCTGATCCTGCGAAGCCCTCGATCGCCGCCTTAAAAAAGGGCTTCGTGTTGCCGATCGGGGTGAAGAAGGGGTCGGCGACCTTCTGCTCGGGGGCTTTGGTGGCCGTCTCGAGCGTGGCTTGTTTGGGTTGGTTCGTCATAGATGTCGTGCTATTGACTTCCAAAAGAATCCGCGGGATAATGGTGTTAGATCACAACCATTGCCGCGGACTTCTCAAGAGAAGTTCGCTTTTTTATTGCCTCCTCGACCTTGAAGTGTCCTACTTCGGCGAGCTGTTCACCTCTCCCGCAAATTGGGCAGAGGGGACAATCTCCAACAGAGATTGTCAGGTCGTCATGCGGGCACTCTCCGCACCAACCGATCCAGCCGCACCACGTGCAGGCAAGGCTGAAAAACGGCATTTCGCAGAGTTGGTTCATGAGTTTGGCTTTGATTACTTTCATATCGTTGGGGTTTGTGGATAACATTCGACCTTTGGGGAGCTTTCGCGCTCCGCGCTGGGTTGGTGGTTAGCTTCGGTGATGGTGCCTTACCGTTGGTTTTCACCTCGCCAACGCGCAAATCAAAAACCCCGCCTTTCGGCGAGGTTTTTCCTCTTATTTCGCTAAAACTAGCGTCAAATTTTACTCATCAAGCCCCATGGCACTTCTTAAACTTTATTGGCGAGCCGTCAGATTTTTTTGCTCCGCAAGGGCAGGGATCATTGCGTCCCACTTTTTTGCCTTTGAATGTGGTTTGAGTTTGGCCTCCCCCTTGTGTGCGCAACGTATTGCGTGTTCGTTCCATTTCTTTTGCAGGGCCTGATAATATGAGGGGCTGTTCCTGGAGGGTCGTGGTTCGTGCAAGTTGTTGCGCGCTTCCTATTTTGAAAATAGAATATGCCACTTCTTTCCTGATGGCAGTGAGCAATTCCGTAAACATACGATACGACTCACGCTTATACTCAACCAAGGGATCTCTCTGCCCATATCCGCGGAGCCCAATACCAGTCCGCAAGTGATCCATGGCATCCAAATGCTCTATCCAGAGCGTATCGATTGCGCGTAACATAATTCCCCGTTCAATCGCGACAAACATTGGTGAAGGAAACGCGGTATTGACCTTTGTCTCGAGTTCCCTGAAATGTTCTTCAATATGACTCATGAGGTAGCGTACAATTGAGGTACGCTTTGGTGCATCTCCCATTTTTTCGCTGCGTGTATCGTGAATCTCATCTATTTTAATTCTTGCTTTCAATGGGAGAGATACAATACTATCAACAGATTCATATATCTCGTCGAGATTCCATTCGTTTACTGCCTGTGAGGAGGTGTGGAATAATACAATTGAGCTTATTTCTTCCTCTATCATGTTGAGCATTATTTTCGAGATTTCAGCTGGTTCAGAGGATGGCGCGGCATCAAGCACGTCGCGGCGCTTCTTGTAAATAACTTCTCGGTGTTTATTGATAATGTCATCATATTCTACGAGGTGTTTGCGGATATCGAAATTATGCCCCTCTACTTTCCGCTGCGCAGATTCAATTGATCTAGAGACCATGCGGTTCTCAATGGGCATATCGTCCGGCATCCCCATCCGTTCCATGAGCCCTTTCATGCGGTCAGAGCCGAAAATGCGCATAAGGTCATCCTCCATTGAGAGGAAGAATTGACTTGATCCCGGGTCGCCTTGCCGTCCTGCACGTCCGCGCAATTGGTTATCAATACGCCGCGCCTCATGCCGTTCTGTGCCAATCACGTGGAGTCCTCCAAGGCTTTTCATGAGAGATGCTTCATCCCTGTCAGGAGGATTTCCACCCAGGATAATATCTACGCCGCGCCCGGCCATATTCGTAGCTACCGTTACTGCACCGCGTTTTCCCGCTTGTGCGATAAATTTTGCTTCCTCTTCATGGTGCTTTGCATTAAGGACGTTATGAGGAATGCCTTCAAGGGCAAGCAAGTGCGAGAGGTGTTCATTCTTTTCGATTGATACGGTACCGATAAGAATTGGTTGTTCTGATGCGTGACGTACTTTGACTTCTTGTACAATGGACTGCCATTTTCCTTGAGCTGATTTATAGATCCGATCTGGCAGATCTTTGCGAATCATGGGTCGGTGGGTTGGGATTGATACCACGTCAAGATTGTAAATTTTATGGAATTCTTCCGCTTCCGTGACTGCGGTACCAGTCATACCGGCAAGTTTCTCATAAAGTCTAAAATAATTTTGGAATGTGACGGTGGCAAGCGTGCGTGATTCCCGCTGAATCTCTACTTTCTCTTTTGCCTCAATTGCTTGGTGGAGTCCTTCTGAGTACCGGCGACCAAACATGAGCCGTCCGGTAAATTCGTCAACAATGATGACCTCATTATCTTTTACTACATAATCACGATCACGTTTAAACAATGCATGCGCCCGGAGCGCCTGCTCTAAATGATGTACGAGATTCAAGCCTCCTTCCGCATAGAGATTGGAAATATTGAGCGCACGCTCCATTTTGTGAATACCTTCCTCGGTAAGGGTGCTGGTACGCATTTTTTCATCAACATTATAGTCAGGGCCTTCGACAAGTGTAGTCACGAGGTCTGCAAATTTATAATAGAGGTCGGTCGACTCTTCTGCAGGAGCAGAAATGATAAGAGGAGTGCGCGCTTCGTCAATAAGAATTGAATCTACTTCATCCACAATTGCATAATGTAATTCCCGCTGCGTCATTTCGGATAGATCGTTTAGCATGTTGTCCCGCAAGTAATCAAACCCAAATTCATTATTCGTGCCATACGTGATATCTGCGGCATATGCCTCTTTGCGCGTTACCGGACGCAGGAAATCCATGTCAACGGTATAGCGGGCAATCTCTTTTTCTTCTCCTTCAGCGCTCTCCGGAGCTACCTGTTTTTTAGCCGTAGGATCATAGATATATGAGACCATCTGCTGCTGGGTGCACCCTACGGTCATGCCCAGCGCATGATAGATTTGGCCCATCCATGAAGCATGCAGGCGCGCGAGATAGTCGTTCACCGTCACGAGATGCGCTCCTTTCCCTTCAAGCGCGTTGAGATACAAAGGAAGAGTGGCGGTCAAAGTTTTTCCTTCACCTGTCCTCATTTCCGCAATCATGCCGCGATGGAGCGCAATGCCGCCCACCAATTGCACGTCAAAATGCCGCTGACCAATAGCTCGAACTGCCGCCTCACGCACAGCCGCAAACGCTTCCGGTAAAATGTCGTCCAACATCTCACCCTTACTTAGACGCTGCCTAAATTCCACTGTTTTGCCGCGTAATTCTTCATCCGAAAGTTTCTTAAAATTCTCCTCAAGCGCGTTAATCTTCTCCACCATCGGTTGTGCCTCCCTCAAGAAACGTTCGTTTGGGTCGCCAAAAAATTTGGTAAGAAATGACATACAAACATATGCGCTCTGCGCATTATTGGTATCTATGCGTTAATGTTATATATCGTATGACTTCGGTTTATTAACCGCTCCAAATCTCCAAAACCCAAACTTAGCATTGAAATGGCGTTTAGGTATCTGCATTTCATCTTCCCATTCTTTAATCTTGATGATTTCTTCCAAAATTTTTTTCTTCTCTTTCCGCGGTGTGTTTTTAATGTCATATGGTTTGCCGCTGATACATCCTCCCATGAATCCGTAGGGGCTTACCCTGATTTTCTTGCAGTAACTACAAGGGTAGCCGAGCGAGTGCATGGAGATTAAGCCAAACGAGAAAGGAGTTCCTTTTATTTTGAAATAATGACAGTTGGGATTGTCTCCTTCGACAGAAAACGACACGGGTTCGCCGTACGCCTTGACAATCTGAAAGAACTCCTCGCGGGACAAATGCTGTTCCGCGAATAATTTGTCATCATCGTAAAAGACGGGGTTATTAGGAACGAGTTCGATGAATTTCAGGGTCATCTTATCCGGATATTGCGCTCCGAATTTGAAGATGTCGATAATCTCGTCGGCATTCTTCTTGAGCAGTACCCAATTGATCTTGACAAGCGGAAATAATCGCAGAGCTTCCAGAATCGATAGCATCACTTTGTCGAAGACGTTCAAGCCGACAATCTCTTTGAACTTCTTCGGCTGCAAGGTATCAAGACTTATATTAATGCGGCTCAATCCGGCGTCTTTTAAATTTTCCGCAATGCGATAAAACAAAAAGCCATTCGTAGTTATGATCTGCTTTTCGATGCCCAAGTCTCTCATCTTTTGAACAAGCTCGATGATGTTGGGTTTGATTGTCGGTTCGCCGCCGGTCCAGTGGACTCGTTTGATACCCGCCTCGCGCGCCACGGAAACAAATTCAATCAAATCTTCATCTGACATGAGAGCGGCGCACTCTTTCATCGCTTTCGGATTGCAATACATGCAACGGAAGTTGCAATGCGGTGTTACGGAAATTCTGATGTGGTATCTATTCAGATCTAACATAGATCGTTGGCGAATTAGTTGCTTCTCCAATTTGACTGATAACACCCACACTGTCATGGGGACCTTGGACTTTGATTGAAGCCTGCCGGGACAACCACTGGCAGCGTACGCCTTGTCTGCGACCTTAAAAGCAATTCGCGTACACACTTTACCCGGATGGAACCATGGGTTCTTGCCCCAACAGATATCCGTGCCGTGAGGCCGTGAACAGGAAATGAAACCGTACCATTGGTTGCCGCGTCCCATCATGCCTTTATCGTTTTCAATCGCGCTGCCGGTAAGAGTAAGATAAGGACCAGCGGCGTTAATTATACATTGGATTGATCCCTGAGCGATCATTGGTTTAACCAGAGCGTAAATTTGGCGAGTTAACGTCTTTTTTTGTCGTAAATAGTTTTGCAAATTAGGAACCAATTTGGCTTTAAATGCCGCGCTAATTATTAAATACCAATCATCTCCATCATGGCGTAATAAAATTTTATTGCAAGGAAATTTCTCATCAAGCCATTTACCGATCTTTAGAATCATCTTTTCGGCCTTAGTAAACGGCGCGAATCCCACCCCAACACTTGAATCTTCCCATACCTTCGGTGCTTTAAGACTAGGATAAGAGACTAAATTAATTTGCCAGACGCAAAATCGCGAAATATCTTTCCTTAAAATTTTTCTTAGATATTGCTGACTGTGCCGCAATATCAATTCAGATAAATAGCTTCTCTCTTCCGGACTACGTACCGCGACCTTGCCGTATAAAGATATGGTGAAAGGACTAATCATTTCTCCTTTGCCAAACTCTACACACGTTTCACCACCGTATAAGTGTACTTGGTCGATATTAAAACGGCAATATTGATCGTACCTTTTAAGACAATATCTTTGCAAAATCTTTGCCGCATTTTCCGCCAATGAATCGCAAATCACATCAGGATGTCCGATGCCTTTGCGTTCGATTATTTCGAAAGATTTATTGTCCATAAATTTCTTCACAAACTTTTTTATTGTATTCAACTGAACGCTTTATTCCATCCGCGGAATGAGCGTCACTGCCAAGAGTAAGTTTTTGGCCTCCTATTTTCAGATACTCCTTAGCCGTTTCAACGGATGGATAAGTTTCTCCGACATCTTCTATGCCTTTTAATATAACTTCCAGCCCGACATTATTGACAATCATCGCTTTTAAAATATTTGTAATATACGGAGCGGAAATATCTTTATCGTATTTTTTCATGTACTTTTTAAACTGATCAACGTGCGCAATCTGATAGAACATTTTTGATTCGACAGCTTCTTTGACTGTCGCAAAATAACACTCGTAAATCTCCGGACTATTGAAATTGACATTTTTCAGGAAAACGTATTTGTTATCTTCAAGTAAATAATGACATGAGCCAGTCAGTTGTTCAAAATTATATGGCTGCAAGAATTCTTTAATCTCTTGTTTGTATTCCAAAAAATAATCAACTTCCAAACCAACTGTGATCTTTATAGGGAAGGCATACCGGCATGCCGTTACTGCCCCCATATAATAAGTTAATTGTTCAGGCCTTAATGTCTCTCGATCCGTCTTTTCCGGATGTTTGATTGCCAACCAATCAAAATGTTCAACAATGGTGATTTCTTTCAAACCCACTTCGTGAGCGGTCTTGACCATATCGTAAAGGCCGGATTTTGTATGTGGTAGAAAACCGGAATGGATATGGGTATCCTTCATAAATTATTAGAGTAGTTGCGAAATAATAATCTAACAGGAACGCCCTCCTCCAGATTCTGGAATTAACAGCTGGTTGCATCCAGATGGTAGTTCCAGAGTCCGCAGGCAATGAGCATAGCGCGGTCATCCAC
>JBFLWV010000041.1:0-7509 GCA_040757655.1 Patescibacteria group bacterium | reverse complement strand
TTTGAAATTCCGACAGCACTAAAGCCTGCGGGCTTAGTGCTGGACTGCGTTAGGCAGCCAGCCAGATACGACCCAGCCTCTTTCGCAGAAAGGGGCTGCCCCGCAGGGGAGTTAGTGCCCGAAGGGCTTAACTGGTTACTTTGATCATCTTGGGAGGAGATGGTCAGAAAGGAAATCTATGCACGAACCACGGCAATCTCCTGATTTTGAGGAGAATACACAACACAAGAGAACATGTTTATTAATGTATTCCGGAGGAGTGGACACGTCATGTTGCGTCTACATCCTCCAACATTATTATGGGTACCGCGTCGTTACGTGTACGGTGGATGTGGGGCAGCGGGTCCTTGATTTGCATGCCATGGGTGAGAAAGCACGGCAACTTGGCGCTATTCGGCACCTGATTGTCGATGCGAAGGAGGAATATGCCGCGCGTTGCGTGGCGCCGGTCATTAAGGCAAACGCGCTCTATGACGATTTCTACCCACTCGGCACGTCAGTGGCACGGCCACTCATGGCTGAAAAGGCAGTGGAGGCAGCGGTGAAGGAAGGCGTAGACGCAGTCGCGCACGGTTGCAAGGGGAGAGGAGCGGACGCGTTCCGTCTTAATATGACGTTTTATTTCAAACTCCCCAAATCAATAAAGCTCGTCATGCCTATCAATGATTGGTGGCCGACGCGGCAGGAGGAAGTAGACTTTGCCTATGCGCACGGCATTCCCGTGCCGGTAAGCCAGCGTGAGCCGTTCAGTTACGACGATAATTTACTTTCGAATGCGATCAATTACGGGAGTATTGACAAAATCGAGTCATCAGTACCCGAACATGCGTTCCGGTGGACCGCTCCTTTGGAGCGGGCGCCGCACACTCCCGCGTTGTTACGTGTTAGTTTTGAGCGCGGCATTCCGATGGCGGTGAATGGCGCGCCGATGGAACTGGTGGATATTATGAATCATTTGAACGAACTGGGGGGTAATTACGGCATTGGCCGCGTGGACATGATTGAGAATGGATTATACGGCAATAAATTCCGTTGGGTCTACGAATGTCCCGGTGCGTCCCTGCTTATCATGGCCCATAAGGATCTGGAGCGCGTGACGCTCCCCAAAGAGAGCCTTATGTTCAAGCATCACCTCGTCGATCCAAAGTGGGCGGCGCTCGCGTATAATTGTTCCTTCCATAGCCCTCTTGCGCGGGCGCTTGAACGATTTATCGAGGAGATGAATAATTATGTGACCGGCAGCATCACGCTCCGCCTCGTCCCCGGAAGCGCATCGGTAGTGACAAGGGAATCACCCTACTCGTTGGTAGGGTATGACCCAAAGGACATCGTGCCGCGCGAAAAGATGGATTCTCTTCCCTACGGCTTTGAGGAATACGCGTTTGCCGGCTTGCATTCCTACAAAGAATAAGATTATGACTACAGAAATTTCACCCTTTTGGCGGGAACACGGTGATATACACACCGGGTCAGTGGCAGTGGGCTATGCCGCAGGAGAAGATATTTTATATGACCAGCGTCTCATCAAGGACGAAATCGCGGTGAACGAAGCGCATCTCGTCATGTTGGCGCGGCAGCACATCATCACGCGCGAGACAGCCAGTTTTCTGCTCCAAGCCTTGGAAGAGCTAAAGGTGTCAGCGGAGAAAGGAGAATTTATTCTTGATCCGGCGCTAGAGGACGTACATTCGAATGTGGAACAGCAGCTCATTGCAAAGTTGGGGATAGCAGTAGGAGGATACCTGCGGCTTGGCATTGCCCGCAACGATCAGGTGTATACGGACACGCGCCTGTATATGCGGCGCCATATACTTGGTATCCTGCGGCAGATTATTGAGACCAGCACTTCTCTCACTGAGGCGGCGGCACAGCACACCCAGACTCTCATGCCGGGGTATACCCACTTAAGGGTGTCGCAACCCATCACCGTAGGGCACTGGCTTACCTCAAAAGCGTACCATTTATTGGATGATAGCGATGACCTATGCGCGCTTTACCCGTCTGTGAACCGTTGCCCTTTGGGCATTTTTGAAATGGCAGGTACGCATTTACCCATCGACCGTACTTTCACTGCGCAGTTGCTTGGTTTTGAGGGCACGACCGGGCATAGTCTCTATACGGCAAATGTGAGAGGGGAGCTGGAAGCGCGCACTCTTGCGCGCCTTTCACAACTCGCACAGCATATGCGGCGCAGCATGACGGAGGTGATTCTTTTTTCCACTCATGAGTTCGGGCTCTTCACGATTGATGATGCCTACACCACTGGCGGCACGGCACAGCCGAACCTGAAGAATCCAGACGCGGCCGAGGTGCTGCGCGCGAATTGCGCGCGGATCTCAGCACTTGAGCAAGCGCTGATTCACATAATGGATATGCTTCCTTCTGGATTTAATCGAGATACTCAGCAGACAAAACCACTGCTCTTTGAGGGGTTCCGATTGACAGAGGAAGCGCTTTCCGTGTATCGCGGTATAATGTCCTCACTCCATTATAATCCGCAGAGAATGGAAGAGGTTGCTAATATTAATTTTTCCACCGCGCCAGACATGTCTGTGCAGCTTGCCCTAAAGGGCGGGGTGAGTTTCCGTGAAGCGTATCAGGTAGTAAAAGCAATTATTAGGAAAGGGGCACTCCATGAAGGATTCCATGAGCTTACCCCGTCATTAGTGCGCACGGTTGCCTTGGACACTATCGGTAAACCAATTAACGTGCGCACTAAAGATATCATGGCAGTTGCCACCGCGCGCGCATCGGTTGGCCTCCATACGAGCGAAGGTGGTCCTGCGCCGCAAGAAGTGGAGCGGATGACTGGGGATATTAAGAAAAAAAATAGCCAACTACGAGAGCACGTGGAGCGTTACGAGCGTGCCATTCATGAGGCAGATGACCATTTACAAAAGGAAGTGCGTGCATTAATACAGCCGACCTCCTAGAGGAACATTGCGGTCTGGAACAATGAGCACCACATTGTCTTGTGCGTCAGGAAGCCCAAGGATAAGGACCTCGGACACAAAAGGGCCGATTTGGCGGGGAGGAAAATTGACTACTCCTAAGACGAGTTTGCCTTTGAGCCCTTCTTTTTTGTAATTCGCGACAATTTGTACGCTTGATTTTTTGATTCCGATTTCAGGACCGAAATCAATCGTGAGCTTGTATGCTGGCTTCCGCGCTTCGGGAAAGTCCTCAACGTTGATGATCCTTCCCACTCGAATATCTATTTTCTGAAAATCGTTAATCGTAGCAATATTCATATGCGGATGTGTAGCCCACGGATACTATAACTATTTTCTAAAATCCGTGGGCGGGACCCCGTACCGTACCGCGAAGCGGGATTGGTGCGCGGGTCGAGTTTTTGGAAATCCTCAATAGTTGCCATAAGAATTAAGATATAAGGTCGTTTGTAAATACCACGATCGTCGTATATGCAAACGAGGTAAATGTTTGTTTGCCTAGTAATAATAATATCAAGGGGAAGCAGTTCGCACCACTTCCCCTTTTGGGAGACCTTTATGCCTCACTGGTTACCCAGGTTGTTGGCACGCAGGCCTTCCGCTGAAGGGCTTGCGCCCTTTACGTTTGGCCATGATACGGCCTCCTTTCTCCGGCTTAATGCCGGTTTTCATAAATTTTGTTCTTCCCAGATCTCCCACAGATCACCTATTGGCGACCGGGCGGATCGAGGTTGGGATAATAACTTTCCATGGAATTTAACCCCAAACTCATGTTCGTTTTCGAAGAATGGATTACCTTCATCCAGTTTCCATCCGCACCACCATGTACCCGACAAGATCATTGCTTGTTGGATGATACGCTCGCGTGGAATGATCGAGCAGCCCATTGGCCAGCGATAGAAACCATATTCGTTCGGCAATCTTCCTTCATCGAGGAGGCCAATCGTGGCTGGCGGATTATAGAATGACCACGAGACCGAGGTCGGCTTCACGTTTTTGAGAAAGTGGTACAATCGCCAGAAGCTCTCCTCAGTTTCTTTAGGTCCATCGAGTATCGCGAAGGCGGTAGTATTAATGCCCGAGTTTTTCACGAGCTGAAATGCTTCCTTAATGTGGTCGTAATACTTTCCATTTCCGCGGTTATAGCTAGTGACTTGTTCTTGAGAAGCGCTTTCAACTCCCATTGCAATTTCACTACAACTCCGCAGTTTGGTAATCAATGACGGATATTTCACGACAAGTTCCGGCCTTGTCATCCCAGACCACGTGCAACCCCTCAAATAAAGCGCGGTATCAAATTTGAGAAGCTGTTCTGGAAACACGTTGACGAGATTATCAACGCACCAGAAGTCTCGATAACCAAATCCCATAGCCGTAGCCGTTTCTTGCAGTAGGTTGTCGAAGTCACGAGGTGTCGATGTTGTCCCCATATGAGACGTGCAATAGTTGCATTTCTGAAACCATCGACAACCGAAACCTCCGGAGCCGATTATCGGGTATCGTCCCTCACTGTGATCCCGGTAGAGCGCGCGAGTTCGTTTGTCCAGCAAGGATAAGTGGGGGGTTGGTATTTCTGGAATCACACCTTTAACTTTCACATCTCCCTTGCCACCTTCGACGATGGCATCTATCGCTCCTCCATGACCGAAACCCCGCACCACTGCGTCGACTTCAATCCCGAATTTCGCAAAGTCGTTGATGCCGAGTCCGAGCGTCAGATTTCCACCGAGGCTGACGTGAGACCGCACGTCTTGTTCTCTGAGAAAATCCAGCACCGTTTTGACTGACGAAATATTTCTCGCGGTATGACAGCACATCAAGACTCGATCAAACGATGTGCCGAATTGCACGAGATGCCCGCGCCAGTCTTTTTGGAAGACTAGATCGGCGAATTTAACCTTATGCCCCTTCGCCTCAATTGCGGAGGCGATTGATAATGGTCCCACTGGTAGCATTGCCTTATTAGGCATTACTGCCATCCCGTCCTCCCCGATGACATAGGGAGGATTGATGATTAAGAATCTCATTTCAACCTCCTTTGTTTGCAATTGTACGAGTGTAATAAGGGGAAACAGCGTGCGCTGTCCCCCCATTTCAAGTCTTACACTAAAGAGAGAAAACTATGTTTCTTCTCTACCTCCACCGCAGCGATATCTTTAATAGGGATAAAGGTATGTTTATTCCCTTTCCCCGTTAGGAGGATGTAGAATCCTCCATATTTATATAAAGATATCACTGCGAAAGCGTTTGTGGATGTAAAAATTTTCACATCCTCATATTGACTTCTTTCTAGGAGGTTCAGAAAATTTTTAGTTTGCTTACTCATCTTGTGTCTCCTTCGTTGTTTTCAATGAGCGAACGTTTTTTAAGAACAGGGAAGTATGCCATGAAAGCAATAAAATGTATAAAAAATTCGTCATTTTGACGAATAGATTTATATTTTGTTGACTTTTTGGCTTATATGAGATAAAATGTGAATAGTAGATTGACTAAAGAGAGATCGTCATTTTTATCGTTTACCCCCCTCTTCCGTCTCCCCCTTTCAAGGGGAGAACAAATGATATGACTCATGAACAATTACTCCAAAAAGTTGGTTTCTCGCAAAATGAGGCGAAAGTGTATTTGGCTGCCTTAGAAATGGGCGTGGCGGCGCCGCAGGATGTTGCGCTGAAGGCCGGATTGCAACGAACGACCACGTATTCGGTGCTCAAGTCTTTAATTGATCAAGGGGTGGTGGGGAAAGTGAAACTGGGCAAGAAAACGCGCATGAAAGCAGAGCCACCCACGAGGTTTCTTGGCATGGTGGAAGAATTGCGGGGGGAGATACAAAAAAGGCTTCCAGAACTGGAGGCCGTGTTCAATGCAAGTGAAGTAAAACCGAAGATTATTTTTTATGAAGGAAAACAGGCGATACAAAACGTGTATGACGACACGCTTCGCGAGAAGCCGGAAGAGATTTTAGAATGGAATACCGATGCCTATTTTGACGCAAAGAATGTGGATCCTGCCTACATTGCCAAACGGATGGAATTGAATATCCGCGCGAAGCGCATTGCAGGAAGCGGGTCGCATTGGGACAGTAAGCACAAAAAGTATGATCAGTCAGAGTTATCTGAAACTTTGATTGTGCCTCGCGATGTGTTTTGGCCGGGGGTTGAAGTAAATATTTATAAAAATAAAGTTGCATTCCTTTCCTATACTGATCGTATGTCAGTGATCATTGAGAGCAAAGCAATCGCAGATTGTATGCGCCAGGCATATCATCTCTCATGGATAGGTGCGAGAGAACTGGGGAAAGGAGTAAAAGAAGAATAACGAAGGTCAGTAAGGCATACTTAAATTTTAGCCATGGCTAGAATTTAAGTATGTTGAGAATGTATACCGTGGGTAGTAGTGGAGTGTGTGATTGTGGATAAGTATGATATTGTATGATATTGTATGAAGAGGTATGCTCTATACGCAGATAAGCGCAAATTCTTACGCGGATTCACGCAGATAAGAATACACCTATGGATCGCACACGGCTCACGATTACACTGAAACCTCAATTGAGGCAGCAGATTGACCGTACGGTTGATGGTGCACGGGTGAGGAATCGCTCGCACGCCATTGAATTATTGCTAGAGAAGGCATTGGGCGCGTCGCACGTGCCTTTTATTATTCTCGCGGGCGGGAAGGGTGTAGCGAACCACAACGGCGGCATGCCGAAAGCGCTCTTGGAAGTGCATGGGGAGCCGGTGATTGTTCATACGGTGCGGCAATTGCAGCGGCAAGGATTACATGAAGGCATCGTGGTGATAGGAAAGGGTGGCAGTTTGCTAAAAAGCCGTTTCGGTGATGGGACATCATTATCTGTGTTATTGCGCTATATTGATCAATCTCCTTCGTCTACGGGAACAGCGCCTGCAGTTCGCACCGCAACCGCCAGCATAGGGGACCAAACGTGCATTGTACAATACGGCGACGTCTATGCAGAGATTGATTATAATGAGCTCCTTTCCTTTCACCGCGCGCACCGCGCATGGGCTACCGTCGCCCTAACCAGCGTGGAACAACCTGCGATGTGGGGGGTTGCGACGATGCAGGGATCGCACATAATTGATTTCACTGAGAAACCAAAACCGCGACAAGGGAATTTATCCCACTTGGTGAATGCGGGGATTTATGTCTTGGAACCTGAAGCTGCACAGTTGATTCCTTTAGGATCCGGGCAGCTGGAGTATGCGCTGTTTCCGCGCCTTGCACAGGAAGGCCGCCTTTATGGATATCCGTTTGAGGGAGAATGGAGAGATGTGGGGCAGCGTGAGTGAAATCTTAAATTCTAATTTCTAAACTCTAAACAATGTCCAAAATTATAATGTTCAAAACACTAATTTGGAGATTCGGAATTTGAGCTTCGGATTTGTTTAGGGTGTAGGATTTTGTATTAAGAACTGATGTTACGCAAAAACCAATAATTTGAGATAATAGTGGCATACTACCGTTAAAAACAAAACGTATGCCACCAAAACAAAAGGAATATACCGCACAACCCGTCGATCCGCGTCTGCTTGACCTT
>JBFLWV010000040.1:0-10760 GCA_040757655.1 Patescibacteria group bacterium | reverse complement strand
GAAACGACAGGAACAAATCGAAGCGCTGATGAAATTTATCGATGCCAAACTAACCCAAACGGTCGAACTTTCACACGCAAAACAAGCTCTTATTGACTGTCAATTATGTTCGTGGACTTGAACAATTTATAATTCATACCTGCTCACCATCTTAAATGGTATAACGGCCAAGGGGCGGCTCTTTTTGCAGCGAGGACTGTTTGAGGTAGCCCCGACACACAAGTGTCGGGGACCGAGTTCCACAGTAAAAAAAGAGACGCCCCTTGGCTGTGGTGATGATGGCGAGTGAGCAGTTACTATCATTCTCTTATAGACAATTCTTCCCGTGCGATCCGCAAGGCTCCTCGACAAGGAGACTGGTGGAGGAGTTTGATACGCGCGTGAGGCGCAATAAGGAGTACTGACTTATTAAATGAACGCAGGAGCATATTGCCTGCCCCAAACACTCCTCCCCAAAGAACCAGATCAAACACGCGCGAAGCGAGACCTACCTTCCGAATAACCGCGCAAGCCATCAAGCTTAACTCAGAAGCAGCGTGGGTGATGATGCCGCGTGCAACTGCATCCCCGCGCTGCGCAGCGCGCACGCAAAGAGGTGCAATCCCCGCAACCATAGTTTTATCGAATGATGGTGAATATACCACATCAACCGCATGACGCATATGTCTCACTCCCATTCGTCTGCGCACCAATGATTCAAGAAGCGTTCGCCTTCCCCTCCCATCAAAACTTTTCACTGCAGCGCGCAGCGTATCCACCCCTATCGCATAAGCGCTCCCTTCATCGGAAAGGAGCGATCCTAATCCTCCTGCGTACGCTTCCCCTTTTGGCCCTGCTGCATAAGCGTTTGATCCCGTGCCTGCGATCACGGCGGCGCCAAATGGTTCATCAGTGCCGGCGGCAAGCGCAATCACGACATCATTCACTACGCGAAAACGATCACCTGTCTTCTTCTTAAAATGTCTAAATATTTCCCGGGAGAGCACCTGCCAATCCTGCATTGAATCAACCCCTGAAAGTCCAAATACCGCAGAGGTGTAAGATGAAATATGACGACGCGAGGTTCTCTCCGCATCACAAATGGCTTTCTGAATATTCCCCATCGCCACTTTCATCCCCACGACTTTATACAAAGAAGGACCGGCTTCCCCCGTTCCCACTACGTTTCCTTTTTCGTCCGCAATGGCCGAAGTAGTGCTGCTCCCTCCGCCATCGATACCGAGATAGTAGAACATAAATTCGAAACACGAAACTCTAAATCCGAAACAAATTCACAATCCAATGACCGAAGTGCAAAACGTTTTGATTTTCGAATATCTAAATTTGGTGCTTGTTTGATTTAGGGTTTCCCAGTTAGATATACAAGGCCCTTCGGGCGCTCACTCCCTCCGGGCAGCACGAAAGCTGCGCTTACGTGCGGGGTCGTATCTCCTGCGAAGCCTAACACAGTCCAGCACTTACCTGAAGGGTAAAGTGTCTGTCGGAATTTCAACGCTTTGAAATTCCGATACGAGAATTTAGGATTTTTACACTGTGTCCCCCAAATTCCTGCCGCAGCGCCGCAACGACCTTATGGGCAAATGAACCTTTCCCTTTCCGTGAACGCACACGCTCTCTAAGTGAGGCAATAATGGCTGGCACATGCACCCCACGGCGATTCGCCTCCTCAACAGTCCACTTCCCCGTTGTGCCTCCTTCGACATACGGCGCGACCCGTGTAAATTGTGGATTCCTCAATGCGTCCCGCGCCCATGCGATGAGTCGTGAATCAATAATGCTCTTTTTCGTCCACACGTCCGCAATATCAGCAAGGCGTAATTTGAAACGTGACGTCTGTAACACCGCCAGACCCTCGGCAATCGCCTCCATCATCCCAACCTCGATGCCATTGTGCACGGTCTTTACCAAATGTCCGGCGCCCGTTGGACCACAATAGAGATATCCCCCGCGAGGATGTGACATAATTTTTAACATTGGTTCGATGACTCTATAAGCTTTCTTTTCTCCTCCCACCATGAAGCACCATCCATCTTTTTCTCCCGTGATTCCACCGCTCGTACCAATATCAAGAAAATAAATACCTTTGCGCTTCAAGCCCCTTGCCCGCCGTCGTGAATCAAGATAATTCGAATTTCCTCCGTCAATAATAATATCTCCCCGCGTTAACGCTGATAAGGGCGTATTGCTATACGCCCCTACCATTTCACTGATTAACTCATCAACTGGCTTCCCTTGCGGGACCATCAGCCAAATGATTTTTCTCCCCTTGAGGGAGGAGGCGACCTCGCGCGCAGATTGCACAATCACCGCGCCTGCCTGTTTGAGAGAAGGGTACGGATCAGATGAACGATTATAGGCAATGACACCCACGCCATGTCTCAATAACCGCCGTGCCATTGCGTTTCCCATGCGTCCTAAACCGATGAAGCCTATGATCATATGCGAAGGCTACTATCGAGCGTACTCTATCACGCGCCGTTCTCGAATGAGTGTGACGCGAATCTCGCCTGGATACTTGAGTTCCGTCTCAATCTTATTCGCAACATCACGCGCCAATTTCTGCGCAGCCCAGTCATCAATGTGGTCAGGGTTGACGAATACGCGTATTTCCCTTCCCGCTTGAATGGCATAAGCCTTTTCAACGCCGTCAAATGACGCCGCGAGTTTCTCCAACTCCTCAAGCCGCTGCACATACTGTTCATAGGTGTCCTTCCGGGCGCCCGGCCGCGCCCCAGAAATAGCGTCTGCAACCTTCACAATGATACCTTCCAAGGTAGAAGGGTTGTCTTCATGATGCGCAACCGCGATGTAAGACACTTCCTCAGGAAGCCCGAACTTCTTCATGATATCCCGGCCGATCTCAGGATGACCACCTTGTACTTCATGATCCACTGCCTTTCCAATATCGTGCAGGAGCCCTCCTTTTTTAGCGACCGACACATTCGCGCCAAGTTCTTCAGCGAGCAACCCTGAAAGAAGCCCTACCTCTACTGAGTGAGAAAGGACATTGTGACCATAGCTCGTACGGTATTTAAGGCGCCCGAGGATCTGGAGGAGCTTGGGATCCAAACCCGCAACTCCCACTTCGTACGCCGCGTCTTCTCCTGCTTTTTTGATTTCTATCGCGAGTTCCTTTTTCGCCTGCTCAATTGCTTCTTCAATACGGCCAGGGTGGATGCGGCCGTCCAGAATGAGTTTCTCAAGCGCAATTTTTGCAATCTGCCTTCGGAGCATGGAAAAACCCGAGATGACAATGGTTTGTGGCGTTTCATCAACCACAATTTCCACGCCGGTCAGCTGTTCAAATGCTTTAATATTGCGTCCCTCACGCCCGATAATTCTTCCCTTCAAATCATCAGAAGGAATGGAGATCACGGTAGTCGTCGTCTCGACCGCATGGGATGAAGCGCACCGCTCCATTGCGATGCTGATATAATGCCGCGCCTGGCGTTCCCATTCTTCCGACGCTTCCCGTTCGAGTTTCCTCACGCGGGAGAGGAGTTCCTCTTTCACTGAATTCTCCGTATTGTCTAAAAGGACGCGTTTCGCTTCTTCGCGGGTAAGGCCTGCGACAATCTCCAGTTTTTTCAGCGTTTCTTCGCGCAGGCGGCCGAGCTCTTCTTTCACTTGGTCTACCTTTTTGCGCGCATCAGTGAGCTGCTGCTGTTTATCTTCAAATTCGAGCAATTTCTTATCAAAAAGCTCTTCCCGCTTTTCTAGTCGTTTTTGCTGATTGTGGAGTTCATGCAGGTATGTTTCCTTTTCTTTTTTTGCCTCATCAATAATGGCGAGCGCTTTGTCTTTCGCTTCAATGAGTATCTCTTTTTGTTTGGTGCGCGACTCTTCGATGAGCCGTTTGGTCTTTGCCTCTACGGAAGCCGCTGCTTGTTGTGCCACATATTTCCGCAGCACAAAGCCTACCGTGCCGCTCACTCCGGCAACAATCAGGAGAATTAAAAAATCCATAAGAAATCCTTCCTATGGAACGGCAACGTAAGAGCTATTGAGAAGATAACGAGGGACAATCCCCCGCTTGCACTTTTTCTGCATCACGCGGACACGACAAGCATCCCGAGAAATGCTTCACTCATTGTCATGGATACATGAAGACAAGATTGTGTGGTATACATCACAAAGTGAGATAGTAGCTATCATTCTTCATTTCTTCTCTTGCGATAACCGTCCCTAATTTTTGAGAATAGTAATGAATTGACCGTATACCAACGATACCACACTACGCTTCGGTTGGCAAGGAGGCACTGGGGAACATTCAGTGTTTCCCGGAACGCGAAGGGAATCGCGATTTTTGAGGGCTCTCATCGTCCCGCGTGAGAATCGCGGCCCGAAAAAAATCGTCGTACCCTGAGCGTTCTGCCGTTGAGAGGGGAAATGTTTGGGAAGAGGTGAATACTTACGGCACGGGAGGAGGCTACGTGATCACTTTATCAATAACGCCGTAATCCTTTGCTTCCTCTGCTGACATAAAGTAGTCCCGATCAGTATCCTTTTCGATCTTCTGCAGGGTCTGGCCAGTATGCTTTGCGAGGATCTTATTGAGCCGATCCTTAATTTTCAAGATGTGCTCTGCGCGAATTTTTACATCCACTGCTTGTCCCTCTGCCCCACCCATAACCTGGTGGAGCAGCACCTCGCCGTTCGGGAGCGCGAGCCGTTTACCCTTCTTTCCTGCAGAGAGCAATACCGCCGCCATGCTACCGGCAAGCCCAACACAAATGGTCACCACGTCCGGTTTGATATATTGCATGGTGTCGTAGATTGCGAGGCCAGCACTCACCGATCCGCCAGGGCTATTGATGTAGAGCTTGACGTCGCGCGCCTTATCCTGGCTGTCGAGGAGTAGGAGTTGGGCGATAACCGTGTTTGCAACCCCATCATCAATGGCATCACCAAGGAAAATGATGCGGTCTTTAAGCAGCCGCGAGTAGATGTCGTACGCGCGCTCGCCATAGGACGATTTTTCAATAACGGTGGGGATGAGATAGAGATTACGGGGGTTAGTAGTTGGCATAATGTTATAACTTATTTGATAAGGCAAATGAAGAATATCACTCTAAAGGTTTTACTTCAACAGGTGATAAATATCCAGCATCTTTACCACACGGTCAGGACCTTTTTTATAGAAATAGGTAATGTAGCGCCAAATGACCCTTTTTTGGTAGAATCCAGATGCGGATGATAGTGTCTCTTTTTCAGTGGAAAGCTCACAAGGGATCAACAATTGGCGATCGTCAATATGTGATCCCTTTATTCCCCTTTCTTCACACAGGTGGTTTAATCAGCGGGTAATGATATGGTGTGGAGAGAGGAATGAATAGGACATTATTTTCACGTTCGTAAAAATAATTGTCATTGGCAGAAGTGCTTTCTTCGGATGATAGACTACCTATCGAATACTGTTAGCTGCATTTTTATCCCCTGTTCATCAGGAAGAATGTAGTACATAAGGACGCTGGATGTATTGGACATTATCGTATATTATCGGCTATAGTTATAATATTACCGATATATGACCCAAGAGAGATTCAACAGACGAATACCCCTTACCCAAGAGATCCTAGGGAAGATCGCAAAAATAGATCAATTCCAAGGCTTTTGGCAGGGGAGCATGCGCTTGAGTCCGCAGATACTCGGGCGTCTTAAGGCATGGGTTATCATCACCTCCACAGGCGCAAGCACCCGCATTGAGGGCGCCACAATGACAGATGAGGAAATCGCCCGCTTCCTGCGCGGTCTTAAGGGTAAGCATCCGAAAGGCAGGGATGAGCAGGAAGTCGCTGGCTACGCTGGTTTGATTGGGCGCGTGTTCGATCACTGGAAGACCATCATGCTTTCCGAAGGTTGGATATTGCAATGCCATAGTATTCTCCTTCACTTTTCTGAAAAGGACCGCACGCACCGAGGTATATATAAAAACGCTCCCAATACAGTCGTGATGATCAATGCGCAGGGCGCGCAGGTCGTACTGTTCGACCCGACCCCGCCGCACCTGGTGCAGAAAGAAATGAATAATGCGATTGAATGGGTCAACAGGCAGTTGGAAACGAGAAGCGTCCACCCGCTGCTCGTGATTGCAAATTTCATTTTCGAGTTCCTTGCAATCCACCCCTTCAAGGACGGCAACGGCAGACTGAGCCGCGCCCTCACCAACCTCTTGCTCTTGAAGAGCGGCTACCGTTACATGCCTTACGTCTCCTTGGATGAGATTATCGAGGAAACAAGAGCCGATTATTACCTCGCACTTCGCGCAACGCAGAAGAGCCATAAGACAGATCATGAAGACATCACCCCGTGGGTTCTCTACCTGCTTGATGCATTGCTCGAACAGACCGAAAGGGCAAGAAAACTGATGGAGTCTGATCAACCGGAAAAGCTTCTCTCGGAAAAGCAGGTGCGCGTGCATCGCCTATTCGATGGCAACGAGGAGCTCGGCGTTGCAGACGTGAGCAAGCTCCTCAAGGGGAAAATGCCGCAGGCGACCATCAAACAGGCTCTGTCTCGCCTGGTGGCTTTGAAATTGCTCGAACGGATCGGGCAGGCGCGGAGCACTCGATATAAAAAAATCATCAGTCAATAATCTGCTGAAAAGCAGGTGTGGAGCCGCTGACGGAAAGGACAGCCGGCTCTTCTGTTTTATTTGTATGAACCTGTTGTGACTCTTCCATTTGGTTAGAATGATAAAGGTACAAATAGACACACGCGAAAGTACTTGACCATCCGTAATGTACGAGTGTGTGAGGAATCAACAATTGACGATCGTCATTAAGTGATCCCTCGACGATCCTTCGACGTGCTCGGGATGACATTGCTCGGATGACAGAAAATATTGCTCGGGATGATATAAGACGTATAAATCGTATAGGAAAGAAAATCATTGAATTGACGTGGTCTATTCGTTAGTGATCTTCCATCCCTGTGGAGTGCGGATGAGCTTGCCTTTCACTTTGAACCCCGCGGCTTTTCTATGTCCGCCGCCGCCAAAGGCAAGGGCAAGGCGAGACACGTCGATATCAGGATGCACGGTACGCAGGCTTCCTTTAATCGTGCCATCCTCTTGCTCTTTGAGCACCAAGATCACCTCTGCTTCTTTGAGATTGGCGAGAAAGTTTGCAATGCCTTCAGTAGGATCGCCTTCTAAGCGCGCGGTGCGGAAATCCTCGAGAGTAAGTACGGTAACCGCGAGGTGATAGCGGGGGTGGTACTGCAGGCGCGCGAGCGCCTTCCCCCACACGTGGAGCGTGCTAATTTCTTTGCGTTGCCATGTGGCCGCAGTAATCTGGCGGAACCGCGCGCCGTGTTTCAAAAGCTCTGCGCCCACTGCAAGCGCCACTTCGTTCGTCGCGGGATTTGAAAAATGTCCGGTGTCAGTAAGCAAGCCTGTGAGCAGGGCGGTCGCGATCGGCGCATCAATGAGATATGGGTGTTCTGCGGAGAAAAAATGATAGAGGATCGTAGTCGTGGAAGGGGCGGTGGAATCAATGAGATGGATCTCGCCAAAACGGACATTCGACGCATGATGATCGATATTTACGAGAGGAGGAAGAGGTTCTTTCCTTGTGCGTAGGAGCTCTTCAATCCCTGCATAGGCAAGGTCTGAAGAATCAAGGACAATGATGAGATCATGCCGCGACGAATGCACTACGGTACCATCCGTAGTGAATTTATGTAAATGAGGCAGGAAGTGAAACATATCTTGTGGCTCATGTGGGCAGAACACTATAGATGTCTTGCCCATTTTTTCCAAAAAACCGGCCATAGCGGATGCCGACCCGATCGCATCACCATCGGGTTTTTGGTGGGTGACTACCAGAATGTGACGTGCATCTTGGATGGCGGAAAGCACCTTTTTTGCGTGGTAGAGAAAATCGCGCATACCCTATTGCAAGAATGGTTAAATACAAGTATCAAACTATCCGCGTGAGTCAACGTATTGTCAACGTTAGTCCGCGTCTATGTATGGTAACACCGTAACGTATCATATCCCGAGAAAAAATCAAGACGCTGCCCTTGAGCAAGGCAGCGAGAAGTAAGAAGTTTTATTATCTACGCGGATCCGCATCCCGACTTGTCAAAATCTGCATCCATCTGCGATATGCGCGAAGCACATATGTTATTTTATCTCCTGTTTCAGCCGTTCTTCCGTATATATCTCCATCATATCACCCACGGCAGGCATGCACTTCGTTTCAACCTTTAATCCACACTCTTGGCCTTCCACTGCCTCTTGCACCACTTGCTTACCAATCTGTACGCTGGTAATTTTGCCAGAGCCCTTAAGAACAGTGCCGCGCTTCAAATGATACATATGTCCTGCCCCCACCTTCCCCTTCAACACCTTGCCTCCTATGATAGCATGACCGCGTTCATGCCTAAAGATGGCGATAATCTTCATCTCTCCCCTGGCGGTTACTCGAATGTGGGGAGCAAGGAGTTGTTCCATGAGTTTCTTTACTTCGTCGACCAATTCATAAATGATAGTGAACGTTTTTATTTCTACTCCCTTGTCTTTTGCCAGCTCAAGCACGGCAGGGGCAACCGCAACATTGAATCCGAGGATACATGCGCCAGAAGCCTCTGCGGAGAGAACGTCTGCTTCGGTGATCGCACCGAGGCCTTGCTGAACAATGGTAGTCTCGATCTCGGGATGACGGAGTACCTGCAGCGCTTCGTGGATCGCCTCCAATGACCCCAACACATCTGCACGGATGAGTAAGTGTACCTCTGGTAAAGAGATGGTTCCCTCCTTTTCTTCTTCGCCTTCTGGAGGTTTGGTAACCGTCACAATGGGGGGAGGAACAGTGAACCGGAGAGAGCGCTTCTTAGGTTTTACATCACGCATTCTTTGCCTGAATTGTGCAGGATCTCCTATCACCTCCAAAATGTCACCTACCCGTGGGAGGGATTTAAGTCCTAAGATCCTTACCGGTATAGAAGGAGGGGCGGCAGCAACGAGCGCACCTTTAAAGTCCTTCATAGCTTTCACTTTCCCAAATGCTTCCCCCACATTCACGAGATCACCGGTCCGCAAGGTGCCCGTCTGCACCAGTACGGTTGCGACCGGCCCTTCCCCTTGATCGACATGCGATTCGATAATAGTCCCGACGGCAAGACGGCCGGGATTTGCCCGAATGTGCTCTTTTTCAATATCAGCGATTAAGAGTACGAGGTCTAAAAGCTCTGGCACGTTGATCCCTTTCTTTGCGGAAATTTCTATAAAGGGAATCTTGCCGCCCCACTCCTCACCCACGACATTAAGGTTGGCAAGCTCCTGCTTCACACGGTCAGGGTTGGCGCCTGTTTTGTCGATTTTATTTACCGCAACCATAAAGGGTAGTTCTGCGCGCTGGATGTGGGTGAGCGCCTCAATGGTTTGAGGCTGCACCCCGTCATCAGCGGCGACCACCAAAATGGCGACATCAGCAACCTTTGCGCCGCGCGAGCGCATGGTGGTAAATGCTTCATGGCCGGGTGTATCAATGAAGGTAATTTTGCGCGCATCTGCAACATAATCCTGAGGAGACGGAGAGGTCTCCTTCACACTGGTCGAACCGTGATGGGGCGATACCGTCACTTGGTATGCGCCAATATGTTGAGTAATACCGCCGTGCTCCTCAGCAGTCACATTCGTCTTACGGATAGCATCCAGTAATGTGGTTTTACCATGATCGACATGACCCATAACCACCACCACCGGAGGCCGAGGAGTGAGGGCCGCATCGTTCTCTTCCCCAAGAAACGTCTCAATACGTGTCTCTTCTCCAAGAGAGGCAGGGATGAGAGACGCGCGCTCCTCTGCGCGCGCTACTGTTCTTCCGAAATCACCTGCAATGATGGCGGCAGTTTCATAGTCGATATACTGATTCTGCGCTGCCATCACTCCCTGTTTCATCAATTCTACAATGACTCTGGTGACTGGTAAATCGAGTTTCGCGGCGAATTCCCTCACCGTGAGAGAGGGAGGGAGTTCAATGATGTTCCCCCTTGTTGTCTCTAATGGTTGTGCAGATGATACTTCGATGGCGTGCTCCCGATTGAGAAATTGCGCTCTCATCTCCGGACGACTAAGTTTCTCGATGATGGCGCGCGCAGCACGGTCGTCTACCTTAATCGCGCGCATGCCAATATCAAAACCGAGCTCAGGGAGGAGTTCTTTAAGCCGTTGAGTGGGGATATTGACGCGTCGCGCGAGTTCAGTCAGATTCATAAGGCGGAATGCAAAAATCAAAAGTCAAAAATCAAAATGAAGGTATTCCGCCCCCCACCCTTCCTCATCCATCAGTGCGCCGTGCACACCTATAGGTGAGAGTTGTCATGATGGGGAAGGGTGGGGCTCCATAATTTTACATTTTGAGATCTGCATTTTGAATTACCTCTACACCATACTGGTTTTTCTGCCTCACGTCAAACAACCTCTCTTTTGCACTCTCTTTTGCACATTGACACATTTCTCCTTAATCAGTATACTGCGGTAATTCTGTTTCCCGTGCGCAGGAGCGTTCCATGCATTCCTTCTATAAAGAGCATGACAGGAAAATACAAACGTTTTTATCCCTATGCATATCAAGGTGCATGGATAGAGAATCTGAAGCAAGGCGCACACCACGCTTTTTTCATTGTAACTGATGTTACGCAGGGCTTACCAATGCAAACTGACTTTTCAAGGACTGAAGCTCTTTAAAACTTGCCATTAGTGCCCTCACATACAGCTTCGATTTGAGCGCGAAATGATTGGTAGAGACCTT
>JBFLWV010000039.1:9258-17773 GCA_040757655.1 Patescibacteria group bacterium | reverse complement strand
TGTTCTGCTTTCGTGGTCATAGACAGGAGAGGGTTATGTATTAAACTCTCCAGCCAACCACTTCTTACTTGAATTTTCAACATGTTACGTCCTTTCCACTGTCAACTGTAACATGGACGAGTGCACAGTTTTGACATAATACCCTACAAGGGGTATAGTTTCTGCATATGGATAACGAAGTCCTCAGCAACAATCAACGCAGTGTAACGCTCGATGACCTCGCTACTATGGTGAAGAAGGGATTCGATGAAATGGATGACAAATTCGATGGTTTGAATAGTAAATTCGAAGGCTTGAATAGTAAATTCCAAGGTCTCGAACAAAAAGTCGACCAACGCCCCACGCTCGCGCAAATCGATCTCAAATTGCAGAACATGGAACACCGATTGAAGGAAGACTTAGGTGAAAAACCGCTGGAACGCGACCGTGTGCTCAATACAAAGACTAATACGGTTGCGCATAAGCTCGGGCACAAAGCTGTGTTCACCGCTGAAGAGGTGAAGGAAATTGAACACATCTCTCCAGTCGCCGTCTCTCCGGTCTGATGGTGAACAACTTTATATCTATAACTCTCCGATGAGGAGAGTTTTTATAGTGTCATCAAAATTCAACGGCCGCAATAAAATGATGACAGTGGGAAAAAGATGGTGACTAAAGGTGTAATGTTGAGAAAGCGAAAAGATACCTGTGCCTATATACCACCTGCCCGCCATAACCTACCGATGGGTATGCTTCACACAATATACTTCTCTCTAATTCCCGTTTATGCAGCATTCGCCCCAATAGGCATTGGCAGGCGGGCGATCGTTGCTAATAGGTAGGGATTGGAAATGAAAAAATGCGAGAAGAAAATGAAACGGAAAGGGATTTTTTGGGCTTTATAAAAAGTTTAAGGGCTCCGAGGAAAATCCAAGGAGTCCTTTAAGTTCATTTCCAATCCGGTCAGGCGATGTTCAGTCCACCGGAGGACGTGAGCAAAAAAATCGCCAGAGACAACGTAAACCTCACTGTATTTTACTCGCAATAATCCAACAATTTGACTCCTAAGAAATGAAGAGTATAATTGAATTCGTGATTCAAATAATCTTTCTTTATGCAAAATACGAATCATCCCGTGACGGCTCATCCGCAAATAAAACAAACAACTGTCCGCTACTTGTGGCAGCTCATGCGGCTTGGCGGTATTACACTCAGTGACCTTGAACGCGGAGAAACGCGAACGCCTGAGCGCTACGACGGTCTCAAGCGCGCGGCAGGCGCATGGAAACATATAAACATTGACGCGCTCGCCCATCAAAACGCCATGCGGGATGAGCTGGAGCCATCCCATGGCTAACAATTCCTACACACTTGATACCAACATCGTGATTCTCCACCTCAAAGACGAGGTGGGAGTTGTTGATTTTCTCAATCGTTGCGCCGACGCGGACGCGGAGCTCGACATCTCCGCGATTACGCTCGCTGAACTCCTTGCGTTCCCGGCGCTCACGTCTGAAGCGGAACAAGCGATCTTCACGGTCACCGGCGGCATGACAATCGTGCCGGTAGATGAAACGGTGGCGATCGAAGCAGGCAAGCTCCGCCGCGCCTACCGTCTCCGCTTGGGCGATAGTATTATCGCTGCCACCGTACGCGTGACCGACAGCACGCTCATCACGCGGGACAATCATTTCGATGTGCTTGCCTCTGTCCTCAAGTTGGAGAAAATATAACCTTGCCCAAGCGCGCTCATACAAAATTTGTTCTCCCTCACCGGGAGTTTTTTATTTTTTGGAAAATAAAATGATGACAGTTGGGGAAATAAGGATAAGATTTTAAGTAATAGGATTCAGTCCGTTAGGAATGAGGCCTTTAAATTCGTTTCCAATCCGGTCAGGATAATTTTCCGCTAAATCAATTCTCAATTTGACGTACCAAAACTATATGATATACTACCCACAGATTATATTAATCGCTATCTACCTATGGCTACTCTTACGAAAGATGATTTAGACAATATTAATACACTGTTCACGAAAAACTTCGAGTCCATTTGGGAAGATAACATTGCCCCAGCCATGGCGACGAAAGATGACCTGAACGAGCTTAAAAAAGAGATAACAGACGAACTGAAGGTAGAAATAAAGAAAGAATCACAAGCAACGAGAGACTATATTGATAAGAGCATCGCACAATATTCTGGTAGTTCCATCAGCCGCGATCATGGTCTTGAGAGGAGAATCGAGCTCACTGATGCCAAACTGGCGGAAAAGAATATCTTTACTCCTCAAGAAGTACAGGCCATCAAAACAGTTCCTGTTTTCGATCCGACCAGCGCATAACTTAAACACAACATAAACTCCATAATCCCTCTCTTGTAGAGGGATTTTTGCGTGAATCTTCATTTCAAGTTGTCATCAAAATTTAGCCTGCCCCGTAGAATCACCCATTGGGGAGCTCTACGGGGCCTGCCCCGTAGCCCCCGACACTTAGTGTCGGGTATTACTGGGGCGATCGCAATAAATCCCGTTACCGCGGGCGTACATCCGCGGTATCTGGCACTGCCGCACGATACGCTACTTCCTCCACGGGTGGATACCAACAGTTTTTGCGGTAACGGGATAAAATGATGACAGTGGAAGTCGGAAAAAAGGTTAAATTCTTCATGATTAGTAAGTGTCACCAATATTCTGCGTACGCAAAAATATGATGACAGTAATGAAAAAAACAAATAGGGCCCTAGCAGATACTACCGGAGTCATTTGAAAAATAATTCAGGTCTACGTTGATGTAATCGCAGTAGACCTTTGAAACTTGTCCGCTGTTGGGGCACCTTTCACGCCGTAACAGCGGTGGTTGAATTTTTGAGTTATAAATTACGATTGTTCAAGTCCACGAACATAATTGACAGTCAATAAGAGCTTGTTTTGCGTGTGAAAGTTCGACCGTTTGGGTTAGTTTGGCATCGATAAATTTCATCAGCGCTTCGATTTGTTCCTGTCGTTTCAGTCTCCTCGCGCTCGCCAAACGTTTCCGCTGCCGCACGAGATATACCTGCCACTCCTTCACGATCGCGTACGCAGCGTGAGGGTCCCTCTTCCATAACTGATAGAACTCCATGGGCGTGAGGTACCCCAAGGCCTGATGCGGACGCTCTTCGTTATAGCGGCGTTCCCACGCGAGGAGCCTGCACTTTTGTTCAGCGTACGGAAGGTACGCATTGCCTTGACGGTAGAATTCCACATCATCGCTCAAGTGCGACCGCTCCACGCGCGGGTTGTCAGTCGGCGTGCCCACGGACGAGTAGAATTGGAACACGTTCATTGACTGCAGGGCGTATAGAGAAGTCCTTCCCGTTCTCTCCGCCATTATCAGTGTTCTCGCAGGCGATGGGAAATGGGAACCTCTCCACCGCCCGCGCGTGGGCTCCTGCTGCCGTTGCGCTATCCGCGCTCTCTACCAGCTCCATGGTTCGCAGGCGCGTGAACGAGTCAACCATGGTGTGCTGGTAGTAGAAGTTATCCTTTGCCTTGTATTTGTCGAAATTCGCGAATTGTCCTTGTTTTACAATGAATTTCATATCTTTCTCAATGAGTGCACAAGGGGCTAAGTCCTTGATCGCGGCAGGAGGCCGATACTTCACTTTGAGCAGAGGCTCTCCTGCCTGTTCACGCGCCCTCTTCCCTACCCATGCCCGTCTATTCCTATCTGCAATCTTGGGATTGATGCGGTGGTGCATCTTCAAGTAGCGGTTGACGGTTGAGGCGCCGACCTTGATGTGATGCTCGCGCTTGAGGATACGCGCGATCTTCTCCTTGCCCCAGCCGGGCGTGCCATCCCTCACCTGAATGATTTTTTGTTTAACCTCGTGTGTGATCCTGTGTCGGTTGTCCGTGTGATGAGGCGCTCTCGATACGGGTTCTAAGCTCCGAGGGTCTCTTCCTGATCGCTCAAACGTTGAGCGAAGGGTTGATAGCCACTGTCTGGATATCCCCAACGCATGGGCAGCCTTGGTCACGTTGCCTTTTGCCTCATGATACAGGTGGTACATCCACCTCAGGCGCTTCCTGGACTCTTCAGAAAGTGCGTACCGACAGGGATTGAATATCTGTTCAGCTTTCGTGGTCATAGGCAGGAGAGGGTTATTTATTAAACTCTCCAGCCAACCACTTCCTATTTGAATTTTCAACATGCTACGTCCTTTCCACTGTCAAGTGTAATATGGACGAGTGCATTGACAGAATTAAAACTCGGTGTATACTTGTAAATTACCGTGCATCATCACATAAAATATATGCTTGACCAAAAAGATCATAACGTCATCAAGGTTCTTATGAAAGAAGTGTTGGATGATTTTGCAGTAAAACATATTAATCCAGCTTTTACCGGTGTACAAAACCAGATAAACGCAATTCAGCAGCAACTCCAACAAGTGCAAGAGGATGTCAAAACTAAACCCTCCCAGCACCACGTCGACAATCGCTTCGCGCATCTTGAAAATATTGTCATAGCTAAATCGGATGAAGCCTCCATCAGCCGCGATCGTAAACTCGATGAGAAGACGAATGTGGTAGCACGCAAGCTTGGACACAAAACAGTGTTCACTGTGGAAGAAGTGAAGGAAATCGAACGCATCGCGCCGGTCGCCGTCTCTCACATCTGACGAGAAAACGGCAGAAATTCACGATTCTCCGATGAAGAGAATTTTTTAATGTCATCAAAATTCTGCGACCGCAATAAAATGATGACAGTGAAAGCAAAACGAGTCATTCTTTATTTTCACGATCGTGAAAATAATGTTAAATATAATGGCGGGTGGAGTGAGATTGGAGGTAAATAATAAGAGCTCGGGCGGATTATTGATCGCGCCAGAGCCGTTTGAAAAAAATTGAATAAAAATAAACAGGACTCCGAATCTCGAAAGATTGGAGCCCTTTGAAATCTTTGAAATCCTCGCCTTTGATGGTATCCTTTCTGCACCGTTGCGGCTAGGATAAATTTCTTGTTCAACTCTGACTTAATTTGACATTAGAGCAATCTACAAGGTATTATAGAATCATGCCAAAACCGAAAGCATACATTGAAACGACGATTCCGAACTTTTATTTCGATTTCAAATGCCAGTCACCAGAGAAAAAAGTGGAGACCGTATTTTTCTGGGACAGGCGGCTCAAAGATTTTGACGCATGCTCTTCGCTCGCGATGATTCGGGAATTGGAAGCAACGCCCGACACGTCGTGGCGGGACAATCTTATGGAGCTCGTTAAGCCGTTGCCGTTATTGGACGTGACAGAGACGGTAATTGCACTCGCCGATCAGTACGTAGAGAAAGAATTGATTCCACGCGCGTATTCAGCTGACGCCGTGCATCTGGCTATTGCGACGGTCAACCGCATCGAATATCTCGTCACCTGGAACATTCAGCATCTGGCCCACCCGTTCAGGCGGAAAGTGTTGCGGGAGTACAACGTGTCAAAGGATCTATTCGTTCCCGAAATCGTCACACCGCAAGAATTGAATTACCAGCTTAATAATCAAACTTAATCTTATGTGCGTACAAGCATATTACCCGACAACAGAATATGACCTTGAACTTGACCTCCTTGCCGAGATCAAGCAATTTGGTATTGCCAAGTGGAAGGAAATGGTGGAGCAGAAGCGAGAAAATATTCTATCAGGAATAGCGACAAGCAAAATCCAGCTTGGAGAAATTCCGGATGATTTGAGCAAGGAATAGACAGAATTAGTCCGTAAAAAAAGATGAGGCTCCAGTTCTTTACAGAATTGGAGCCTTCGCTATCCCGCTGCTGTGATGCCTTTCCCATCACCATACAGCGGGGGGTTAAATTTTTTCGTTCAATACAAACTGTCATCAAAAAATTGCGACCGCAATAAAATGATGACAGTCGTTAAATGGGGTTAAAAGGATTGCGTATAATACGATCGTGGTATTTAGGAGCATTGAAAGGAATTAAAAAATCACGATCGTGAAAGGATGATTCCTTTATGAATTGTTAATAGAAAAGAGAGTCTCGCAAAATGTGCGATCGTTAGTTTTGAGAGACTTGGGAAATATTGTCAGATCGTACAATCAAACTGTCATCAAAATTCTGCGGTCGCAATAAAATGATGACAGTGGAAGTCGGAAAAAAGGTTACACTCCTCATGATTAGTAAGTGTCATCAAAATTTTGCGATCGCTGAAAAGTGATGACAGTGGAAGTCGGAAAAAGGTTAAATTCTTCATGATTAGTAAGTGTCATCAAAATTCTGCGTACGCAAAAATATGATGACAGTGATAATATGATGACGGTGATAGAATGATTCCAAGGCCGCATATTTACGTCCCCTCGCTTCAAGTCGGACGATTTGAGGCGTTAGATTTATCCGTGGGAAAATCATACCTGCCGCGATATGCCACGATCGTTGCTAATCGCGGTAGATAGGCTATACTGATAACAGTGAACCACTCCGCGCAGCAAGCTACGCGGTATCAGGCCTGCGCGATCTGGCAACAGGGGGTTTTGCGCACCCCCTGTATCCCCCCCGCGCAAGGATACCGCGCTGCAAGCAGACGCGGAATGGGGACTTCAAATACCAACGATTATGGGATTAAAAACCAAAGAACCACTCACTGAACGAATACTTGCCAAGCTGACAGAGCTTGAGCCGATGTTCTCAATGTCTTCCGGCGCAGCTATGGAGCTTTTCGGTTTTAATGATTTGAGAAAGATGCGCCGCTGGAGTGCTTATCGGCGCGCCAAGGCAAAACGGGAACAAGATCGTATTAAGAAGGCTTTCCAAAACCTTGTAAAAGCCGACCTTGTCACCATGGTCAAAGGCAAAACTGGCCAATACCGCCTGACGCCAAAAGGCTGGATCAAATACGCTCTTACCTACTCCAAACACTTTGCCGCCTTAACCAGGAAACCACAGAATCAGCAGGGCGGATTTATCCTAATCTTTGATATACCGGAACAATACCGGCACTTTCGCGACACTTTACGCAACGTACTTTATGCGCTTGGTTTTACTCAATTACAAAAAAGTGTATTCTGTACGTACGACAAACGGGCTTTTGAATTCGCCGGACGGGTAGTGGCAAATTGCGAACTGGAAGATAGGGTAAAGTTCGTTATAGCGGAAAAGATATTCTAAAAAGCTAGCACTTTTACCCCCACACCAGGAAAGCCCCGCTTTTCAAAGCGGGGATGAAGTGGGGTATAAAAAATCTTCCTCTAAGAAAGCCCCGCGTTTTAACGCGTGGTGTGGGGGTTTACTTTTTGCAAAAATCATACATGCCGCGATTAGTAACGATCGTGGCTAATAGCGGGAGATTGAAGATACGGAGAAATGGTATTTTAAATTTGACTTGTCGTAATTTCGTCTGTTAGACTATAATCAAATGATTTAATTTTAATTTATTGCCTATTGACGAACTAAAAATTTCTAAGGCAACGAAGGTAGCCTAGAGCATTTCAGCAACGAGACGATCTGGAACCTCCATCTGAAAGCGGCGGGCATGGATGACAAGATGACCAGAGAGATAAGCACGGAAGACCAGGAGCTTATCGGCAAACACATTGATGAATGCCCCACCTGCGGCGCGTACAGCGAACTCGTCACGGGCAAAATCCAGCTTGGAGAAATACCGGATGATTTAAGCAAGGAATAGACAGAATCAATCCGTAAAAAAAATAAGGCTCCAGTTCTTTACAGAATTGGAGCCTTTGCGATCCGCTATTGTTGGGTCCTTTCAACCACAACAGCGGGGGTTAATTTTTTTTCGCTTTTTTTAATTTTGATACCAGCCCTTAATCTGCAACAATCCGGCTTCGTTAGTCGAGGGGCCGGTTTGAAATGTGAACTCGACTTTCTCGTTTTGACTCCATGTCAGATCCACAGGATACTCCGTTTGAAAAACCAGGACTCCAATTTTACTCGGATTAGGATCGGCAATGGTGACATTCCATGTTTTTACGCGGACACCGGGAATCATGTCAGGCTGCTTATGGGTAATTTCAACTGTGAGTAATAATTTCTTGAAATTCCCAGCCGGATTGGTCATGGTGGTATCAGAATATTGCTTTTTACTAGTAACTCGCAAATTCATATCCATTGACCATTCGCTTAATCCCTGAGATTCCTGTATCTCAATAAACCTGACGTATCGATATCCGTGTTCCCCCTGTTGAGGAGCAAAATGGAAATCAATGCAGTCCTCTCCACGCCAGACTCTAAAGCGAAATGGCCCTTGAGTTGGATCCAATATTGCCACATTGGTCGGAACATCTGAAGCAAAAATCCTATCCCCGGCCAAATTCCACCCTTCGGCAAAAGTAGTGATAGAGACTACCCTGCCGTCGAGCTTCTGCAGCTCGGGGAAAATCGTTAAGGTAGACATTTCTACCTTCACAACTCCTGTCGCGGTATCGGCTTTGCTTTGATATGTCATAATGACCATCGCATTGTTGCCAGCGGATAAACCTTTGAAGGTGCGGGCAGCAATTTTTTGCAAAAGAGCCGAAGTGGAGGTT
>JBFLWV010000039.1:0-9158 GCA_040757655.1 Patescibacteria group bacterium | reverse complement strand
TGTTCGCCACGGAGCCGTCAGACCATCGCGCCCGTCCAGAGAAATCCATCGTCTGATCAACGTTCAGTTCAAATGAACTTGGATCAATTTCGACGCTCTGTAAGGTCGTGGTGGGTTTCGGCTTCACAACTCCTGTCGCGGTATCGGCTTTGCTTTGATATGTCATAATGACCATCGCATTGTTGCCAGCGGATAAACCTTTGAAGGTGCGGGCAGCAATTTTTTGCAAAAGAGCCGAAGTGGAGGTTTCGAATTTTGCCACATCCGAGATGTTCGCCACGGAGCCGTCAGACCATCGCGCCCGTCCAGAGAAATCCATCGTCTGATCAACGTTCAGTTCAAATGAACTTGGATCAATTTCGACGCTCTGTAAGGTCGTGGTGGGTTTCGGCTTCACCTTAAGCTCAGTGCTTACCTGTAGCTCTTGGCTATCTTTTTTAAAATAGCCTTCGATGATCCATTTTCCGGTATCCAGCGGTGCCCATACAGTTGACCCAGATGATGCCTGAGACTCTATTCCCGTAGGGCTGATTCGCACAAAGTCTGCGTTTGAGTTCCATGAGACTATTACGTTTTGCCCCAAGAAAATCTCCGGATCCGACACGGAAATTCCACCCCAGAGTTTTTCGGGTTGTAGATCCGCATCGAGCTGTACATCCTTCACAAACGCATCGTCGTCACCTAACCTCACAGTTGCCTGCCATGGTATATATCCCGTTGCACTGGCTCGAAATGTATACACTTCTGGAATTAACACAGTGTCAAGCTCCGAAGTGTTCAGCCGTGACCTTAAAGTATCAGAACCTTTTATTACAAAAAAATTCATTCGGTTCGGATACATGGCCTTCAGTACAACTCGGGATATGGGAGCTGGGATTTGTGGTCTTGCCATCATCTCAGCGACGAGATTGATTGCGAAAGTGTCTTTGATGGCAATTACTGTCTTGAAATTATAATAACCACTTTCCAAGACAGCTACATGATGTTGACCGAAAGGCAAACGAGATACATATGGAGTCTCACCCTTTCGTTCACCATTGAGGTACACATCCCCAGCCATAGGATTATACTGATCATCGATCGCCTTGACAGTTATATGGGCGGTGGGCATCGATGGAGCAGCCTGCTTTTTTTCAACTGGTGCTGTCGGGACGAGGTTGTCGCACCCGACTGATAAAACCAGTAGCAGTCCCAGCAGGATTAGGACTACTATTTGTTTTTTTTGTTTCATCGTATGTCTCCTAGAAAAGCATTAGAAGGTTTACACTGGCCGTCATAATGACCGACCAGCTGTTATTTGCAATCGTCGGACCATTTTCAATCTCACGATGTAAGGCTGTGGTCCGAAAAGCAAATAGCCCTACATTACCGTTCCACCGGTTGGAGATTGGGAACTCGTATCGTCCACCGATGCCAAATGATCGGTATAACACGTTGGCATCGACGACGGTAGACGGATGTTCCCCTCCCCATGCGTACGCTGGTCCTGCCGAGAATTTGGATCCCTCGCCAAAGCGGAAGCAAGCACTTCCGACGAACATTGACTCTTCGCCGCCCTCGAAAGGACGACCGAAAGCGTCAATGCTTAAAGATCCAAGATCGGCTCCGAAACCGATGTGCAGGTTGGGGCCTGCAATCTGTTCCGGGAACCAGCTCACGCGCTGCCCGAAGAAAGCGGCAGCACCGAGACCGATGTTGAGACCGGTGAATCGCCCGCTGGGGGTGCGGGCGTCCTCATAAACCACCTCCTGGGAGAAGGTGGATCCTCCTATTTGCGTTGTACGCTTATAGGAGAATTTTTTTGCACCACGGACGGTGATGACCGTGGTGTCGGTAACTTCGGCTTTCTGCTTTGGCTGGTAGTCTGAAAGCCGAATTACCCGGGTCTGCCCGCTTACTGGCATCGCGGACAGAAAAACGATTCTGAGAACGATCGCTGCCAGTGCGATCGTGAGGTTTCGCATTTTCATGCTAGGCCTCCTTTCGTTAAATTGTTAAAGAACTCATTCCTCCCTACCCAGTTAATTCGGCAGGGAGGATTTTATTTTTCATCGTTTTAGAGAGTTCTGGATAAACACAATCGGTTAAATTGCGTTGACAGAAGAACTGTCTAAAACACTTAATGAAACCCCTTCTTCACTCCCCCTTCGTAAGGGGGAGAGGTTATTTCGTGCGCTTGCGAGAACGCGGAAAATTGATTTTTTGTTTTTCTGGATTCCGGGTCCTGCCCGGAATGACAGAATGGTTCTAGAGAGTTCCGATTGGGCGTAATCGTTGAATTATGCCGACACGGAACTATCTTAAGTTGACGAGATGGAGATTATCGTTGTATGATAAAATCGTATGAATACCGCAACCGCAACAATGTCACAAGCGCAAATACTTACGGTCGAGGAGCTTAAAACCTGGCGCCGTCCCCTTCCTAAAGGATGGAAAGAAGCGGCAGGCATGCTCAAAGGCGCTAAACGCATCATCGATCCTGTCGCATATCAAAAAATGATCCGACAGGAGTGGGAAGATCGCTTCCAGAAACAACTGCGTCTCGCGGGCGTAACCACTTCTCATGACGATTGACAGTAACATTCTTATCGCGTATCTCAATGGCGAACGGAAAGTGGTGGACACGTTGCGCGAATGGACAGAGGAAGGACGCACGCTCTTCATCTCTTCCGTGAGCGTGTGCGAGACCCTTTCACTTCCCCGCCTTGACCCTGCCGATATCGAGAAGACAAAAACGTTTCTCGATGGGTTCTTCTCTGGCGGACAGAAAAATTCCGATTAAAGCGATCGCTGCCAGGGCGATCGTGTTGAGGTTTTGCATTTTCATGCTAGGCCTCCTTTCCTGATTTATTTTTTACCCAAGCACTATGCTTAACGCAAAGTGCTGGATATATTTTTTGGCAGACGCATCGCCCCCTCTTCCGCCTCCGCCAGTTGGCGGATGGCGGATTCTCCCCCTGTTAAGGGGAGAACGAGTGAAGCGACGCTGCCGGTATTTAATTTTTGAACCCCGCAGAAGTGCTCGCGCACTTTTACGGGGTAAACTTGTCAGTTCTCCATGAATACGATATAGTTCAAAGTGTCTATAAATACTAATGTCTATGCGCCAATTTCCTGTCATTATTGAAAGCGACGAAACCGGCGGCTATGTGGTAGAATGCCCGCTCTTTGAGGGCTGCTACAGCCAAGGGGAAACCATGGACGAAGCTCTCACTAATATCAAAGAAGTGATCGGTATGTGTTTGGAAGAGCAGCGAGAGCAAGCGGAACCATTTATTCCCCAACATGTGGGCGTGCATATGGTAGCCGTGTAACGATATGGGCAGAATCCCGGTAAAACCGCCGCGGGAAGTAATTCGTGCCTTCGAAAAAGCAGGTTATCGAATCGTCCGCCAAACAGGAGGCCATATCCGATTAAGACACCCATTTGATACCAACAAACGACCGCTCACCATTCCCAACCATACCGTCGTTAAACCAGGACTTCTCGCTCGGGCTATCAAGGATGCCGGACTGTCATTGGACGAATTCATCGCCCTGCTGAATTCTTAAATCTTAAATCAGAGCAAGGCATCATATCCATAAAGAACTGACAAGTTCTTTTTTATTTTTTATCCCAGCACTATGCTTGCGCAAAGCGCTGGATGAATTTTCAAAGAACGTTCATTAGCGTTGCCTTCCCAGATCGCGGGAGAAATATTTTTTCCGGCAATCTGGAAAGACAAGGTGCAGTCGAAAATGAAACCCCCTCTATGAACTCCCCCTTCGTAAGGGGGAGAGGTATTAGATTAACCCCCTCTCTTGAGTCTCCCCCTAATAAGGGGAGAACATCAAGGCGAGACCCCCTCTTTTGTCTTCCCATGACAGGGGAGAATACGAAATTGATTCGTGCGCTTGCGAGAACGCGGAAAATTGGTTTTTTGTTTTTTTGGATTCCCGATCAGGGCCTGCCCCATACCGTGATACGGGATCGGGAATGACGAGAGAAACAGCCAAACTTGACTTTTATAGGTATAATGTCTACGATAGAGTCATCAGTAATTTTTTTCATTACTATGAACACCGCAACCATTACTGCCAACGACGCGCTGGCATTTCTGCAAAAAACGATCGAACGCTCCGACACCAAGCGTTTTGCGGTCATTACCGATCCGCTTGTCGGCACGATCACGCTTGAGCCGTTCGATGACGAGGACGCCAATCAATACTACGAACTTTCGCCCGAGGGCGAGGCGAGCTTGAAGGAGTCTCTCACTCAAGCGGCACGTGGCGAAGTCTATCCCATCGAAACGCTCTTTCCGGAACAAGTATGACCGTCGTCTATACTCAACGGATGAAAGATGAAGTAGAACGTTTGCCAACAGGCATACAAGACCGCCTCAAGAAGCTACTTCCATTCCTCGCGCAAAATGTCCGTCATCCGTATCTGCATACAAAGCTGCTGCAAGAACAGTGGAAAGGCTGTCTGGCGTTTCGTATCACCCGCAACTACCGTTGCATCTTTCAGGTGTCAGACGAACGCATCGTGCTTTTAACGATTGATCACCGTAAAGACATCTATCGCTAAAATTTTTTCCTTGCGGACAGAGAAATTCCGATTGCGATCGCTGCCAGGGCGATCATTTTGAGGTTGCTTTTCATAGCGACCTCCTTTCGTTGTTCGTTTGTATATTTTTTCCTCAAACCCGCGCTTTCAGTGAGTTAGGCGGGTGAGGGGTTATTACTTTGGTAGTTCTCCACAAGGACGAAAAATTGACTTATTAATATAATGAAGTATACTAATGCTGTATGTCAGACAATGCCCAACAAAACTCGCCTGTAACGCTGGAAGACTTAGCCGCCATGGTAAAAGACGGTTTTGACGAGACAAGCAATCGGCTGAGCGCACTTGAACAAGAAATCAAGCAACGCCCGACGTTAGAGCAAATTGGCCTCAAACTCCAAAACATGGAGAATCGTCTGAAAACGGAGCTGGCTGATAAGCCTCTTGAGCGAGATCGCGTCCTTAACAATAAGACCAATACAGTCGCCTATAAACTTGGCGACAAATCGATATTCACTGCCGATGATATCCGTGAGGTTGAACGTTTATCGCCAGTGGCGGTGAATCCTCTAACCTAGCATCCGTCAGCGCCAAATAATTTTCATCCTTACAAAGAACTACCAAAGTCGTATTACGTCTCTGCCGCAAGGGCAGAATTTTTGTTTCCGCTTGCTGGCATGGCGGACAGAAAAACGATTGCAATAATTCCGATCGCTACCAGTGCGATCGCGGTCTGCTTTTTCATAGCAAGACCTCCTTTCGTTGTTTGTTTGTATATTTTTTCCTCAAACCCGCGCTTTCAGTGATTTAGGCGGGCGAGGTGTTTATTAATAAACTCGATGAGTTTTTGCTGGATACCAAAATTCTTGACAAAAAAATGATTGGGTGTATACTAAAAGCAAACGCTGATATGTGATCCGCCATGGGTCACTCGTCAGGTGCTCCAGAAGGAACCTTTTCAATAGAGGTTCTTTTTGGTATACTATGATCGGGTGGATTTGGGCCTGTGGTGTATGTATGTAACATGTCAGCGTTAGCACCTGACGAAGCGGGTGCAAGTCCCGCCAGGTCCATCCACTTTTCTTATAATCTGATTAACAGATACCCAAAAAGAACTCATCGAATTCTTTTTTGTTTTCGGGACGGTCATGCCCGTCCTCTACATTTATTTTTCAATTTTCAAGGAACGTTGGCGGTTGTTATTTTTTGTTCTGGATTCCCAGCCTTGAGCGGGAATGACAGAAATGTTTTAGAGAGTTCTGTAATCGCGCGAACTTGAGACACCCTCTTTCGTCTCCCCCTGATCTAGGGGGAGAATACGAAATTGATTCGTGCGCTTGCGAGAACGCGGAAAATTGGTTTTTTGTTTTTTCTGGATTCCGGGTCCTGCCCGGAATGACAGAATGGCTTTAGAGAGTTCCGATTGGGCGTAATCGTTGAATTATGCCGACACGGAGCTATCTTAAGTTGACGAGATGGAGATTATCGTTGTATGATAAATCGTATGAATACCGCAACCGCAACAATGTCACAAGCGCAAATACTTACGGTCGAGGAGCTTAAAACCTGGCGCCGTCCCCTTCCTAAAGGATGGAAAGAAGCGGCAGGCATGCTCAAAGGCGATAAACGCATCATCGATCCTGTCGCATATCAAAAAATGATCCGACAGGAGTGGGAAGATCGCTTCCAGACACAACTGCGTCTCGCGGGCGTAACCACTTCTCATGACGATTGACAGTAACATTCTTATCGCGTATCTCAATGGCGAACGGAAAGTGGTGGACACGTTGCGCGAATGGACAGAGGAAGGACGCACGCTCTTCATCTCTTCCGTGAGCGTGTGCGAGACCCTTTCACTTCCCCGCCTTGACCCTGTCGATATCGAGAAGACAAAAACGTTTCTCGATGGGTTCTTCTCCGTTCCGTTCGATGACAGCATTGCCGAGACTGCCGCTTTCCTGCGGCGTATGTACCGTCTCGCATTTCCTGACGCGGCTATTGCCGCCACTGCAGTAAAATATAACGTGCCTCTGGTTACACGCGATCAAGGTTTCCATGTGGTCAAAGAAGTACAAATCATCGAAATATAATTTCTATCTTCACTGCACTTCGGTCCTCCAATAGCCGAATTTTATTTTGTCCGCTTGCTGGCATCACGGACAATAATGCTATTACTGCGATCGCTGCCGGGGCGATCGTTTTTTGAGATCCAATAGGACCTCCTTTCCTTAATTGGTTTTATTTTTTTGGCAGACCTTTGATTGCAGCTATGAATGTCGGGGACAAGCTCCGACGCTACAGACGCTACGTACGTGATGTCGGAGATAATCCCGTCATTCGACGGGACAGGGCTCCGACGCTACAGCCACGAGCGAACCTTGTCCAACCGGCTATTTTTGTTATTCGAACTTGGAGTTCTCCACAGGCATGTTGACAAATATTATACATGATGTATATTAGAAACACTTGATAGGTACTGCTTGCCAACGCTGTTAGGCACGGGCTAGCCAGACAAAAAGATGTTACGAAAGTAGCGTCTTTTTGTTATTTTGCTATAATCCCCATACGGATGGACTCGGGCCCGTAGCTCAACGGCAGAGCAAGTACCTATCAAGTACCTGGTTGCCGGTTCGACTCCGGTCGGGTCCATCCGCACCATAACTATCCTATCCATCCTACCCATAAAGAACTCCAAGTTTCATTCGACTCTGTTACAAAACAGAGCTTTTTTGTCTCTTAATTTTCAAAGTGCAACCATTATCTTCTCCAATCGCAGCGGGAGATGCCTTCAAGTGGAGCTTAAAAGGTCCTCCTGCTGCTACTGCGGAAGACAATGAGAAAGAAGTTGGAAGATAGAAGATAGAATCTTGAATATTGTAATGTGAATTTATTTTAATTTTTTCCAAGATCCCCATATACATGGGGATGACGCCTGTTTTATCATTTGAAAATTGCGGGCGAGTAATAAAAAACCCCACGGATTGCGTGGAGCATAAGGGATCTGTTGCTGCTTTTTACCGATTGTACCCTCCTTAAATGCTCCACGGTCTTTAAGGCGGAATATGCGCTTCGCACATATCGCAGATAAACGCAGATGGTCACGCCTGCCTTTATCGCGGATTCACACAGATATTCTAGACAATAAAACTTTTTGCCGAGCGTGCTAGCTTAACACAGGCCTTGATTTCTGTCAAGAACAATTCCGTGGCGCGCTATAATGGCGTGTTAACTTTGACAATACGCGCAGACATAGCGCCAGTCGAGAGACTTGGCCATAAACACGAGAGAGACCGTGTTCTATATGAGTAATTAGCTATTAGTGCATAGTAGATAGTTACGATGGAACGACCCTCTCGACAAAGAGGGTTATCTTAAATACACAAATTCCAAGCACCAAACCACAAACAATACCAAATACAATATTTGGAAATTCGGAATTAGGAATTGTTTGGAATTTGGATATTGGAATTTGGAATTTCTTCAAAAAGGTTCGTTCTATCCATCCCGTGTGGAATGTGGGCGCCCTGATAAAGGGTGAGGGAGGGAGGCTGCAGTCTCCCTCCTGCCCTAAATAATCGAGGCATGTCTCTCCCCAACTTCCACACGGACTTGAGCGCATGAACATAATGACGCGGATCAACGCCGATGAGGCGCGGATTAACGCAGATACATTTCTGCGAAAATCTGCGTAGCAATCTGCGTTTCATCTGCGAATATCTGCGAGTAAGGGAAGGCACGTTGAAAATTAAAAAGAACCATACATGGTTCAATATAATCTGCGCACACCTGCGTTTTGTCTATCTGCGTTCATCTGCGATAGGAGCGAAGCGCATATGTGCCACCTTGGTTGGCGATCTGTGGGAATCGATTGGTAGCGACTTGGTGGCAGATAAACTGCCACGCTACAATTGATTATTTATCTGTATGGATAGGGCTCCTCTCCGACTATCATGACATCCGTTCAAAGGCAAGCCCGAGTTTCTGTGCGACTTGCGCAGAGAAAGATTCGAGGTAATCAAGACGCTGATCTACTCGCTTATAGTTCACGGTAATAGCCTGTTGTTCCGTCAAGATGCGATCGAGCTTCTGGGCCAACCGGTCATTGCTGGCGAGGATCTTGTCCGTGTAACCCTCCATCTTCTCACCCACTATCTTCTCCACGCGCGGATAAGCAACCTTTTCCATATAGCCTTCGAGCACCTTATAGGTAATCGACTTCTCATCGTAATCTGACATAGATAAAATGTATAAATATTATGCATATATCGTACCATGGCACTCGTTCACCGTCAAAGAACAAGAACCCCACAGACCGCCAACCAAGTACATCCAGCACTAACTTTTGCACTAATTTATCGCCCCCACCCGATACCTCCACCTTGTTAAGGGGAGGACAACAGCCGATTGTTCGCCCCCTGAAAGGGGGAGATAAAGAGGGGGGTTAAATGATAAGGTCAGATACCACGGGCAAAAGTTAGTGCTGGACACGTCGCAACGAGCAGAGAGTTTATAAGTGTAAATTTTCAATGCTCAATGTTCAATTTTCAATCAATGATCCAATGTCTCAATTTTCAAACATTGATTCATTGAAAATTGAATGAAAATTGTAAAATTG
>JBFLWV010000038.1:0-5674 GCA_040757655.1 Patescibacteria group bacterium | reverse complement strand
TTCTTCTTGCGCCGTACAAACATTCCTCAATTGTACCAACGGGACACCCATTTACCAAACTGACCCCTCATTTTCCAGGGGGTTTTTGATTTTCAAAGAGCTATTTTTGGAAAGTGTCGAAGTCAGGGCGGAGATTTCAAAACTCTAATTCTTCATTTCTTCATACAATTTAGCGTGCAAAATTAAAAAAACCAACGACGGGAGAGTACTATCGCCCGTCGTTTTGTGTTTAAACAGATCGAAGGAATATCACTCATACCCCCGGCGGAGGGTGATGCCGGTGTAGAAGTAGTGAAGGATTTCTTCAAAGGTTTTCCCTTCGCGCGCCATGGCGGCCGCGCCCATGTTGGACATGCCCACGCCATGGCCATACATCGCTTTTCCCTGGTCAGCAGGCACCGGCACCGAGACGAGGTGTGGCCTCCTCCCGCTCCAGACCTCGCTCCACGCGCGCGTCCGTCCGTCGGATTGAGAGAAGTAAGGGGTCACCACCACATCATCACCGATGGTAGCAACCATACCACGCGTGGCGTCCACGGCACGACCGAAATCAGTGAGCCTCTGTTCTACGCCATAGCCTCGGTACACCTGGTCATATTTCGCATCCACATCAAAATGTCCGCCGTGTTTGTTTTTCGCGTACCAATGGTAGAGCGCGTAGGTGCGCGTGGCAATAGAGAGCGCTTTATGATATTCCGGTGGCGCGCCTTGGGATGTTTCCGCCAGGCCTTTCAAGTACTGTTCTAAAGGTAATTCATTTACCATCCAATACCGTTGAGTATTGGCGGCATAATACAACTCCAACACGCCGTGAAAGCGATTGTCGTTAATATTTTGATTCCATTCCGTTCGTTGTTCCAGGCTCGTGATGTCGAGAATACCGCCGACTGCTTCCATGCGAATCGGAGCGGTCGTTTCGTATTGAGCGCCATTGGGGAGTGAGGCAGTGAAGCGCGCGTTCACTCCTCTTAAAGTAATAATAGTACCTGGGCCGGCAGTTTCGAATAAATTTCCCTCCGACGAGATGGACATCGTGCTTTCTGCGGTGATGGTAACCGGTACGTCAGCGACAAAAAGTCCAACGCGGATGGTTGGCTCTTGGTTAAGCAGAGACGCGGTGGATACACCGGCGACAGTACCGGTTGGCGGGGAGGTTGGCTTCTGATTCGTGACAACGATGGGTTTAGGCCGCGGAATTTCAACCTGCATATCGAGTTCAATCCGGTCATGTTGGACAATGGTCGAACCCAGGATTAAGTACGGCACGATCAGGTAATGGCCTTCGGCTGGCGGCGCCTGCACTGTCACGTAAAATGTGCCGACCGCGCCGGGCTTGACCGCAGTCTCCGCCAACCGCGTCGGAATTTCTTGGGAAACCCAGGAAGAATGATAAAACGACGCGCCATAACCACGGAAGCGGAAACGGATTGGCGTCGCGCCGCTCGCGCGCCACGTTGTCGTGCCAGTATTCAAGAATTGGAATGCAAGTGTTTTCTCCTGCTCGGGGACTAGCTTCATTACGCTTGCCCCCGCATTCGTGACAAGCGCGGTTGGTTGCGCCACTGCATGCATGACAGAAAAAGGGACAGACCATAGCCCTATGAGAATTGAAAATACGAAGAATTGATAAGAGTGACGAAGATGCATAGGGGATTATTCAATTCTACATGTATCTGCGTCTTGATTTGCGCAAATCCGCGTTTGTATAGGATGAAAAAAGACTGGATCCATCAGTCTTAATAATAATAGTATATCATTTCTTTCAAAAGTTCACAATAAGAAATCTGCCGGTGCGGCAGATCTCTTATCAGGATGCAACGTAAGACTATTTTAATGCTTCTTTCAAATTCTTCCCTGCTTTGAATTTCGGGACGGTGACAGCCGGGATTTGGATTTTTTCGGTAGGCTGTTGGGGATTGACGCCCATGCGCGCTTCGCGGCGTTTGGTCATAAAGGTTCCAAACCCGGTGAGCGTCACCTCGCCGCCCGCTTTGAGCGTGGTAAGAGTAATCTCTTCAAACGTATCGAGAATCGCTTCCACATCTTTTCGTGAGAGTGTGGTTTTTTGTGAGATTGATTCAATGAGTTCTGCCTTATTCATAATTAAAGTATAGAATAGTTTAGAATTGGGTTTTCACGCAGATTCACCCCGCACTTTCCAATCACGACAGTGCTTTGAACGTTCTGTTCAAAGCGGAGCGGCTTCGCCTTCAATAGATCGTAAAGCACACTCTCAGTGCGCAGAAAGTGCGGGGTAAACGCGGACTCTCGGCCGCACATACTGTTAGCAATTCATGGTTTGTACCGTTACGCGGCCGAACGCAGATAAACGCGGATTTTGTTGTTGAAAAATCGACCTTTCGATAATTTCAATCTGCGTTGATGAGCGTAGTAATTTGCGACCATCTCTGCGTTTAGTTTACACCATCGGTAATTCCCGATCAAATCTCTGAATGGCTGTCGCGCGGCGGGAAGTGGGATCAATGTCTATAACGACCGCGTTCACTTGTGCAACGCCTGATTCCAGCACTTCGAGCTTAGTTGAGAGTTGGGTGAGGAATCTTTTTAAAGGGCCTTGCTTCTCAACCCCTATGACGCCATCTCGCGCGCCTACCATGCCCACATCAGTGACATAGGCAGTACCTTGGGTGAGCAGCCGCGCATCGGCGGTGGGGATATGCGTGTGAGTGCCTAAGAGGGCGGACACGCGCCCGTCCGCGTACCACCCCAGAGCGGTTTTTTCTGAAGTCGCTTCCGCATGGACATCGACAATAACGGCATTCGATTGTTGAATCTCAGGGCTTTGGAGAAGCGCATCAAGGATACGGAAGGGGCAGTCCGGACATTCATCCATAAATACACGACCGAGCAAATTGATGACGGTAAGTGTTCGTACGCCGATGGGAATGGTAATACTGCCATGCCCCGGTACGCCGGGTGGGTAATTGGCGGGACGAAGGACGCGACTCTCGCGTTCCGTGAGAATGGCGGTGAATTCATCTTTGTCGTTGATATGATTTCCGCTCGTCACCACATCAACGCCAAGAGCGGAAATTTCATTGAGAGTCTTGCGCGTAATGCCCATGCCATGTGCAAGATTCTCTCCATTCGCCAAAACCACATCTGGCTGTAGCTCCTCACGCGCTTCTGGCAACACCTTTGCAAGTGCGCGTCTTCCCAGTTTCCCCACAATGTCGCCGAAAAAAAGAATTCTCATACCCCCCTAAATTTTGCACCTCTATTAGTGCATTAACTCTTTTATAAATTTCGATGTACTGATGCAACCTCTTCACTTCCCGCAAAACTGAGGCGGGCATAATGGCTTTATGATATCACAGCTCTAATACCACCTTCAATTGATTTTGATCTTTGAGTTCAAATGCCTTGGCAAAATCCTTTAAGGGGAACCGATGCGTGATGGCACGCGAGAGGATATGGTGATACCGTTTCTCAATCTCCTGTACCATGGCGACAGCTTTCTTGAAATGCTCGCGGTTCCCGTTCACACTCCCAATGATGACCTGATTCTGCCTGACTATCTGCCGCAGGAGAAGGTCGGCGTCAAACTCTTCATTCCTCCCTGACACCCGCGGCACGCCAGTCATGAGATAAATCGCATTCCTGCTCATGACAGGGATAAAATCAATGGCGAGCTTGCTCGCGCCAGAGGCTTCAAAAATAAGATCAATCCGGTCTATGCCTTGCGCGACTTGCTGGGGCGTAAATGCATTACCGTCAATATAACTTGCGCCCAGCTCTTTGATAAACTGCACCTTGATATTATCCTCTGGCACGATCTCCACGTTATACAGCTCCATGCCATGGTGCGCCAACACCGCGGTCGCAAGAAACCCTAATGGTCCCGCGCCAATCACAATGCCTTTCTTACATCCTCCCCAGTCCTCCGTCCTCCAGCCATGCTGGTGGTGAGGGCAGAAGAATGGCACGCGCTGCTGGATGAGGAGCATCTGCTCCATCGCCTTCATAATAATGCTCATCGGCTCTATCCACACGCTGATAGGACCTAGATCTGGAGGAATCGTGACAAGATGATGCGCATGTTCGACGACATACTCCGTCAAAAAACCGTGCAACTTGTGAATGCCCCGTTCTTTGTACAAACCCGTATAGCAATAATCGCTCTGGTGGTTGCGACATGCCGTACAAATACCACACCCTCTTCGCACCGTTGGCACCACATAATCTCCCGGTTTTACATCTTTCACCTCCCTCCCCACCTCTTCCACTACCCCATACGTCTCATGCCCAAGGACGAGAAAATCCTCCTGCGCAGGCGCATCCACGAGGTGATGACGATACAACGATTTATCAGTACCGTCTATCCCCGTAGCGATAATCTTGACCAACACCTCATCCGGCCGCTCAATGTGAGGCTTGGGGAGATTAAAGGCAAAAATCCCAGGTTCTTTCAACTTTAATCCTACTGCAAACATACCATTGAACTCAAAACGTAAAACTCAAAACTGAGAACTATATCCTGCCGACCGATCTTCGTACACAGTCTACCTATAATACCTGCATTGTACTATAATTCACTCCATGAGAACACCCTTTTCTCTTTATTCAATAACGTGCCACCATTATGAAACTTTTTATTGATTCTGCCAATCTCGACGAAATTAAAGCCGCGGTCTCGTGGGGCATCATAGACGGCTGTACTACCAATCCCACGCTTGCCGCGAAAAACGGTGTTCACCCCGTTAGAAGTAATCCAGCTGAGCGGGATGCCGTTCCGTCAACGGAACGGACTTCTAACGGGGTAAATGATTTCCTCCCCACCGCGCAACAAATCCTGAAAACCGTCCCTGGACCCGTGAGCTTCGAAGCGCTCTCACAAGACTCTACGGGCATGATACGAGAAGGAGCCGCGCTTGCGAAACTCGGGAAAAATGTGGTGGTGAAGCTCCCCACGACTGTTGAGGGCTTAAAAGCTTGCCGCACGCTGGTTAAGAAAAAGATCCCTGTCAATATGACGCTGGTGTTTTCTCCTCTGCAAGCCTTGCTGGTTGCCAAAGCAGGCGCCACGTATGTTTCGCCCTTCGTGGGAAGGATTGACGACGCAGGACATGATGGCAACGAGGTGGTGCAAGAAATCATTGAGATCTACAACAATTATGGATTTGAAACTCAGATCATCTACGCCAGCGTACGCTCACCCCTGCACGTAAGACAAGCCGCGCTGATGGGGTGCGACATTGCGACCTGCCCTTTTGCGGTTCTGGAAAAATTAAGCGAGCATCCGCTCACTGCCGCAGGCCTTAATAAATTCCTCTCCGACTGGAAGAAGTCGGGAGTGAAACCATTGGTGTAACCATTCGAGCCGCTCTCCCTCGCAAGGGAGAGAATAAAAGAGGGGGTGCGGCTACGAACGTATGCCTATAATGATCCACCACACGCCAAAGCAGGTTCACCTAAGAAAAATATTGCGCGGCTCAATGATTAAATCAGAACGACTCCTCTGGAGCAATCTCCGCGCCCGAAGGCTACGATGGAAATTTCGCCGCCAACACAGTATCGGCTCTTACATACTGATGTTACGCAGGGCTTACCAATGCAAACTGACTTTTCAAGGACTGAAGCTCTTTAAAACTTGCCATTAGTGCCCTCACATACAGCTTCGATTTGAGCGCGAAATGATTGGTAGAGACCTTGG
>JBFLWV010000037.1:0-30386 GCA_040757655.1 Patescibacteria group bacterium | reverse complement strand
CGATTCCTTTGGTTTCAAAACGGCCGCATTTCCACTTTTCAGGAGTTTTTGATACAGTGAATTTAGGAGTTCACGGATTCTCCGTTTCCAGAAAATGCGTCCGAACTTTTTGGTAGAGGCAGCTCCATTCGGGAAATTCCGATTTTTGCGCCGACCAATTCCACGGATTTTTCAATTCAATCGCGGCCTTTTGCCCCGTGATGCGGAAGTCCGCTTCGAGGAAGCTCGACGTCCTGCATTGAGGGACAGCCAATTTTCACTCAAATTTTCGAGAATCAAGAAAGCGACAATTTTTCCCGACGAAGTCGGGATCGCCCAAAAGCGATATGAAGTATTATCTCTACGCGAGGAAGTCCACAGACGAGGACGACCGCCAAGTTCTCTCGATTGAAGCGCAAGTCACGGAGTTGCGCGAATTTGCGGTGAAGGAAAAGCTCGAAGTGGTAGATGAGTTTATCGAGAGCAGAACCGCGAAAGTCCCCGGCCGTCCCGTCTTCAATAAGATGATCGAGAAAATAGAACTTGGCGGTCAGTCTGGAATTTTAGCGTGGAACCCGGATCGCCTCGCGCGTAACAGCATAGACGGAGGGAAGATCATCTATCTCGTGGACACGGGCAAGATCGGATCGCTCAAATTCCCCACTTTCTGGTTTGATAGCACGCCCCAAGGCAAATTCATGCTCAATATCGCTTTTGGGCAAAGCAAATACTTCATAGACAACCTTGCGGAGAACATCCAACGGGGCATACGCCAAAAATTGCGAAGAGGCGAATACCCAGGACTCGCGCCTGTCGGCTATCTCAATGAGCTTCGTCATCATACCATCATCAAAGACCCTGAACGCTGGGAGGGTATTCGCCGTCTCTTTGAGGCGTATGCCACGGGAAACTACACTCTGGAAGACTTGCAAAAATTGTCGCTTTCTTTGGGCTTGGTGAGCCGGAGAACCGGAAAAGCCATAGTCCTCTCCAAACTTCAGGAGATGCTCAAAAATCCTTTCTACTATGGCGTGTTCAGGCACAAAGGAGAAATGTATCAGGGCGTTCACGAGCCGATTATTTCCAAGCAACTTTTTGAAACGGTGCAGCGGGTGATGGAAGAAAGAGGCAAGCCAAGAAAATCCAAGGAACTCAAACCTTATGCGTTCCGTGGGATATTCACGTGTGGAGAGTGCGGCAGGGCGATAACCGCCGAAACGAAAGTAAAACCATCAGGACGCGCGTACACCTATTACCGCTGCACCAAGAAGAATAGGATTTGCTCGCAAAAGTACGTTGAGGAAGGAGAGCTGGTCGAGCAGATAAATCATGAGTTTCAAAAAGTTGCTTTGTCAGACGATTGGAAAGAGAAGTTTCTCAAACAGTGGGATATAGATTTCAAAGAGCTTTCCACGAGTACTCATGCTTCCGCCCAAAATCTCAAAGCAGAACTGAAAACCCTTGGGGAAAGACTAACCCGTTTACTCGACGCTTATCTCGACCAGACGATTACGCACGAGGAATACGCCTCTCAAAAACAAAAAATCATCAACCGGAAAGTTGGGATCAAGGAAGAACTTGAGGATTTTGGGCGGAAGGGAAATAATCGGCTCGGACTTTTTAGAAATTGGATTTTTGAGGCTCACCAAGCCCATTCCGTGGCGATTCTCGAAAATTTGCAGGATAAATCCGCGTTCCTCAGAAAAATTGGCTCGGACTTCCGCATCATCGGGCAAAAGGCCGCGATTGAATTGAAAAATCCGTGGAATTGGGCGGCTGAAAAATCGGAATTTCCCGAATGGAGCGGGTGAGCGGAATTGAACCGCCGTCTCATGCTTGGCAAGCACGCGCACTAACCGTTGTGCTACACCCGCATAGTGAGAGGTAGGAACGTGATATTATTCTCACTCTCAAACTTGAAAACAGTGTAGAGGAAAAAATGATAAAAATCAAGACAATATTATCTGCGTGAGTTGTTTGGGTATTGAGCGGGTAAGTATCTCACTCCCTCTTTGTTGCACCAACACCATATCCTCAATCCTGATACCGCCCCACCCTTTGACGTAAACACCAGGTTCAACTGTGACCACCATACCTGCTTTCAATATATCACTACTCTTGGGTTTTACATTCGGATACTCGTGGATTGCGAGCCCCACGCCATGGCCGCATCCATGTTTAAACGTCTTTCCCCACCGCCATTGTGAGAGATATCCGCGCGCGGCGCGGTCAACGAACTTGGCCACTACCCCATGCCGTATTTTAGCAATGGCCTTTTCCTGTGCTTTCAAAACTTCTCCATAATAATGAACGAACCGAGGTGGAGGATCCCCAATAAAAAAGGTGCGCGTGCAATCAGAACAGTAACCGTCCACGACTGCGCCGCAGTCAACCATCACCATGTCACCCTTCCTGATTTTTCTCTTGGTAGGCCAATGGTGAATATCTGCGCATCCCTTACCTGACGCCACAATGATAGGAAACGCGAGCGCTTCCGCGCCTTTTTCCTTCATGATCTTTGCAATTTCCTGCGCAATCTCCTGTTCTGTTTTACCGATTACTTTGGTAGTGCGTATAAAATCAAATACGCGCGCGAGAATCGCTGCGCCACGCTTGATTGCGGCAAGCTCCCGCGGCTTCTTCACCGCACGAATCTCCTCAATAATGGGGAGTATGCGGTCAGTGGGATTGGGGTGAGGAAATGAGATCATTCGGTGCGTTGAAAGACCGTAATGTACTGTGGTGTGATATGCGGCCATCCCCAAAACATGCGCGAGACAACATGCGATAATTTCAAACCCTTGCTCCAGACCTTTATACTACGAGGGGTAACTAAATGTCGATGAAACTGACGTATACATAAAAGTGAACGTTTAGATAATATCACTTCGGGAATGACTGACATCCCTTGGAATAATTCCCACGGATAAATTAATACCAAACGCCCACTTGGCACAAGAACACGCGCTGCTTCTGACAAAAATGTATGCGGATTCTCTAAATGCTCAATCACGTGCAATGCAATACAAACCGTGAACGACTGATCAGGGAATGGGATTTCTTCCGCACGACCGTACAGGATATGAGGATGGTGAGCTTGTTGCACCGCGTAAGGATTTACCTCAATCCCTTGCACTTGAGCACCAATGTGCTCTATCAAACGGAGCAGATAACCTTCATCGCATCCAACTTCCAATACCGTATCATGTACGCTTAATGGGATTGTGTTTCGAATTTGTCGAAAATGTTGTTGTGATAATTGTTGATAGTGTCCACGACGGCACTTCCTCCGTAATACGCTATATGACTTATTGTATAACTCTTTCTGTTCCATACACTCACCTTTACTAACCCAACATACTCCGCGCAGTGAGTACGTCTTTCTTGATTTGCGCAGTAAGTTCTGCTTGACTATGAAAACTTTTTAACAATCTGATTTTTTTCACTACTTCAGCCTCACAGTGCCACCCGTAGATGTTTTTATCAAAATCAAGGATATATACTTCGACTTTGCCCTGAACCCCAATCACCGCAATCCCCTTCAACCACAATCCGTTATTTTGGATTTTGGACCCCGCGACTGAGCTCGGGACAAGCTTTGGATTTTGGATTTTCACCTTACACGCCCACACACCCTTTGGTACCGGGTGGCGCCTAAAATACCGCCGGTCAAGATTCGCCGTCGGATATCCAATGGTATGCCCCCACCCATCGCCCTTTATCACTCTACCGCGTACGCTATAGCGCATAATGTCTCCGTCCCCTCTCTCTTGACAAATATTAAGAAAAGGAGGGGAATTATACTATGGTACATCGTGTTTCTCGCTTCTGTGGAGAATTAAGTGGCCGCATTGAAATGCGGTGGCTTTTGAATACGTATTCGTATCACAATGTTTACACTTCATTATCGAAAATTTTCTCACCAATTACTTACTCAAAACGTCCTTGGACACGTACACTCTATCTCAACAATGATGCTCATGATGTACCGTGGGAAATGAATATTAGATTCAGGCGCTATTTTCGTGAGCCTCTAAGAGACTCATTCCATCTTTCACCAGGGAAATGGACACAAGAGATAAAACACACACTCCCAAATACAACTCAATATAAACAAAAAATAAAAGAGCAAGTCGACCTCACTACCGCATTGAGAAAATACCGATGCCTCAATATTCTATGCAACACAAAAATACATGATTACCTTTGCCCTCTTAATGAACCATTGCGACCCTTTCTTGCGATTGAGTACCACCGTGAACATCTTCTTGAGAAAAACATGATAAATTCCGCGCGTCTTACCTTAGACCGTGATATACGTTTTTGGTACCAGCTTGCCGATGGAACATGGATACCGCTTGGTAACGAACACGGAATTCGGCTCGAAATAAAATGTGAGCCTAGTTTCCTCAATACTCGATCTTGTTCTCAATTAATTCACCTTCTCCAACGCGCGCAAGCAGTACCAGTGCTCTCAAAACGGTATGCAGGTCTCAACCGACTCAGTATGTGGCAACGGTCTATCTCTCCGCTCCCCATTGATGAGTTGCCTGGTTTTGAATATGAAATCGCTTTCGATGTCCCAGAGGAAAAAGCACAAGCAATTCCTGCAGAATTATATCACTTATTCACTCATACCACAGACCACTTCATAATCGACCCCTATCGCCGGTGGATGAGTGAATGGAGTATGATACGATTTTACTTGGGGAATAGTTTAAGACTCAATTTCTACGGAGATACCTTTAAATGGGTATGGAAAACAAGGAGACCGCAGATTCATCGTCAGAGGGAGGGAATAAAATTTTCTCAAGAGGAAAAAAGTATGGAACGCTTGATCACTCCCCGACAAATTAGCTATTACCTCGCCCACTATCGTCTCCAAGGTGCACTTATGCGGCATAAACGCCAGTTTTGGATTCGTGATAAGGACGAACGAATTTATAAAATATCAGTGCATCGATCATCCAACTTCACTACCAGACAATACCTCACAAGGTTAGACCTTGAATATGTGGGACGCGCTAAACAAGGAGATCCCCATCGTGCCCTCAAAACAGTAACACAGAGACTCCGAGCCTTAGCGTGCATTATAAAAAAATCATTCCCTCAATTAAAACCAGCTACCTCTTCTTTACGAACTTTCTCATGGATTCATCCTAAGGATATATTTAAACATCCCGCCCTTCAGGTCCTCAATGAATTCATGAAACTAAATTACTCAAAAACTTATGATCGCCCCATCCTTCGCTAAGTGTACCAAACCCTTAAACTCCCTCTTGCACTGCGCCACGATATTAACCAGATCGCACGGTGGATAACGGTGAGTAAGGATGACACGTTTAACCCCTGCCTTTGCGGCAATCATGCCGCACTCGCGGGGTGTGAGATGCCCTCGGTGTTTCAGCTCATTTGGCAATCCGCATTCTATCACCAACGTTGCTACCCCTCGCAAGAAGGGTATTATTTTTTCATCATAATCAAGGTCTCCGGTGTAGGCGAGAGAGTGACGGACGCGCGATATACGATAGGCAATACTCTTTATACTGGGATAATGCTTCACAGGATGAGTGGAGATTACTGCATGCCCCAGTTTTACGCGCGAGTGCGATAATTCACGGTATTGTATGGTAATGCCGTCAAATGATTTTTTACCCAATCCTGCAAATATCTTTTTCAATATTCGTGTAAATCCTCGCGGACCGTACAGAGTAAGAGTCCTTGATGACAATCCCCATTGAGCTACCTGGTTCTCAACTGTGGTGAGAAAGGGAAGGATATCTAAAAAATGATCCTTGTGCAAATGGGTAAAGAAAATGTGCTGAATATCCTGATACCTCACGTTAAGCTCCACCAACCGCAGGAGCGTCCCATACCCGAAATCAAACAATGCGAGATTCTTGCCGTCACGCAATACATATCCAGCGCTTCTGTGTTTGGGGTCGGGGAAATGTGTACCAGATCCTAATATGATGAACTGCATACTTTAAAAGTTAATAATAGTCTTTATCCTTCCTTTGCGATAACTGAACGCTTCCCGAAATGCCCGCGCACCTTCTGAAGCTGCATAACGGTGGGTGATGAGACTCTTCAAGTCTATCTTCCCTTGTGCAACAAGCTCAATGCTCTGCGGAAATGCAAATGCGCACGTCCATGAACCGCGCACCGTGAGTTCCTTCTTGACCAAGTGCATGAGATTGAGACTGGCAGGAGATTCAAACACCCCCAAAAGCACGACGGTGCCGTGCTGCCGCGTAATCTCTAATGATAATTCAGCGCTTGCCGCGTGCCCGACCGCTTCAACGGCAATGTCCACGCCGTCCTTCGTGAGTGCAGAGATGACATCTGCGACATTCTGCTTCGTGCTATTGACGGCTTTATCTACCCACTTCCTGCGCAAAGCAAACTGGAGTCGCGTGTCCTGAATATCAATGCCGATCACGTATGCGCCGGCCGCTTTCAACACTTGATCTACCAAGAGCCCGATGGGGCCTTGGCCAATCACCGCCACTCGTGCATCGAGGACGAGCCCGATCTCTTGCGCCGCATAATACGCAATGGAAAGAGGCTCAATGAGCGCAGCTTCATCAAAGCTCATTCCCTTGGGGAACGGGTATACGAGGGTTTCTGGCACTGCTACATATTCTGCCAGTGCTCCACTGCGATGGAGGCCTATCACCTGCGCATACGCGCATAAATTCGGTCGTCCTCGCCGACAATACCTGCATATTCCACAACTCACCACATGTTCTGCCACAACCCTATCTCCCTTCTCAAACTTCTTCACGCTCGCACCTGTCTTCCACACGACGCCGCTAAACTCGTGCCCGATAATCAAGGGGGTCGGCAGTTGCATTCCCCCGCTATAGATATGCAAATCAGTGCCGCAGATACCCACGCTCTTCACTCTTATAAGCACTTCATTGGGCTTAATCTTTGGGTATGGAACTTCCTTGAACACAATAGTATGTGGTTTGGTGTATACGAGAGCTTTCATACCTTACTCATGTTGAACCATAGAATAATCTCCTTAATCTCTCCCGTTCCTCCTTATTGTATTTTGCCCGAAGGAAATCTATGCGCATGGCGTCGCCGCGAAACAGATCCTCCTGATCCGCCAACTCAAGAAGCTCGTCAAAATTGCGCTCGTGCACTACTATTTTTTCCTCTTCCGGCATGGTAGGAACGCCTATTGTGTAACATTGGCGCGCGATAAAAATATGCACCTCAAATACGTACTTCGCATGCGGCTGAAATTGCTTCCAAGTCATCCACTCCCTCGCCTCAAGTCCCGCTTCTTCCCGCAATTCCCTCTGCGCTGCCTCAAGAGGAGTTTCACCTTCGTCCACCCTCCCGCCGGGAAACGAGAAAAAAATCCTGCTGCCAGGTTGTTGCTGCTCCAATAGCACCACCTTCCCATTTTCGAGGATCGGAATCACCCCTGCATAATCTGGCCGCTTTACTGCTTCAAACGTCCGCATCGTGCCATCAAACATTTCCTGCTCCCATTGCCACACCTCAAAGAGCACGCCCTTAAAGACGCGCTTTGCATGTTGAGGAATGCTTTGTATAAATTTGTGAGGCATACAACGTGTTATGTATCCCTGAATCCTTCGAGGATAGCTAAATTCCTTAGATCGTCAGAGGGAGAATCATTTGGCGTCTCCAAAATCATATTCAAAGACGCAAGCGCTTTGTGCTGCACGAGCGCCTTAAACCCTTCCAATCCTATTTTCCCCTTGCCAATATGCTCATGCCGGTCTTTGTGTTCCCCGCAGCCGAACTTCGAATCGTTTGCGTGGATAAGCGTAAGCCGTTCCAGACCGATCACCTTATCAAATTTGCTCACAAACCGATTCACTGCCGACCGTGAACTAAGGTCATATCCCATCGCACACGCATGGCACGTGTCGAGGCAGATGCCAAGCTTGCTCTTATAGCTTCTATCAATCTTCTCCACCTCTTTCACGATATACGCCAGTTCTTCCAAGGTACCACCGATGATGTCGCCGGCGCCAGCTGACTGCTCCAACAAAAACATAGCGCCGCCGGTATACCCCTCAAGCACGTGATGGACCGCGCGGATGACTTTTCCCACTGACTTCTCCCTGCCGTAATCTTTGGAAGAGCCGAGGTGCGTCATCACTGCCTTTGCTTTTATGATGCTTCCGCGTTCCAATTCCTCCCGCACGATGCTGATGGAACCCCATCGAATAGGCTTTTTAATAGACGCAAAGTTGATGAAGTAGGGTGTGTGAATGTACCAGTCGGTGAACTTGTATTTTCTACATCGCGCGAGAAATTCTTTCTTGATTTCTTCAGTAATTTCCGGTGGCTTCCCGCCGCGAGGAGAGCGTGAAAATATCTGAAAACACTCACATCCTGCGGCATGGGCGTTTGTGGGAGCATTCTCAATGCCCCCTGCGATTGAAACATGACTGCCGAACAACATAAGAAACTCAAATCTCAAAACGCAAAACTCAAAACCACAGCTCAAATCGTAAAGCTATTAGGTTCAGAGATATAGATTTAAGATTTGACATTTGAGTTTTAAGATAAGTCCATTACCTCTCATACATATGCTTAATGGACAACTTTTATCTTTAACCATTCAATAGTCTTCCGCGCTACGATCTGATTCTGAAGGTATTCACGGAATGCGGGCGAATGGATGCGTTCAACGACGACGGGATCGCTCCCTGCATGCCGCAGCACATGTTCGACTTCCTCTGCGAGCTCTTTTTCCTCTGGCATAATATCCTGCTCTTTCGCCAGCGCCCTCATTGCAAGCGTTGCCTTCACACGCGCCCCGGCCTGCGGTTGTAATTCCTTGGCGAGACCTTCTTCTGTCTTGCCAAGCTTCTTCAACCACTCCTCCACCGTAACACCATGTTGGCGCACCTCATGGGCAATCTCTCCGCGCATCCGCGCTGCTTCGCTCTCTATCAGTATATCAGGTATCTCGCTGAATGCACTCATTTTCACTAAGGCATCAACCGCTGCTCCACCCACCCTGCGTTCTTCTTCGTCCTCTTTTTCCAGCTGTAAATTCTCCTTCATCTTCTCCCGCAACTCAGTCATATTCTTAAAATTACCGAGCATCACCGCAAATCCGTCATTAAGGGGCGGAAGATCGAGATGTGCCACGCGCACTACCTTCAACGTGACCTCCACGGTCCTCCCTGCGAGATCCTTCCGCGACCAAGAATCAGGGAAACGAGTTGAGAACTGTTTTTCTTCCCCCGCTTTCATGCCAAGGAGTGCTTCAGAAAATCCAGGGAGCACGGGGGTTTCACCTAACACGATGTCAGTATCAGCGCCCATGGATCCCCCAACGTCCACATGGTCCTGGCGCAGGTGATAGTGGAACGTAACCTTATGCCCCAGTGTTACCGGCTCATCCACCACACGATCGTGCGCGCGCAAACGCCGTATCTCTTCAAGCAGTTTCTCAACTTCATGATCATCCACACGAATCGTATTCTTGGTGACTGATATGTTCTGAAGCGGTGCAAGCGTCACATCTGGCATAAGCGCCACAACCGCCTCATACCGCACGGGTTTATCCAGTTCCTTTGTGTGGAAGATAAGCTGCGGCTGCCCGATGGTTTCGAGATGACGTTCCGCCACTGCTTTGAGGTACGTGTGGTGCACCAATGCATCAATCGCTATATCAAAGAGCGCCTCCTTTCCGAGACGCTTTTCAATGATATCGAGGGGCGCTTGTCCTTTGCGGAATCCCGGCACTGCGTGCTCCTCATTCCACGCACGCCCCGCACGCGCCAGGTATGGCTGCACCTCGTCCCACGGAACCTCTACGGTGAGGGAAACAAGTGATTTTGGTTTCTTGATAACGCTCACGTTCATGAAATAATAATCCTTTCAAGTAAGGGAGGGTTGCAATGAAAAGCGTCTCGAAGATCTTCATTTCAAATCCACAAGTGAGGGATTGGTTCTCTGGCGAATCATCCGGAGCCCCGACACTAGCGTGTCGGGGACGCATGTTCGCTTAAGTACCATCCTGAATAATACCGCGTCTTTTCATGCAGCACTCCCGAACGCTTACTCCATCAATTTAATAAGCAATGGCACCAATAGCAGGGCAACGATATTTAACACTTTAATCATAGGATTAATTGCAGGTCCTACGGTATCCTTATACGGATCTCCCACGGTGTCACCCGTCACCGCGGCCTTATGTGCCTCTGATCCTTTGCCGCCATGCGCGCCTCCTTCAATATATTTCTTTGCATTGTCCCATGCTGCGCCGCCTGAAGTCATAGAAATGGCGACAAACAAGCCGGTCACGATCGCTCCCACGAGCAGACCTCCCATGGCAATGGGGCCGAAGAGAAGCGATACCACGATGGGTGAAAGCACTGCAATGAGCGCAGGCATCACCATCTGTTTGAGCGCTGCAGTGGTCACAATATCCACGGCACGTCCGTAATCAGGCTTGTCAGTCCCCGCCATGATTCCCGGCCGCTCTTTAAACTGCCGCCGCACTTCGGTGATGACCGCACCCGCAGCTTTCCCCACCGCACTCATGGCGAGCGACCCAAACCAATACGGGATGAGTCCTCCCAAGAATAATCCCATGATCACCTTAGGATCAGAAAGTGAAAAAGAAAGTTCAACCCCCCGAACGGAAAATTCCTGGGTATACACAGCAAAGAGCACGAGTGCGGCAAGCCCGGCAGACCCGATCGCATACCCCTTGGTTACTGCTTTGGTGGTATTTCCCACCGCATCAAGGGGATCCGTCACCTCCCGCACTTCACCGGGAAGACCTGCCATCTCTGCAATACCCCCTGCATTGTCAGTGATGGGCCCATACGCATCAATAGTCACCACAATGCCCGCGAGCGACAACATGCTCACTGCAGCCACCGCAATGCCATAGAGCCCTGCAAGAGTATACGCCACGCCGATACTGACTGCGATCGCGAGCACCGGCAACACGGTCGCGATCATGCCTATCCCAAGCCCTGCGATCACATTGGTGCCATGGCCGGTCACCGACGCATCCGCAATGTGCTTCACTGGTGCATGCTCCCTTGCAGTGTAATAATTCGTGATGACCACCAACAACGCGGTCAGAATCAACCCAACTACGATCGCGCCAAGAAGCGACACTCCCTCAAGATGGTAGGAAGCGCGCGCACATTCATTTGAAGTGGTGAGTACATACGCGCATACTTCATCACCGATGCGATCTATCATGCGTGGCACCAACACGACCGAGATCAAGAACGCAAGGATTCCTGCACCCACAAGGCCTTTATAGAGCGCTCCCATGATATTCCGCGTGGCGCCGCTCAACCGTATGGCAAAACTTCCCAGAAAGGTTGCTATGATCCCTATACCTCCCACGATCAAGGGGAATGCCACCGCGCTCGGAGAAGTTGGGTAGAGTATCGAACCGATGAGCATCGCAGCCACCATCGTCACGACATAAGTCTCAAAAAGGTCAGCAGCCATCCCTGCATCATCTCCGACATTATCACCTACATTGTCCGCAATGACAGCCGGGTTCCGTGGATCGTCCTCTGGGATGCCAGCTTCCACCTTCCCTACCAAGTCAGCTCCCACATCTGCTGCTTTGGTATAGATACCGCCTCCTACGCGCGCAAACACGGAAATGAGCGAACTCCCAAACCCTAGCCCCACAAGCGCTGCCACATCCTTGGTGAGCGCATAATACCCTGTTACCGACACGAGCGCGAGCCCCGCAACGAGAAACCCAGTAACTGACCCTCCCTTTACTGCCACAGAAAGTGCTGACGAGAGTCCTTCTTTCGCTGCTTCTGCTGTCCGTACATTCGCCCGCACTGCCACCGCCATACCCACCACTCCCGCAAGCGCAGAACATGCAGCCCCCACGAGAAACCCCACTGCCGTGGTGACATTGATCACGAGGAGGAGAAGCGCGATTGGCACCGCGATAATCGCCACGGTACGGTATTGCCGCTTGAGGTATGCCACCGCGCCCTCTTGAATGGCGCGCGCGATTGCGCGCATGCGCTCGTTTCCTTGAGGGAGTCTGATAATCCAACGCGCGAGGAGTACACCCCAGAGTACCGCTGCACCGCCGCTTAACAGTGGGAAAAGAAGGATGTAGGACATACCTCGAGTAAATTTAATAGTAAATAATGATTCTAAGATGAAATTTTCAAATACCAATTTTCAATCAATTTTGAATGATTCAATGATACAAACGTTTTACAAATTGAGATACTGGAACATTATTTTGAAATTGAAAATTGGACATTGAAAATTTTATGTTTGATTGGTGATTGGGATTTGGTCATCAGGGTTTTGTCCGTTGCTCTCCGAGGCTGCCCCAACCTCCATGACAGGTGCCGTCTCCGGTTCTGCCTCAAGTATTACTTCAGAAGAAGCAACGGGTTGGGCTCCTTCCTCAAGCCCTTCCTGCAATATGTCAATCCGCCAGCCCGTAAGTCTCCCTGCCAAGCGCACGTTCTGTCCACCCTTTCCTATCGCGAGCGAGAGCTGATCCTCCTTCACGAACGCGCGCGCTTCATGCCGCTCTTCATCCAGCTCTACGTGCACTACCTTTGCGGGCGAGAGTGCGTTGATAATAAAATGCACTGGATCGGTATGGTATTCAATAATGTCAAGTTTCTCTCCTCCTAACTCATTAATAATCGTCTGTACCCGCGTGCCGCGCTGCCCCACACACGAACCAATCGGATCAATATTAGGATCAGTGGCTGCTACCGCTACTTTCGTGCGGGAACCTGCTTCACGGGCAACTTCTCGCACCTCCACGGTTCGTGCCGCAACCTCAGGCACTTCCAGTTGAAAGAGACGGCGCACAATCTCAGGGTGCGCACGCGACACCACCACTTCAGGACCTCTGGGCGTCTCCTTTACTTCCTTCACATATACTTTCACGCGCTCGCCCAAACGTAGACGTTCACCTGTTGCTTGTTCACTGGGAGGCAAAACTGCTACCATGCGGCCAAGATCAATAAATACTGCGCGCCCATCCACACGCTGTACCACCCCTGATATAAGTTCTCCTTCTTTTGATTTAAATTCAGCAAATACCTGATTGCGCTCTGCCTCACGAATCTTTTGAATAATCACTTGCTTTGCGGTTTGTGCCGCCATCCGTCCATATCCTTCAGGCGCTGGCAGCGCTTTGCGCACCTCCCGCCCCACTTCGGCCTTGGAATCCCATAACTTTGCCTCGGCAAGAGACAACATAGTTTTGGGGTTATAACGCCGCTCTAGCTCTCCTTCTAGCTCCTGTGTGACAGACGCCGGCGCGGTGGTTGCGCTGGGTGGCGAGGACGTGATCCCCCGCGCCGCGTTTTCTGCAGCAGCCTTCGCTACCGCTTCCGCTTCAGCGAGCGCCTTTGCGACGAACTCATCTTCTACCACTTCTTTCACATCGAACACCTCTATCCCACCTGTCACCGGGTCAAACGTCACCCGAATGTTCTGATTCTTCTCCCCATAATCTTTACGGTAGGCTGCTGCGAGCGCAGCTTCAATCGTCTCAATCACCGCAGCCATGGAGATATTTTTCTCGTCACAAACCTGCTTAATGGCTGTTGCTAATTCAGATTTCATATCATGTTACCTTTATAAAGGCGCTGACTCACACAGGAATCTGCGTTTTTTGTAAAAAAGGGGCACTTCAAAAAGCGTCCCAACAGAGAGAGTATAAAGGCAAAGGCCTTTCCACGTCAAGGATAAACTCAATTCAACCGATAAAACAATCCCCGATACCCAATAATAGCGAGAACAACCCATATGCTAATCACAAGAGCGACTATCAAACAGGAAAGAAACATTCTGATGATGATTCCATTGCGCGTGAATTCAGGGTGCCGAAACTCATAATACACAAAGGGAGTAAGGGGGAGACAAAAGGACAAAAAGAACAATGCAAATGCCACGCCGTTGGGAACATCAATGATTCGGTACATTGGCCACATAAAGATGACATAGAGCGAGATGGCTATAGAGATAAGAAGACGGATGACAATCTTTGAAAAACGGCTGGAGCGTACGGCGGAGAATAGAAAAGGGGTAAGGGGGAGGAAGAGGGAGTAGAGGAGGAATGAGTTATGATGTCTATAGTCTCATCCGCACGAATTTACGTTTACCCACCTGCACGACATCGCCGTTATGGAGTGTCATTTCTTTCCCCCAGTCCACGACAACTATTCCTGCGACCTTCAAACCACCCTGCCTGATAAGGCGTTGTGCTTCGCTCCTGCTGGATGCGAGCTTTGTTTCTAACAGCAGTGCATCCGGCCGAATCGTGGGTGATGCTAACCGCACCTCCTGCATCTCCACTGGCAGTTCGTGGCCTTTAAAGATTCGGTCGAATTCTTGAGACGCCTCGGTTGCTTTCGCACCCCCGTGATATAGGGTGACAATCTCCCGCGCGAGCCGCGCTTTCAAGTCCCGTGGGTTCACACCTCCCTGTTTTAGTTCTCGCGCCATTTCCTGAATCTCCATAAATGACACGTCAGTCGCGAGCGTAAAATATTCAATAATGAGATGATCAGGAATCGACATGATCTTGCCGAACATATCATCCGGGGTGTCTGCAAGCGCGATATAATTATTCAAGCTCTTCCCCATTTTATCCTTCCCATCAAGGCCTATAAGGAGCGGAACGGTGAGCACATCCTGCGGTGGAAGATGGTGAATCTGCTGCACTTCGCGGCCTTTGAGTACATTAAAGAGTTGATCATGCCCTCCGAGCTCAAGGTCTGCTTGTATGGGCACTGAATCATACCCTTGCAACAAACAATACAGGGGTTCGTGATAGCGCACATCAATGCCTTTCTGTATCCGGGATTTAAAATCATCTCGCTCGAGAAGTCTCTGCACCGTGAATCTCGCGGCAAGTTCGATGATTGTCTGAAGCGTGAACCGGTCAAACCATTCGCTTTGCCACCGCACCTCAATGGTATTGAGATCGAGAATGAGCGCTATCTGCTCGAGATATTTCTTTGCATTCTCCTTTACTTGTTCGGGCGACAACGGAGGGCGCGTTTCCTTCCGTCCGCTGGGATCCCCGATCCTCGCGGTCCAGTCACCGATGATAAGCACGACGGTATGGCCTGCATTCTGAAACTGGCGAATTTTGCGCAGTACCACTGCATGCCCCAAGTGTAAATCAGTGCCTGACGGATCGATACCCAGCTTTACCCGGAGTTTTTCACCTCTTTCAAGCCGCGCTTGAAGATGCGGACGATCAATCACCTCAACCGTGCCACGGTCAAGGAGCTCCTGTATCACATTACTTTTTTTGGTATCTGGATACGTCATACTCACCTCATCTAACCTACCCTGTGTCACCATTGTAACCGACATCTGGTATAATGGCTAGTGGAGCACCAACATAATTTCCAGACCAATATTTTCTCCGCACTGCCTTAAGCAAACGCAAGACCTGGTATCGGAATGCTAACTTGGTGCTCCACGAGAGATTGCAAATCCCAATAACCAAATCCCAATTCCCAATAAAGCTCAAAATCCAAAACTAAAATATACGAATTTGGTCATTTGAGTGTTGAGATTTTATTGGTCATTGGAAATTGGGATTTGAGATTTTTCACCCCGTATGCCCATTCCTCCTCTTCAACGCACGCAATCACCCAGTTCCTGGCGCGGTTACCGCGATTATGCTCGTCCTTTCGTACGGCGCCGTGCTCCTCATGTCCCACGTCGCCCGCGACCATACTCCATCGCCAAAAAACTACTAAAAATTGCTCTCATCGCCGGATTGATCGCCATTCTTGCGGGAATAGGCGCGCTCCTATGGCTTACCCGCGGATTGCCAAGCCCTACCGGTATTATCGAACGGCCAACTCCCATTTCTACCAAAATCTACGACCGCACCGGTAGCACGGTGCTCTATGAACTCTATGCAACAGAAAAAAGGACGCCAGTAACCCTTCAAGATATTCCAGAATACTTAAAATGGGCGACGATCGTACGAGAGGATCGCAATTTCTATACCCATCAAGGTATTTCCATTCGCGGTATTGTGCGCTCCCTCTTCCGGTACATCATCAATCTGGGCCCATCCGGTGGCGGTGGCAGTACGCTCACTCAGCAATTCGTAAAAAATGCAGTACTCACGAACGAAAAAACCTTCACGCGCAAAATCAAAGAAGTAGTGCTCACCTGGCGCATCGAACGTGCATTCACGAAAGACAAAATCCTGGAAATGTATTTGAATGAAATCCCCTATGGCGGATCAAACTATGGGATCGAGGCGGCGGCAAAGACCTATTTCGGTAAATCAGCGCGTGACGTGTCGCTTGGTGAAGCTGCCGTACTCGCGGTCATCCCTAAAGCGCCTACCTACTACTCGCCGTATGGCACCCACACCAAAGAGCTTTTTGCATCCCAGCAATATCTCCTCAGCCAAATGGCAGAACAAGGCTACATCAGCAAAGACGAAGCGACGCGTGCAAAGGATGAAAAAATAGCCTTTCAACCTTTCAAAGATGCCATTATCGCGCCACATTTTGTTATGTACGTCCGAGAACTGCTGACGGAACGCTACGGAGAGATACAACTTCAGCAAGGAGGGCTAAAAGTTATTACGACACTTGATTTAGAACTTCAAAAAATCGCAGAGGAGACAATCACGGAAGGAGTAAAGCGGAATGAGAAGAATTTCAAAGCGACGAACGCCGCGCTCGTTGCTATGAATGCCAAAAACGGAGAGATACTCGCCATGGTGGGATCGCGTGATTATTTTGACACCCAGCATGATGGCAATTTTAATGTGGTGCTCTCTCCTCGTCAACCAGGTTCGTCATTCAAACCTATCGTGTACGCCACGCTCTTTACCTTAGGCGACTACTCCCCTGATACGATCCTTTTCGATGTAGATACCGTATTTAAAACAGACACGGAGAAAGACTATACGCCGCATGACTACGACGGTAAAGAGCGTGGACCAGTATCCATCCGCACTGCGCTCGCAGGATCCTTAAACACGCCTGCGGTGAAAGCATTGTACCTTGCGGGAGTTGATAACGTACTCACGCAGGCTGAACGCATGGGGTATAGCACGCTCTCAGACCGCTCACGCTTTGGGCTCTCTCTGGTCTTAGGTGGTGGTGAGGTAAAACTCTTAGAACACACTGCAGCACTCTCTTCATTGGGCCAAGGTGGCGTGTACCACACGCCGATTGCGCTCCTTGCAATCTACGACCATTCTGGAAAGGCAATCTGGAAAGCTGCTCACGATGAGGGAAAGGAGGTCTTACCTCGACAAGTCGCGCTCCAGGTAACCAACATCATGGCAGATAATAACGCGCGCGCATTCATGTTTGGGGCGCAGAGCAAACTCCAGCTGGGTGACCGACCAGTAGCGGCAAAAACCGGTACGACAAACGACTTCAAAGACGCATGGACCATTGGCTTTACCCCCTCACTCGCCGCAGGGGTATGGGTGGGGAATAATGATTTTACTGCTATGAAAAAGGGTGCAGACGGTTCTGTGGTCGCCGCACCCATCTGGAACACGTTCATGAAACGCGCGCTGGAAAAGGCGCCGATCGAACAATTCGCGCAGCCGGATCCCTCCACACTTCCCCCTAAACCCATGCTGAACGGCAGAGTGGAAGGTGATGCGCTGATCCGCATTGACCGCGCTTCAGGAAAACTTGCCACTGACCTCACGCCAGCCTCCTTTATTATGGAATACCGCACCGGGGCAGTGCATAACATTTTGCATTACGTAAACAAAGACGACCCACAAGGACCTGCGCCAAGCAATCCTGGGGTTGATCCTCAATACCAAAGCTGGGAAGAAACAGTACAGCGCTGGGCTACTGCCAATGGCTTCACGCCCTCCACCATTATCCCGCCTGTTGAGTATGATGATCTCCACATAGAAGCGAACCACCCCACGCTCACCGTGCTCAGTCCCAGCGACCACACCACACTCACAGGACAAGAGGCGACGGTATCAGTACATGCTTCTGCGTTACGTGGAGTAAGCCGCATTGAAATCCGTATCAATAACCAGCTGCTCGCCTCCATGAAATCAGCACCCTACACCACAACCGTGCCTCTCCGCGGCCTCGACAATGGCAGCTACGACCTCACGATCGTGGCGTATGACGATATCGACAACAGCCGTACAGCCACCATACCCATTACGATTGCGCGAGAGAGAGGTATGTCTGCCATTGAATGGCAGAAACCGCAACAAGGCGATTCCCTCAATGCAAGCGCCTTTCCACAGCCGATTGTGTTGAGAGGAAAAGATAACAGTGAGATCTCGAAAGTTGACCTCTATCTGCGCAACCTCACCACCAACCAAACTATATTCTTAGGAGTGGCCACCACACAAGGAGAACGCTCGAGCCTGGTCTGGGACGAAGCGCCAACTCTCGGGCGCTACCGCCTCTCTGCCGTCCTCACCCACGCCAACGGCACCGTCACCGAAGGTAACACCATCGACATTGAAGTTGTGCCGTAGTAATAGCGAAGGATACAATTTGTTATTATTCCGCATGATGTGCTGATCGTATGGTTTTGTCTGCCTCTGCAGTGGAGGCGAAAGCAAATTCAAAAATGGCGCGGAGGCATTCGGATATTGGTTTGCTCTTAATCACCAAAGCAAAACTTTCTTCAAACGAGTAGAACACCGTAGTATTCTTATAGATATTCACCTGGATAGGATAATTGTATTGCGCAGGAATGAGATGGGTCTTGCGTAATTGCGCCATCTCATTTTTTATTGTCTCCGCAATATTGAATGGTGATGCAGGGATGATCGCAGTGACAGGTATTTTTCGCTTAACCCGCTGCTCATAATAGGCAGGGTATAACTCTGGTAAATATTTTACATCATCCTCATTGCTCCCATACCCAATGATGTCATCTGCTTCATTGAGTACCTGCATGAATACTTGTTTCACGCCTTCCTTCCCTTCATAGTAATACATCTTTGGTTTTGCCACCTCATACTCCTGAAGAGAACGCATTTCTGGCAAGAGCATGGTAATCGCCTTTTTGTGTTGCGCGAGTACGGTTTCTTCGCGCTCCAAAAAATGGAGGAGATCGCGCGGATCTTCCACGACAAACTGATAGGAATTCTTTTGCTTGGTGCGCTTCACGATACTAAACCGGTCGCTTAACCGATTAAGTGCCACAAGTACGGTTGCCTTTGGCACATCAAGTGCACGAGAAATCTCTGATGCGCGTTGAGGGCTTCTTTTTAATAATGCAAGAAAGCAATCTGTTTCAAGCTTCGATAAACCTACGTTGATAAGAATGGCCTTGATTTTATCAATATCCATAAGATATCGTCAGAAAATACCGATGATTTGTAGCTTTATATTAGCTTAAAATCTCAAAAAGTTCAAATAATACATTAAATTGAATGACGTTTCTACCTATCCTGCTATACTTCTGCGGATATGTTCAGTACCTATTTCGATCCGCAGAAAATAAACGCGCTCCTTTCTGCTTCCAAGCCCTCTACCAACGAGGTGGAACACCTCTTGTTGTTAAAAAAAAATTCGCTCGCGCAAGTGGCAAAACTCATTCTCGCATCATCCCAAGATGAATTACGACAGCTCATTATCGACGCGGCCAAAAAGTCAAGAACTATGGTGTGGCAGAACCAACTATTCCTCATGCCACCGTTGTATATCTCCAATGGCGACTCAAGTAAAGGAGGATGCCTTGACCATTGTCTCTATTGTCCGTGGCGAAATGGCAACGTACCAAAAGAAAAACTTCTGCGTCTTACCCCAGAGGAAACGAGGGTTGAAAGCGCTGCCCTTATTACCATGGGATATGGCGATATTGAGCTGGTAGCCGCGACTGACCCGCTGCTCTTCCACGGAGAGAAAGCAGCACAATACATCGCAGCAGCAAAAAATGCAGGTGCGCGTCATGTGGGAGTTAATTTTTTTCCTTTAAGCACAAGGGAGGATTATAAAATGCTCGCGCGTGAGGGGTGCACCTTCTCTATTGTGTGGCAGGAAACGTATGATCCTGAAGTCTACAAAACCATGCACACCACAGGACCAAAATCAAATATGCTATACCGCCTTGATGCGCACGACCGCGCTCTACAAGGAGGAATACCTGCGGTGGGTATTGCATTCTTAGGTGGTCTTACTGATTGGCGTTATGAAACACTAGCAGCCATACAACATGCCCGCTACCTGCAAAAAAAATATAACGCACATATTATTTTTGGAATGCCACGATGGAAGTTTGGACAAGGATTATGCATGAAAACCGCGCCCCAATTCTATGGCGATCAAGAATATGAGCTGGTTGGCGCCCTCTATTCACTCTCAATCCCTGGCTCACTTGTATGGTTTTCAACCCGTGAACACTTTGATCTATCTGCTCGATGCGCGCGTGGCGGGGGTTGTGTGTTTACCTTAGATTGTTCTACCGAAGTAGGAGGATATTCGAGACAAAATGGTTTTGCACAATTCCCGGTATACTCTTGCTCGTATCAAGAAGGGGTGGGGTGGCTTAAAAAGATTGGTTTTACACCACAGATTCACCTTCCCTGGTGAGAAAGGACCCACATGTATGAATACAAAACAATTCTATTTTGATGGTATTTGGAAAAAGATAGAATCCCATCCAAAGTATAATCTCGGGAAAAGGGAGCTTAATGCCTTAATCAGATTTTTACCCACAGTGCGTCGTACCATCCCCCAACCTGTCAATATTCTCCACCTTGGGGTGGCAACGGGGAGAGAAGTACCATATCTCATCCGGTACTGCATAGTGAAGAATTACCTTCTCAATGACATTTGCAAACCAGTGCTACAAAAAACTTTTAGTTCTTTACAATCCTTATTCCCTTCAATCCAATTTCAGCGAAAGATGGGAGATGTGGAAGTAGTCGGTATAATACGCACACTCCGACGATCCTTATACGGACCTACGCTCATCGTGCTGGTGGCAAATGGGGTTATTTTCTCAAAAAAAGTAATTGACAAAAACATACATACGGCAATGGATAATGAAGACTATTTTCTCCTCACTCTTGAAACGCCGCATGCAGGTATGTATAATTCTTACCTCATACCGCCGGTTCTACAGTTGCTATCGAAAAGCCGCATGAATATCACGCAGGGGAACGTACAGTGCAATTACGATAAGGAAAACGCTCTTATGAATATGAAGCGCAATGAGACTACGCTCTTGACGTCCTATAAACCAACAGTAAAACAATTGCGTGCACGGATGGCCTTATCAGGATTCCATGAAATTGCGCTTGCCCGCTATAGCAGCCTCCACATAACCGCGTCGCTGTGGAAGAAAAAATGAAGTCTTAACAGGCTTCATTACATCTTACGAAGGCAACAATGACTGGCGACCTCCCGCGCGATAAAATATTATTTCTTCGGGCAATCTCCTGCCTTCCTCCAACCGGCTGACAAAGCTTCTTCTTCAGTGCAGAACCAGCGCTCATCTGTGGAAGGTGTGATGATAGCCTTCGCGTAGCTCCTGCATCCGGGGAGATGAAAAATCTTATCGCCATTTGAGGAAATATTTCCCTTAATAGTGCACTCTGAAACAGAAGGAAGTGCAGGTAAGTGTGTAGAGGTATCGGTACTCTCGCCTGATGCTGCCGTGCGGCACACACTACCCCACATGCCGCGCTGCGCGTTTTTCGCGCGCTCTTCCGCTGCCGCAAGATCCTGCTGATATTTTACATCTGGCGGGTACGCCACGGCGCGTGCAAGTCCTTGCTCCACCATCATTATATTTAACAACACATTATCTATCCATACGTACCGCAACAGTCTGCCATAGCGATCTTTATCACTTACATCGCGCTCAAGCTCAACCGTCTTCCCTTGTGCTAAATTTCTATGCGCTTCTAACGCAGCCGCAGCAAGGCAACCTTCAATCCCGCGCACGTCCATTTCCGGGCTATTGATACCTATGGCGCGCACGCGCAATCCGCTCTCAAGCTCCATTGTGTCGCCATCAATCACCCGCTTCACCACCGCCTCTGCAACCGCATCTTGGTTTGGGGGAGAAAGGGTGGCAATTTCAGAAGGAGGTTGACGGGTAGTTTGTCCCTGACTTTCTGCAGTTTCTTGCTGGACTGAAACTCCCTTTACTGTGCCCTGATTTTCTGCGCGGGAAGGCGTGAGTATGCGGGTGGTGACGAGAAGCGTCACAAACGCGCCGGTAAGCGCACCGTAGAAAAACATCGCCAATAAAGGATTGAGATGGGGACGGATAAAACGCATACGACGAAAAGGAGTTTGTCTTCATTTATTATAGTATGTTCTACGACTTCAGTAAAAATCTCCCTTGACGCTTCTCTAGATTACGCGGGAATCGGTGCTCTTGCGTGCCATAATGCTCCACCGGAAATTTCGCTATGTAGGAAGCAAACTCGCCGCATCGCGTGAGACTCCATCCATTGATGAAACCCTTTATGAAACCAGCGCGGTATGCATCGCCTGCGCCAGTGGGATCTACCACCCGTCTCGGACGCACCGCTTTCACAGTATATTTTTGGGTACCATGGTAAATGCAGGATCCTTGCGCACCGAGCGTTACCACAACGATCGGCATTCTGCGGAGAATAACCTCATCACTCAATTTCAATTTCCGCTTAATCAATGAAAATTCATAATCATTACTGATCAGGACGCGGGCGCCCTGCATTATATAATCAAGTTCACGTGCGGAGAGTAGAGGAATCTCTTGTCCTGGATCTGCAATATACGGGATACCTAATCTCTTATATACTTGCGCAGCATGTATCATGTCAGTAGTATTGCCGGGAGCAATGATTGCCATCTTCACTGGTACATAACGTTGTACCTTGTTTAGGGTAATGCCACACGGCGTTCCCATGGTGGTAAAATGGAGCGCTGCGATCTGGTTGTCGTTACGATCAGTGATGATGTATGCTACCGTCGTCTCTTTACGAGGCACTAGCCTGATTCCCTCCACAGTAATGTGATGCTGTTGTAACCATTTCTTGTAAAGACCAAAATCCGTACCCGCTTGCGAAAAAATTATAGGTTCTTCACCAAGTAATTTGAGATTATAGGCAATATTACCCGCCGTGCCGCCCATTCTCGTCTCCACCTTATCTACCACAAAATTCACGCTCAACGCATGAATTTTTTCAGGGAGGATGTGATCAACAAACCGCCCAGGAAAATCCATGATCTTGTCGTACACCAATGACCCCGACACAAGAATGGCCCCCACAGAAGACATGGAGTAAATATATTACTGCCGTATCGGCATAATGAGGTAAAGATGGTCTTTTGTTCCCACAGGTCTCAAAAGAACCGGAATCTTTGAATTGGTGACTTCAATATTCACTGATTCTGTAGTGATACTCTCAAGGCCTTCCGCAAGATACCGCCAATTCAACACTACCTCGTTTTGTTTTCCTTCTACCTTTGCGGGCACTGTGGTAGTGCTTTCACCCACATGAATATTTACTGCCCGCAGCCGTACCCCTTGCTCCTTTGGAAGTATGGTGAGAGAAATATCATTCATGCCAGATTTTGAAAAAAGACTTGCAGCGCGTAACGCTTGCAAGAAAAGCACTCGCTCAACACTTACCAACGATTCATGGGTAGAGGGAATTATTCCCTGATAAGAAGGGTATTGCCCTTCAATAAGTCTACTCACCATCATTGTATCTCTCATTATAAATGAAATTTGGTGTTGTCCTAAAACAACCTCTACCACATCTTCCTCTCCCTGATCTACAGGATTGAGCGGGAGTATCCTTGCCGCCTCCTGCATGGTACGAATGGGAATAATAACTCCTGGTAAATCTATAGATTGATTTGAAATCTCTATACTTTTTTCCGCAAGGCGATAGCTGTTCGTGGTAGCTGCAGTGAACCTACCCTTCGTAATATGCACATAAATCCCGGCAAGTTCTGGTCTGCTTTCATCAAACGCCGCGGCGAACAGCGTGCTTTGTAGCACCTCAGTGAGCCTTGTATTATGAATGGTAAATGTGACTTGTTTTTCAATGGTCGGCAGAAGAGGAAAATCATCAGCAGAAGTTGTGTGTATTTTACTCTCATATGATCCGCCTTGCACCCTTAAACTCTCTCCCTCTTGAAAAATGCTCACATTCTCTCTCGGGAGTAATGTTACACATTCATTAATAAGTTTTGCGGGCACTACTACCCGCCCCCCTTCTTCTGCTCTTCCTCTGACCTTCGTCTGAACCCCAATCTCAAGGTTTGTTGTGGTTAGTACGAGAGTGTTCCCTTGTATCTCCATGAGGATATTTGAAAGGATGGGGAGGGTGGTGGTGTGGCTTGCTATATGGCTTACCACACTAAGTCCTCGGTGGAAATTCTCTTGGGTGCAAATAAATTTCATAATCTATTTAATATATTATATTGAAACGTGATAATGAGAATGGTGGAAAAGAGGATGAATGAAGACATATGGAGACAGGGGAGAAGATTTTTTTAAAAATTTCTTCGGCACTGGTGCAAAATAAAACTTTCTTCACATCTTTTCTAAAATTTATTCATCGCTCATTGTTGTTTAGTAACATGTGATTTGAATGGACGATGGAGAAAATTGAAAACGGAAAAAAAGAAAAGAGAACTTTTTTATCCACAGTTCATTTACCCCTTATCCCATGATTGGTTAAATAGTTGTTGACGGATAAGTGTCACATCTTGGCGTATTTGTTCGTTCTTTTCTAACTCTTCAACGATCTTCGTGTATGCATACATCGCGGTCGTATGGTCACGCCCCCCCAATTCAGCACCAATATTAGGAAAGGAGCTCTTAATCTCTTCTCGCATGAGATACATGACGATCTGTCGCGGTATAACAAGCTCTTTTTTTCTGCTCTCGCCTACTAGATTTTCAATAGAGATATCGTAATACTGCGCCACCACTTTCATAAGATGTTTTGGGGTAATGGCACCTCGCTTAGGAGGTACACTCATGCTAACAAGGAGTGAATGCACTAATTCTGGGGTGAGAACAGTACCGTTAAGTTGTTGATACGCAAGGATGCGATTTAACACCCCTTCTAACTCGCGGATATTTGATTGAATGGTGGAAGCGATGGAGGTCACGATACTCGTATCAAGGCTCATATTGCGTTCGGTAAGTTTGCGCTCCAATATCGCAATTCGGGTTTCCAAGTCAGGTAAGCCAATGTCCGCAATCATACCCCATTCAAAACGGGAGAGGAGTCTTTGTTCAAGCCCGGCAAGTGCTTTGGGTGGGCGATCGGAGGAGATAACAATTTGACGATTATGTTGATGAAGCTCATTGAAGGTATGGAAAAATTGTTCTTGAGTTTGCTCTTTCCCTGCCATGAAGTGGATATCGTCAATGAGCAGGACGTCGACGGTGCGGTATCGGTCTTTAAATGAATCTGCATTGCCGTTTTTTATTGAAAATACAAATTCATTCGTAAATTTCTCACATGAGGTATAGAGTACCTTTTTTGAAGGATCATTGCTTAAAAACTCATGTCCAATCGCTTGCATAAGATGTGTTTTTCCCAACCCCACTCCCCCATAGATGAAGAGTGGATTATAGATAACACCCGGTTGCTGGGCGACTGCTTTTGCTGCAGCATGTGCGAGTTCATTGCTTTTTCCTACCACAAATGATTGGAATACGTAGCGCGGGTTGAGGCCATATTTATCCATGCGATTTGCAAATTGTGGGGAAGTTGCTTCTGGTGATAGTTCTCCTCTGCGATTCTCCAGAGGAGGAACAGTCGCCTGAAGAGGGAAGTGGCGCGCTTGAACTTGATAGGACACTTCACATAGCTCATTATTTGTGACATTGCGGAGCGCTTTCACGATTGATTGATGATACTTATTCTCGAGCCATGTTTTGGTGAAGGTATTGGGGACACCAATCACCAACCGAGATCCGTCCCGTTCAATAATGAAGGTATGTTTAAACCACGTGGTGAAATGGGCACGGGAAAGCAAAAGCTCCAGTTCCCCTAGCACTGCTTGCCAAAGCTCATTGAGAGGAATGTCAGACATAGGTCGTTTCAAACGCAACGAGACGAGCAATCATATACGATCAATACGACGCTATTTCAGTATAACGCCATTATCATAGCATGGCATCACCATAGCAGAAAGCGAGGTTTTTTGGCAATTTTGTGTACAACCTGTGTAGACGGTGTGTATGAATGATGATGGTTATTTCTTACTTGTCGGAGGAGGGGTATTTCGGTATAGTGTACCTAACAACGTTGTTTCCCTTTTTATTTTGTTATGCCAAAACGAACCTATCAACCAAAGAAACGTAGACGCTCGCGTGTTCACGGATTTCGCGCGCGGATGGCATGGCGTGGTGGCAGGCACGTGCTTGCACGTCGCAGACGTAAAGGACGATCACGATTGACCGTATAGGGAGCTCTTTAATGTGCGGGGAAAAATATGTTATCCTCCCAATACCGTCTTAAGCGTTCAGAGGATTATATCCGTCTCTATCGGGAGGGGAAGACCACCACTTGTGCATGGATGAAAATGTGTTATCGTCGGAACGGGAGGATGGGAACAAGGATAGGATTCGTAGTACCGAACACTGTTATTAAGCACGCGACAGGGCGTAATCGTCTACGGCGGCAGCTGCGGACAGTGGTTCAAAAGAATTTCCCTTTTTTTCCTGTAGGGTATGATGTAGTGTTCGTTGTTAAGCGATATTCATTATCACTGCCATTTAGTGCTATAGAAAAGGATTTTTTATCATTAGTGCAACACCTTGGTCCGTTAAAGAAGAAATACTAAAATTTGGCTAAAGTATGGGGAAAGTCATGAGAGCTGTTAATATCTTTATAGGTAAGTTATTTGCCTGCGGAGTTCGTGGGTACCAGTTCACTTTGTCGCCCGACCATGGATTCATGCGACGGCCATGGGGTTATTGCAGATTTTTTCCTACTTGTTCAGAATATACCAGGCAGTCGCTGATACGCCATGGTGCATTCCGCGGTATAGTGCTCGCAATACGGAGAATCATTAAATGCCATCCCTTGCATCCACCTTCCTATGACCCCGTACCATAAGAGTACTGCGATTACCTTATGAAATATTTATACCACATTCTCATTTATCAACCACTCTTTAATCTCTTGATATTCTTTTACAATATACTTCCAGGCAATGATATAGGCATCGCAATTATTGCGCTCACGATCGCCGTCAAGCTATTGCTGTATCCTCTCTCCCTTCAATCCATTCGATCTCAGAGGGCGCTACAATCACTTCAGCCAAAACTTGATGCGTTAAAGCAAAGGTATGGAGATAATAAGGAAGCACTCGCGCGTGCGACCATGGAATTGTATAAAACAGAGAAGGTTAATCCATTTTCTTCCTGTTTACCTCTCCTCATCCAACTCCCTTTCTTTATAGCCCTTTATCAAGTGTTTGGACGTGGTTTAACGTCAAATGGGTTTGAAGTACTCTATCCTTTTATTACAAAGCCAGAATTTATTAAGCCAATGAGTTTTGGATTCTTAGATCTTACGCACCCATCCATTCCTCTCGCGGTGCTTGCAGGCCTTGCCCAGTTTTGGCAGTCAAAGATGCTGGTCACAAAACCGCAACCTCAGGTGCCGGGTGCGAAGGATGAGAGTATGACCGCTATCATGAATAAACAAATGTTGTATATGATGCCCTTGATGACTGTTTTTATTGGTACGAAGCTTCCCGGAGGTCTTTCCTTATATTGGTTGGTGACCACGCTGCTCACCGTGGCGCAGCAAGCGTTTCTCTTCCGTCGCCGCGGTGGCTTGAGCACGCCTCAGAGAGGATCTTCACCATCAACGTAGCGCTCTCTATGTTGCTCACGTCCGATCAATTATTCCATATTCCCGTAGAGACCATCGATCAGTACAACCTCGGTCACGTGGTCGGTCTTGTTATTGACATAGAGAGCCAGAGCATTATGCAGTATCGCGTGCGTCCCACCGGGATAGTGGCGAACGTGTTGCGGAATGTGGATCTCCTTATTAACCGCGGTCAGGTTATATCTCTCACGAAGGATAAAATGGTGGTTGAGAGCACGGTGTTACGCGATAAAGAAAGTGAGGTACGAACGGTACACCTCCCCCAACATGCGGTGTCTTTCAGCGCCACATCATCCACTACACAGCAATAAAGAACATTTTTATCATATCGGAATTTCAAAGTTTTTATTTAGTCGTATCGGAATTTCAAAGCGTTGAAATTCCGACAGACACTTTACCCTTCAGGTAAGTGCTGGACTGTGTTAGGCTGCCGTGCCGATACGATCCAGCGGTTAAGCGCAGCTTTCGTGCTGCCCGGAGGGAGTGAGCGCCCGAAGGGCCTAACTGGAATAAGCCAAAATTCATCCACGCGCTTATTTCACATAGATAAAATTTGGCGAACATTAGCTATATTTCCTCATATAACCTTGTCTTCCCCACAATGAAATTGAAATGATGTGGCAAAACTTCTGTAGTAAATGGGAGGCGGATCATCTTGAATCCATCAACAGTTGCGGTTGATTCTCCTTGAAGGGGGAAGACAGTAATTTTTTTTGCCGTACAATGGGTAAGCTGCAAAGTGGTCCGTTTCCTCCACCACGATTGTGGCTTTTTTAGACATATAAAAATACTCAATTTGCCATCAGCGGGGTTATCATAATAATGGGGGTAGCGAAATGAATTTAGATTTTGTATCGTCGTATATGAGGCGGAGAGGGGGGTAAGATAATATTGTGCATTACATTCAATACTGCAGAGCGTATTGCGAATTTCTACTACAGAAATAAAGAGGTCTTCATTATTCATAATGCCGGCATCGAATACTTCTATCCTGCGTGCAGCGATGGTGTCACACGCGCTCATCCCCTCGGGGATGCCAAGGTTACGTGCAATCGAGAATGGGCCGTTCCCGAGAGGGATGATACCGAGAACACATTTTGGATAGTGACGTAAAACGCTCGCGATACGCGAGAGAAGGTAATCATTCCCTATGGCAATCAACGTGCGGGTGCCTTGTGCGAGTGATTGCTCTATAGCCTCACGCAGATCATGAAGTGGGGTAAGCCTCGTTACCTTTCCCTTAATACCAAGATCAGTGATGCGCGTTTCAATCCGTGCTATATTATGTTGGAAGCGTTTGTGGTGGAGAGAGGAATCAAAAAAATAATGGTACATATATCCCCTGCCATTATTTGTTTTTTCTTTCCGATGGGATATCCGCCACACCTCTCTGCTCATTCCCCATAGTGATCTTGCCATTGAGGATTGCACCGTGTGCTACAGAAATTATTTTTGTTTCAATGTCACCATTCACGCGTGCGGTAGAAAGAAGTTCTAGCTGATCTGCGATTTTCATATTGCCATGGATTTCTCCCGCAATTGAGGCGTTTTGTGCCTCAACGGAGGCAAATATTTTTGCATGAGGAGTTATGCGGAGGTTTTGTGTCGTTTTCATGCTGCCATGTACCATACCTTCCACGACGACATTGTTTTCACCCACAAAATCTCCTTCAAGTTTTACTGAGGTTCCTATGATGGTTTCGTCATTTTTGGTGAATTTTGAGGAGTCGCGAAACATATTAGTTTAGTTAAAGAATAAATGATAGTTGTGAATTAAACTTGGATAGACTGTGCAAAGTCTGATTAAATGTTACACTATCGAGTAGGATTTATACAGAATCTAAATTTTACTTGCCCTCGTAGTTCAACGGATAGAACAAGGGACTCCTAAGCCCTGGATCCAAGTTCAATTCTTGGCGAGGGCAAATTATAATAGTAATAAGGGCCCATAGCTCAATTGGTTAGAGCGTCAGGCTGGCAGTCTGAAGGTTGCGGGTTCGATCCCCGCTGGGTCCAGTTATCCACAATTTATTTCTAGAACTATCTAGAAATATAATGACAAATTAATTGATCGTATCGGAATTTCAAAGTGTTGAAATTCCGACCGCTTTAGTGCTGCCCGGAGGGAGTTAGTGCCCGAAGGGCCTAACTGAAATGGTTTGTTAAAAAGTTATTGGGCCTATGGTCTAGTGGTAGAACAGCGCATTCGCATTGCGCAGGCGGCGGTTCGATTCCGCCTAGGTCCACCAATGTGCGGGACCGAGTTCCTGGTTCAGCTCCCAGTAAGCCTAAATAGTGAGTCCAACTAAACGCGGAATTGATAGCATATTATTTGATAATTGTAACTCTGAAATAAAACCGTACCCCCTTAATTGAACTCAATCACTAGTAACAATAGTGAGGGTCGGCGGAATATCTTTGGAAATCAGCAAAACATTCAGGTGGCGTACCAGAAATAGCGCTTTAAACAGCGCTTTTCCCGGACGGTAATTTTCGACAGAATGAAATCCAATTCGTGACCTTTGAAATATCCGCACCCGCACATTCAAGAGGCGACTTGCCGTTG
>JBFLWV010000036.1:0-36111 GCA_040757655.1 Patescibacteria group bacterium | reverse complement strand
AAGCCAGAGCCGATGAGAGTTTGGGGCTTATCGGGACGGCCCCGACACGTAGTGTCGGGGGCCGAGTTCCGCAACAAGAACTGGGGCGCGCCCGAGCAGAATAGTGCTATTTCATGATGTGATATCTGTAGTAAGATGTTATTGGCGCATATGAAAGGAATGTCTCTTGTCACAATTACTTTGGCGGCGGGCATCAGCCTCGCGAGCGTGGCGGCGACGTGTCACCGCGTGGCGCAGGCGGAGGGTTGGCGTTCGGTTGTGCATGTGCAATTTGAAGATACACTCTTTCCATCTTCCGCCAATGGCGCGGAGTGTTGTGTGATTGAGAAGCATGTTCAAGCGTTTCCGCCCTATGTGGCTGTCCCCCTGCAGCAGGTAATGGACTCCCTGGCGTTGGGCGGACTTCTCTTGGTGTGGTCAGTATTCGCCGCGCGCGTACTCCTAACCCGCATCAGGGAAGTGTCGGTGAGCGTTACATTCGCCTCAGTGCGCGTTCCCATCACTCCAGCGTATTTGCGAAACGCGTTTTCCAGCGGTACGCTCCATCCGAAAATTTATCCTTTTCTCTAAACCTCACCAACAATGCGCGTAGATCGTGCGATGTTGATTTTTGTTATTGGAATAGGTCATATACGTTTTATAAGTTTTAGAACAACTCAATTATGACAGAACACATAACAGAAAAAGGATTCCTTTCTTCTCTCTCGCCCAAGGTGAGTTTCTTCATAGGTGTCGGTACTGCGCTGGTGATCGGATTGGTGGTTGGATTTTTCGTGTTGCTGGGAATTGTACTGAAAGGTAATGCCAGGGATACGCTGAGCGCGCGCACGTCTAACTCGCCGTCAGCCGCCGCGCAGCCTGCGGCACCATCTCCGCAGCCTTCCGCGCCACGTGCCATCAACATGGCTCCTATCACTGATACAGATTGGGTGTGGGGAGATCGTAATGCAAAAGTATCCGTGGTCGAATATTCAGATACCGAGTGTCCGTTCTGCAAGCGTTTCCATCCAACCATGCAGCAGCTGATTTCAGAATATGACGGCAAGATGAACTGGGTGTATCGGCATTTTCCCTTGACTTCTCTCCATCCAAAAGCTCCTCAAGAGGCGGAAGCACTCGAGTGTGCTGGAGAACAAGGGGGGAACGAAGCGTTCTGGAACTATCTTGATCGCATTTTCGCCATTACCCCTTCCAACAACGGCCTTGATCCAGCAGAATTGCCCAAGATTGCTGAATATGTAGGGCTGAATAGGACAGAGTTTGAAAACTGTATACGCTCTGGCAGGTGGGTGCAGAAGGTGTCGAGTCAGGCGCAAGACGCGGTTGATGCCGGTGGCAGTGGGACTCCGTATAGTGTGATTGTCGCGGGTGATAAAAAGATTCCTGTATCCGGTGCCGTACCTCTCGAGCAGTTGAAGTCGCTGATTGATTCTGTGCTCTAATGGTGCTGTCCGGTATCAAATCGCTATGCATGCAGTTATTTCCGCGTTTCGTACGGTTTTTAGTCGACCTCGATATGTACTGCTTGCCGTCATGACAGCGTATATCTTGCTGTTTATTGCGGCGTGGGTAAGAAATATGCGGTTGGTTGGCATGTTGCTCTTTTCTCCGCAATTTGGATTGGGGATAAAGTTCAAGATATTTGAATGGACATTTGCGAATCTTGCTCTCAACACCGCGCCGTTGCGGTTCGCGTTATTCATCGCGGCTGCCGTGCTTGCCGGTATTAACCTTACCCTCCTCCTATTTTATCTTCGTCGGCGGGTTGCAGGGGGAAGGGAAGTCGGCGCGAGCGTCGCGGGGATCTTGGCAGCCGCGTTTGGTGTGGGATGCGCCTCATGTGGGTCAGTGCTTTTCACCTCACTGTTTGGTTTTTTCGCGGGCGCGGCCACGCTCGCCGCGCTTCCCTTGCGGGGAGCAGAATTTACCCTTGCGGGAATTGGTTGGTTGATTGTGTCCATTATAATGCTTGCGAAGAAGATCAATGATCCGCTGGCGTGTTAGTATAAGAAATCACAATGACCTCATGGTTTTTGGCATATTGTACCATACGTAGTAACTATTCACCATTTTCCCAGCAACCACTATCACTATCGCCCAAACATTTCGGGAACACCCAATGCTTAAGCGCCGCGATCAAGCGACCGCATACGCCCTTCCACCTGCGCGCGTGGGCATTCACTCGCGTTCGGGAATAACTGAATACTTACCAGACGTAAAGTTGAAATATGGCAGAATGAAGGTACGTTGATTGATACGCTCATACGGTATGCTCATCACAGAACTGCTCAAAGAAACAAAATTCAAAAGGCTGCTCTTGGCCCTCGCATTCATCGTGCCGCTTGAAATACTATCACTATTTTCCATTCACCTGCCGGCATGGATCGAATATCCACTATTTGTTGGCTTGGTGTTTATATTCGGCAGGCGCGTTATTGCACGCGGACTCCGAAGCCTTTCAAGGCTCAAGTTTTCCAACATCAACCTCCTCATGACCATTGCGACGATCGGCGCTTTCTATCTGGGAGAGCTTGAGGAAGCCGCGATCATCATTGTCCTGTTTGCGGCGAGCGAAACCTTGGAGGAGTTTGGCGTCACCAGGAGCAGACAGGCGCTTGAGGATCTGGTGGCAAAGGCGCCAAAAACCGCGCAGAGAAAGGGTGAGGCAGAGAAAACACCCATTGAGCGGATTGCGGTAAACGATATTCTCATGGTCAGACCGGGCGATGCAATACCTTTGGACGGCATCGTGGTGAAGGGGGAGTCGTTGGTTGACGAGAGCGCTATCACGGGAGAGCCGCTGCCTAAGAATAAATTTGAGGGCGACGCGGTGTTTGCGGGAAGTTTCAACAGTGAGGGGTACTTCGAAATGAAGGTGACGAAAGTCTCAAAAGATAGCACTTTGGCCAAAATTGTTGATCTTACCTTCCAGTCTGCTGAGCGTAAATCCCAAACAGCCAAGTTCATCGAGCGATTTGCCCGATCTTACACTCCTGCCGTTGTGGCACTCGCCCTGCTTGTGACAGTCATTCCGGTGTTCTTCTTTTCTCAACCATTCACTCCTTGGCTCACTCAGAGCCTCACGCTCTTATTGATTGCCTGTCCGTGCGCGCTGGTCATTTCCACTCCCATTACCATTTTCTCAGGCTTAGGCAATGCCACGCGGCGTGGGGTGCTCATCAAAGGCGGACAATTCCTTGAGGCAATGGGTAACGTGAGGGCGGTTGCCTTTGATAAGACCAGAACGCTTACCAAAGGCGCGCCGGCAGTTTCCGATGTCGTGTCTGTGAACGGATACACGAAGGAAGAGTTGCTTGCGTGCATAGCCGGCGCCGAGGCGTTTTCTGAACACCCGATCGCTAAAAGTATTGTCGAGAGCGTAAAGAACATTTCAGAGAAAAACCACGGCTATACCAATTTCAAGGCGGTCGTGGGTAAGGGCATTAGTGGCGAATGCTTGGTTTGTACGGACAAGCATCATTGCATTGGCACCCTGCGGTTCGTTATGGAAGAGCATACGGTTGATGAAAGGATCGTTGGTATCGTCGAGCAGTTTGAGAGACAAGGCAAAACCGCCATTGTGGTGAGCGATGACAAGAGGGTGAAAGGCATAGTAGGTGTTGTTGACGAAGTGAGGAATGAGAGCGGACAGACTATCCGCCAGCTTCACGCTTTGGGTGTTAAGGCGGCTATGCTCACCGGTGACAGTGCGTTCGTTGCGGATTACGTCGCCAAACAGATAGGAATTGATGAAGTTCACGCCAAGCTCCTACCAGATGAAAAGGTAACCCAATTATCTCAGTTACTCAAAAGATATCACACGGTGGCGATGGTCGGGGACGGCGTCAACGACGCGCCGTCGCTTGCTACTGCCTCGGTCGGCATTGCTATGGCCGCCATTGGCTCGGAGGTGGCGGTGGAAAACGCCGATATCGCCCTTATGAATAACAACCTGACGCTGATTCCATTCCTGATCTCTTTGGGACGAAAGGCAACCGCTACGATCAAAGCAAATGTGATGAGCGCGCTGGGAGTGAAGTTCATGTTCTTAGCGCTTGCGCTGTTGGGTGAGAGTAACTTGGCATTGGCAATATTCGCCGATGTAGGCATGACCATTGTAGTGGTGGCAAACGGCTTGCGGCTGTTTCATTTTCGTCCCTCATTTGCAGAACATCCATGATTGATTACTCGACCGATTCCCAAAAAACCTCTATAATGTCTCTCAAGAAGTGGTTCAGGTGCTGTTGTAATTTGATGTGGCTATTGTCAATGCCTTTTGTCAGGTATGTATTAAATATCAAGGTCTTGCGTATCATAAAATTTATTCGTACTTAAATGGGGAATTATGATTAAACTAAACGAAAAAGCGCCAGAGTTTTATCACCTCAGCGCCTATCAGGCAGGAGAATTTAAGAAAATATCACTTGTTGACTACCGAGGCAAGTGGTTGGTGTTGTTCTTTTATCCACGGGACTTCACGTTTATTTGTCCTACGGAAATTAGAGAGTTTGCCCGACTGGAGAAAGAATTTGAGAAATGTAACTGTGTCATCTTGGCCTGTTCAACTGACAGTGAGTGGTCGCACAAGAACTGGTTTGAGCGGGATTTGAAAGAAGTTTCTTATCCCATTCTCGCTGACACCACGCACGAAGTATCACGCGCGTATAATGTGTTGGGTACGGACGGTGCATCCCAACGCGGGACTTTCATCATTGATCCCGAAGGTTTGGTGCGCTGGTTCGTGGTCTCAGATAATGCGGTTGGCCGTTCGGTGAAAGAAACCCTCAGAGCACTTCACGCGTTGCAAACCGGAGAGCTTTGCCCGGTGGAGTGGGAGTTTGGCCAAAAAACACTAGGAAAGTGAACATACATGTATGTCACATGCGAAGAAGATAGCACTTACACTGCCTGTCTTCGTGTGGTCCATCGTCTATGAGAATTGGTTGCTTCTTGCGAAGGGCAAAAGCAGAATTGCGCGATGCAAGTACATGCATTCTTCATTCGACTCATTACTACAAACTTGATATCTGCGTATGGTTCTTCCGGTTTTTCTGCTGATACTCTAGGGAGGCAGCTCCCCTTCTCTAAAAAGTGCAACAGGTCGGCTCAAATGGAGGGAATTGAGCCGACCTCGTTTATTTGGTCGTATTCAGTTTTTACTATGTTCGTATCAATATGATACGATTATTGTAGTTGAATGATACGAATACCAAAGACTTATCTGGCGTTGTGTAGTAAATAGATTACGATGCGTAAAGATTTGGTAAAATTAAAATCCTTGTTGCCTGCCATGGGCGCGTTCGCGCTTTTCATGGGCGCGCTCTTTTTAAGCGGGGTATGGGCGGCGCATTTTTTCCCGCCGCTTTTATATGTGGTGGAGCGCTTTTTTAGCCGCAGCCTTCCTTATGAAGCGCACATGCGCATGTATGTGGGCGGTATGGTCACGCTGTTGCTGGCAGGTTATGGAGTATTCATTGCATGGAAGCGGTTGTCGAGGCACAAGGTGGTAGGCATCGCCCTTGGATTCGCGTGGGTGCCATTGATGCTGGTATTTCTTCTGGACACGCGGCATTCTTTGGTAGAAGAGATGTCGTGGATACGGTACCCTTCTGCCCTCGCCCTCATCATAAGCGGCGCGGTATTTTTCCTTATTGCGCGCCGTTATAACCATGGCGAGGCATGGCCCAAAAAACGCGAGTTGGTGTATCTGATCTTGGGCGCGGCAATGGTATTTGCGGGGTTTGATGAGGTTGGAGAGTTTCACGAGAAGATAGGCTACGTTTTGGAAAAACTATTTTCCCTGGCTCATATAACGACCGACCTCGTCACGGTCGCATATTTCGTGGCAGGAGTTACGGCCCTTCTCTGGATGGCGCCGGTGATTATAGATTCGTCAGAGGAGAGAATGAATCCCGTTACCGCTCATGGTAGCCCACGGTGTCTGGCACTACCACACAATACACTGCTTCCTCCGCGGGTTGACACCCACAGTTTCTGGGGTAACGGGATGAATTTCTTTCTCCAAACTTGTTTTTTTGGCATACTCCTGTTTGGTCTTGCCACGTTCTTTGACACGGTTGACGGCGTGGTATTTGGATTGTTAAAAAAATGGGGTGCCTCCTTGGCGAGCCGCGGGTATTCTTTCTCTGATGCGTGGTATATCCTGTATGAGCCAAAACGGCTCCTAAATGGTTTGGAGGAAGTGTTTGAATATTTTTCCGCGGTACTGTTTGCGAGTGCAGGCATTTGGAAATTGAAATCCATGAGCCTTTCCCCTACGACCATACGCTCGGGGATCGACGATTTTTTCGGGCCGCGATTCTTACGCGGGACGCTAAGAGCCCTCAAAAATCGCGATCCCCTCGCTTTCTGTGTTGCATCCAGTGAGCGCGTACATACCGTATTGGTAAAGGATTATCTCTCTTTTGTCGTAAGCAGTGTGGTGGTCGCATTTCTAATATCACCTGTATTTTTTCCGAAGAAAAATAGTAATTCACCGCTCGAGTCAGGAGAAGCAGTGGTCAGTGTGGCAACCGCGGAGGACGGTTTGTTTCACAGCGATGACCTTGATTTTAGCGCTGCCTTTGGCATCATGCTTGCAAATGAATCAGAGCCGTCGCGCGCCGGAAGCGTTTCTGGCCCCGGTGTATTTGTGTTTCAAGAGGGGATCGTAAAAAGACTGCCTGATCCTGACAGGAAATTGCGTGACATTGACAGTCTGTCTGCCTGTCCGCCGGGAATCTGCATCAGCAGCGCGGCAGACGGGAAGGTATGGTATTATGAGGAAGGCGCGGGCTTGCGCGCGCTTGCTGACCGATCGCAAGGATTGGTGAATCCCGAAGGGATAGCCTGGCGCGAAGGAACGCTTGCGATTCTTGATGAAGGAAGGAAAACCGTGAGTCGTTTTGATATTCGTTCCAAGGTATTAGAAGAATACCGCCCCAGCCATCGTTTTTGGCAAGCGCCAGAAGGGATCGCGTACCATCATCAATTGAATGCGTGGTTAGTGAGTGACGACGTTACCGGTGTTATTTTTATGTATCATTTTGGGGAACCGCTGGAGGTGTGGCATACGACGGTACCGTTGAAAGCGCCCGAAGATCTTTTTATCACCAAGGAAGGCGAGGTGTTTGTCACGGACAATGGGCGGGGCGAAGTGGTGGTATTTTATGCTGATGGTTCTATGCAGCGCTCGTTGCGTTTCCGGCCGCTTTTTCGGGATGTGCAGGGAGTGGCGACAAATGCAGAGGGAGAGGTATTTGTGGTGAGTGCGGATGCGTATGGGAGCGCGAGCTTCATGCCGAGTTATTTGTGGAAGATTCCCTTATACGCAGATATGCACAGATAACTGCTTTACTCACCATTCATACACCTCTGGCCAAGGTTGGCTCTTTTCTTATTGCGGAACTCGGCCCCCGACACGTAGTGTCGGGGCCTTCCCGATACGCCCCAATCCCAATTAACTCTGGCGTATCGGGACTGCCTCACACAGTCCTCATTGCGAAAAGAGCCAACCCTTGGCTGTCATACTCTCCAAGACAACAGCGTCAGTGAGCAGTCACCCATCCTCAATGTATGTTTAGAATTTTTAGAAAGAACCAGCTTCTGTTTTTTCTCTTAGGGTTTGATGTAGTAGTCATTTTAGCACATTTTTTCTTTAAGGACCTGTATGGATTCTTCAATCTTGACGGTGAACAGAATTTGAACTCTGCGTATGCGGGACTGAAGTTGTTTGGTATCGCGGCGCTTGCTGCAGCACAGTTCCTTATCCTCCGCCGTGCAGGTGAGGGGAAGGGGAAATCAATCGTATGGCTGCTGGTGGCTGCAATTTCTTTGTATCTTGGATTGGATGAGATGATGGCGCTGCATGAGCGCGTGGGGTTTGTGGTGAATAATCTCTTAGGAGTCACCAATGTGCCGGGGGCTTCATTCCGCTGGATGCAGTACTACGCGCCGCTTATTGTGATTGCGTTGGTCGTGTATGTGTGGTTTATCGTTTCAATTTGGCGGGAGCAGCGCACCGCCGCCGCATTCATTCTCACAGGTATACTCTTTTTTATTTGTGCACTGGGTATCGAGCTTATCGGGGGAAGGATCATGTATCCTGCGGGTCTGCGCAACGGTAATTTCTCCCCCTATTTCGCAAGCATCATCGGAGAGGAAATAGTGGAGCTTATAGGCATGACATTATTTTTCGCAGGGGTTTCCCATAGCGTGCACGCTACGTTTCGCCGCTATTTTTTATTTAGGGAATGATATGTAAATAACTCACTGACTCTTCATCACCACGGCCAAGGGCATCTCTTTTTTTGCTGCGGAACTCGCCCCCCGACACTACGTGTCGGGGCCGTCCCGATACGCCTCGATCCCAACTAACCCTCGCGTATCGGTCCTGCCTCATACAGTCCTCGCTGCAAAAAGAGCCACCCCTTGGCCGTCATACTATATCGGACAAGGAGCAGTTTCATATGTATGATTTGTATTACTAAAATTCTCCTCCATGCCTGCTGCGCGCCGTGCGGGGCGTATGTGATTGAAGAACTTAAAAAGCGCGGGTTTGAGGTGGCCGTGTATTATTGTAATCCGAATGTATATCCGTGCGAGGAATATGTACGGCGCAGAGACGAGTCAGTGCGGTATTGTGCAGAGACTGGCATTGAGATGATAGAGGGCGAGTATGACCACAGAGGGTGGCTGGGAGCAGTAAAGGGTTTGGAGCGCGAGCCAGAAGGAGGCGCGCGCTGCCGCGCATGTTACCGCTTAAGACTTTTGAAGACCGCAGAAATGGCAAAAAAAGAAGGCTGTCAGTGGTTTGGCACCACGCTTTCTATTTCTCCGCATAAGGATTCATCAGTTATCAATGAGATCGGCGCAGCAGTGGGAAGAGAAGCAGGGGTTCAGTTCTTGGCGGAAGACTGGAAGCTCCATGACGGATTCAAGAAGTCATGTGAGATTTCTCGCGCACACCAATTCTACCGCCAGACGTATTGCGGGTGTGAGTTCAGTATGAGGAAAAAGTCTTAGAAACCGAGGGAAAGTATTATTGGGCGATTTTGAACCTTGCTTGGAAGAAGCGGAGGGTGTCGGGTTCATAGGCGAAGGAGAGGCCGCGCTGCAGGAGCGGTTGTTTTGTATGGTTTTGTATCAGGTCAATGATTGACTCTGCTGCGTAGGTGAGGTGGCTGTCGGTGTAGACGCGGCGGGGGATCGTGAGGCGCACGGTTTCGAGATGCGGTTTCCGGTTTTTACCCGTCAGAGGGTCGCGCCCCGCGGACACAATACCGCGCTCCATAACCCTCACTCCAGAGTGAGCGTAGATTGCAGCGGCGAGCGCTTGCGCCGGGAAACGCTCCTGGTCAAGATGGGGAAGGATGCCTCGGGCGTCGAGCACCACGGCGTGGCCGCCAATGGGGCGCACGATGGGGATATGTGCTTTCACAAATAAATTGCCGAAGCGTTGAACCTGCTCCACGCGGAACGCAATGTGGGCATCATCCACCATTTCCCGCATACCCTGCGCCACTGCTTCCATATCGCGTCCTGACATACCGCCATACGTATGCAAACCCTCATACACCACCACTAGCTCTTTGAGTTTCCGGAAAGTCGTGGGATTATTGGTCGCGATAAAGCCGCCGATGTTCACGAGGTTGTCCTTCTTTGAACTCATGGTGCAGCCGTCCGCGTATGACATCATCTCTTTAAAAATGTCTTTAATTAATTTATTTTGATATCCCGGCTCGCGCGTTTTGATGAAGTACGCGTTTTCCGTAGCACGGGTGGCGTCGTAGTAAAGAGGAATATGGTATTTATTGGCAAGCCGTCGCAACCCTTTTAAGTTGGCCATGGAAATGGGCTGACCGCCCGCCATATTGACGCTGGTTTCAATCCAGAAAAAGGCAATGTTTTTTGCTCCCTTTTCTTTAATCACCTGTTCTGCTTTTTCCAAATCGACATTGCCTTTGAAAGGGAAATTGGTTTGTGCGTCATGTGCTTCAGGCGTGATGACATCGATGAAGACGCCGCCCGCGAGTTCGATGTGCTGGCGCGTCGTGGTAAAGTACATGTTCTTGAGCACATACTGTCCAGGTGTTATGAGGGTGCGGCACAGCAAGTGCTCGCCGCCCCTGCCTTGATGGACAGGTACGAGGCGCTGAAAGCCATAGACCTCACGCATCGCATGTTCCAATTCATAGAAACTGTCAGCGCCCGCATACGCTTCATCGCCGAGCATGAGACGGCTCCATTGCTGTTCACTCATGGCGTTGGTGCCGCTGTCGGTTAAGAGGTCGATAAATACGTCGCGGGAGAGCAAGAGGAAGGTATTGTAACCCGCCGTTCTGACGGCTTTTTCTCTTTCTTGCAAAGAGATGAGCCTAATAGGCTCGACCATCTTGATTTTATACGGTTCAGGGAGAATGAGTTTGTGTTTTGGAGGCATATTCTGTGCCATGAGGAATAATTAAAATAAAAAGAGTTCATGTGAACTGTAGAATAGTGTAACATAGTTATAGGAATATACAATAAGGGTTATAGTTATGGTATACTAAAGATATATATTTTCATATCCGTATGTTCAACAAAGTTCTCTTCTCTCTCACATTCATCCTTGGACCCCTTCTGATCATGTCTGGTTGTTCACTGGTGAAAAAGAATGAATCCACCTTTCTACCTTCTCCTTCTCCATCAAGAGAACAAAAAGCGCGAGACGTGCCTCAAGGAAATACGTCGGCATCCTCATCAGAATCGCAGGGAGAGCAGCCTGATTACGCAGGTATGGCAAATCCCGCAGCAGTGTATTGTCTTGAGCATGGAGGGACGCTGGAAATCACGAAGGATGCAGAAGGCGGCGAGCGGGGGTTGTGCAAATTTTCCGATGGCACGGAGTGTGATGAGTGGAAATTCTTCCGCGGAGAGTGCAAATCGGTGGAGCTGGAGTGAAAAGGTTAGAAATAGAATTTATTGTATAGGAATTTCAATCTGTAGCGTCGGAGCTTGTCTCCGACAAGTGGGTGGCAGGCAAGCTGCCACGCTACAATGATTTTGGTGCCCGCAGGCTTAATTGAGAAGTTGGAAGTTAGAATTTAGAATATATTGATATAACCATTAGGTATGATAACAATCATTGGAATGCTTCATTTTTTACGGTCTAAATTAAGTCGTAACGGTATCTTCATTGGGTGCGCTTTTGCTATACTCGCAGGCGTGGCGGGATTTGAGTATGTTACCAATAGGAACGCGAAACCCGCCGTACTTTCCGCGGAAACCGCGCAACCCGCACCCGTGACCGATAACACGCAAAAGAGTGTATACACCGAATTTTTACTGGAAATTTTTGACAAGATTAAGGAGAATTATTGGAAAAAAGTGACGGATGACGAGTTGATTACGCTCTTTCGGTTATCGGCGGAAAAGGTGACGGGGAAAACGCTGGCGCTGCCTTCAGTTGACAGAAAGGGATTGATACAATTGTGCGAAGAAGCAATAGCAACTGCGGAGGGGGATAAGAAAAAAGACATTGCCTCGCAGATTGCGGTCATCGCACTTGCGAACCTCGAACCTTTTGGCAGGAGCGGCCTCTATACGGAGAAAGACGAAGCGAATTTGAAAAACATGGTGCAAAATATCGATCCCAACACCGACCTCTATCAGTCATTGGGAGTGGGAAAGGATGCGTCGCAAGAGGCGATTGAGAAGCAGTATTCAGAAAAGTCGAAAGCGCTCACGGCGATAGCCAATGATGCATCAAAAACAGAGGAAGAGCGGAAAGCGGCGAGTGATAAACTCGCTGAAGTTGCCCGCGCCCACGATACCCTGAAGAAGGAAGAGACCAGGCAGACGTATAACCAATCCGGAGCAGAAGCCACGGTGGTAGGGGAACTGGTGCGGCCGGACGTGCTTCATCTGCGCATCAAGCGCTTTTCGCCAGTGACCGTTGATGAGTTTGTGAAAGTGGCAAATGCGTTTGATAAGGGCGACCAGCTGCATTCCCTTATCTTAGACCTGCGCAGCAATATTGGAGGCGCCATTGATTTATTGCAATATCTATTAGGCCCTTTTATAGGGCTGAACCAGTATGCGTTTGAATTTTTCCATCAGGATGACTACACGCCGTATAAGACCGTGACCGGATGGCTCCCGAGCCTCGTGCGCTACAAGAAGGTCGTGGTGCTCATTGACGGAAATGCGCAGTCGTCCACGGAAATGCTCGCGGCTGCGCTCAAGCGGTATAACGTAGGGGTGCTGGTAGGCACCAAGACCAAAGGATGGGGAACTGTGGAGAAAGTGTTTCCCTTGACACACCAAATCGATCCCGCTTTGAAATATTCCATGTTCCTCGTGCACAGCCTCACCCTGCGCGACGACAACCAGCCTATTGAAGGCAGGGGCGTGGATCCAGTGGTCAATATCAACGATAAGGACTGGGAAAAGCAATTATACGAATATTTCAGCTCCCAACCGCTCATCGATGCGGTCAAGAAGGTGCTCAAAGCACCGTTATAAGAATATAGAAGGGGGGCTAACTGGTCTTCAATCTGCAGCGTCGGACCTGCCATGTAATAAAGTGCTTTTCTCTCCTTCTTTGGTGGCAGATAAAGTGCAATCGATTATGTTCACTGTAGCGTCGGAGCTTGTCTCCGGCTTGGGTGAGCGGCAGACAGGATGTCACGTTACAATATATTCGCGCGAATAAACGAATACTGTAAGTATGCATGTTAAGTATAGGTGAAAGAAATAAAAATAGTCGCTTATGGGAATAATGAAAGATATGTCACTCACTCGGCATCAGACAGATTTCGTGGTGATGATAGCCACAGTGGCGCTTGGCATTTTTATATCATATACGCTCCTTGTTCCTCCTTTGGTGGGAGGATTTCTCTGCCTTTTTATACCTTCCCTCTATCTCATAGTGAGGGAGAGAAAGAACTTGGCTAAAATCGGATGGGCAGTGATACTTTTTGGAGCGGTCTTTGGATTCATTTTTGATTTTATCGTGACGTTTAACCGCGGATGGATCGTGAGCCGCCTTGTGTTCAACTACCGTTTGTTTGGCTTCTATCCGCTCATTGACGATGTTGTGGGATTTATGCTCATGACGTTATTCGTCGTGGTGTTTTATGAGCATTTTCTTGACGATGAGAAGCGTCCCGTGGTTTCGAAAGATATCATGTATGGATTCATCCCTTCATGTATCGTGTTGGTCTTGCTTTTGGTGGTGTATAAGATAAATCCAGAGTGGCTGCAGATATCCAATGTCTATCTGGTGACGGGTACTGCCGCGATCATGTTCCCTCTCATCGTGGGGTGGAAGAATGCGCGGTTGAGATATAAGATGCTTGCGGTGGCTGCTTTTTTCTTCTGTGTGTGGTTTATCATCGAATTAGTCGCAGTCGCACAGAATGACTGGATATTTCCGGGGGAGTATATCGGGATCGTGAGTATCGGGAGATTGACATTTCCCTTTGAAGAGTTATTCTTCTGGATGATGTGCTATGCAGCTACCGTGGTTGCGTATTATGAATATCTCATCGATGATCGCAGGTGACGAAATAAATGGACGTCTATGCAGAAAAAGAAATTTGCGGTGTTTGATATTGACGGCACGATTTTCCGCTCGAGCCTGACCGTGGAGCTCGTAGACGCGCTTATCCAGGAGGGGGTGTTCCCTGGGCGCGTGCGGGACGTGTACGCGCGGGCGTACCAGCAGTGGCTGGACCGGCGCGCGTCGTATGAAAATTATATGTGGGCGGTGGTGAAGGCGTATAATGAAAACCTGAAAGGCGTGCTGCACCGCGATGTGGTGCGGGTGGCGCGCACGGTGGCGGCATTCCATAAAAACCGCGTGTACCGCTTCACGCGTGACCTCCTCAAAAAACTGCGCGCGCAGGATTATTATCTCGTGGCAGTATCCCATTCATCCGCCATCATTGTCCGTGAGTTTTGTACGCGCCTTGGGTTCCACAAATTCTACGGCCGCCTGCACGAAGTGGATGAAGCGGGAAAACTTACTGGGAAGCACCTTGCGGAAGAATTGATTGACAGTAAGTCGAAATTAGTCGAGCATTTGATCGAGAAGAAAGGACTTTCTCTAAAAGGTTCAGTGGGCGTGGGCGATACAGAGTATGACATTCCCATGTTGGCATTGGTGGAGCAACCAATTTGTTTCAATCCGAATATGCAGCTCTACCGCCACGCGCGGCAAAAAGGGTGGACCATCATCGTGGAGCGGAAGGACGTGATTTATAATCTCACGAAACACCGTCATGCCCATAACGTAGAATAATGAGGAGTATATAGGACTTTATTAAAAACATCTCGTTTGTCTATTCTACGATCGTAGAATAAGCAAACGATAAGAAAAAGGATTTATAGCGTTATGAATAATAGGAGAGTGATAAAACTCCTTCTTATCACCGCCCTTGTCGTGGCAGGGGCGGTGGCAGGGGTGCGGGTGATTACGAATGGAGATAAAGTGGACACGACCCCTCTGCCGAGCCCAGGAAAGGACGAACCTCTTGAGGAGGCAAAGGTGAAGGTTTTACAGCCCTTACCCAATGAGCTCGTGACCAGCCCTTTGGAAGTGGTCGGTGAGGCGCGGGGGTATTGGTTTTTTGAAGCATCATTCCCGGTAAGGCTTGAAGATAAGGACCGCAAGGTAGTCGCTTCCGGCATTGCGCAGGCGCAGGACGAGTGGATGACTGAAGCGTTTGTACCGTTCCGCGCAACCCTGACCTTTACCGTACCCGCAGCGAATGAACCTCTCATCGGTAATCTAGTGTTGGTAAAAGACAATCCTTCAGGGCTTCCAGAACATGATGATGAGTTCCGTATGCCGGTGCAGATTGCCACAAGCTTTGATACTACCACCATGCAGGTTTACTTTGGTAATACTAACAAGAATCCCGGAACACTCGATTGTTCGCTGGTGTTCGGTGTGGACCGGGTGGTGCCAAAGGTTCCGCAGATTGCGCGGGAAGCGCTCGCCGCGTTATTGAAAGGACCCACGCAGGAGGAAAAGGAAGAGGGATATTTTACGAGCATCAATGACGGCGTCGTGGTAGAAAAGATGGCGGTTGATGCGCAAGGGGTTGCGCGCGCGGAATTTTCTCCGCGCCTTGAAGAGGCGGTTGGCGGATCGTGCCGGGTCGCTGCGATCCACGCGCAGATTGAAAAAACCCTTAAGCAGTTCCCCACTATCAAAGAGGTGGTAATTTCCATTGACGGGAGGACTGAAGATATTCTTCAGCCGTAATGTATGTTACCGGTTTCGTAGCGTGGCAGTTTATCTGCCACCCGTTTGGTGGGTCGCAGGCGAGCTGCGATGCTACGGATTGAATTGAGTTGGAGATAAACTCCAACGCTACAGGCAAGAATTATGAAAATTCGTCAGAATGAATTACTGGTATTCGCGCTCGTACTTCTTTCATTCGGTATTGGCGTTGCAATATACCCTCAATTGCCAGAAAGGGTTGCGTCGCACTGGAATGCGCAGGGGCAAGTGGACGGTTATATGTCGAAATTTTGGGGCACGTTCCTGATGCCCGTGATATCCCTCGTGCTTGCGAGTGCAATGGTGAGTGTGGTGTATTCCTACGCGTGGTATAGAAAAGAGCATCCCTTATTATAAGAGTGTTATACATTATGATGTTCATTACCATTATTACCCTTATCATCGGTTTAGCCATACTCATCGCGGGCGCGGAAGCGCTCGTGAGAGGCGCTTCATCGCTCGCACGCCGATTAGGCATAACCTCGCTCGTGATCGGGCTCACGGTGGTCGCCTTCGGCACTTCCACCCCTGAACTTTTCGTGAACCTCTATTCGTCATTCAAGGGCGCGTCTGATATCGCAATCGGCAATATCATTGGGAGCAATATCGCTAATATCCTCCTCATCCTCGGACTCTCGGCCATCATTGCCCCCCTGGCCGTGAAGAAAAATACTGTCTGGAAAGAAATTCCTTTCGCGCTCCTCGCGGTGGTGCTCGTGTTCCTCATGGGCAATGACGCGCTGTTTGATAAAGTGCAATTTAATGAGCTGACGCGCACGGATGGATTTGCGCTCATTGCGATCTTTATCATATTTATGTATTACATCGTGAGCATCGCAAAAGCAGGCGGGAATAATGAGGGGGAAGTGAAAATGTATTCTCTCCAGGTCTCGCTCATGTGTACCATAGGAGGCATTGCTGCCTTAGCGTGGGGAGGGAAGCTCCTGGTCGACGGCGCTATTATTCTTGCGCGTTTAGCTGGCATGTCCGAAGCGCTTATCGGTCTCACGATCGTGGCGGTCGGCACGTCCCTGCCGGAACTCGCCACCTCGGTCGTGGCAGCGTTTCATAATGCAGATGATATTGCGGTGGGCAATATTGTAGGGTCGAATATATTTAATGTCTTTTGGGTATTGGGCGTGACGAGTCTCATCCTTCCCCTGCCGTTTAATATACGCGTGAACGTTGACGTGGGAGTATCTATCATAGCCACATTTTTACTCTTCTTCGCAATGTTTATCGGCAAGAGGCACAAGCTTGAGCGCTGGCAAGGGGTATGGTTTGTCTTGCTCTACGGGTGCTATCTCGGTTATTTAATTATGCGCGGATGACGTATGGAGGAAATGGAGGTGGGCAATACGGCTCCCGTGCTCCACATAATACCTCTATTCGTATGGCTCCCTCAACGGTCATATTTGATCTTGACGGCACGATCGCAGATACGCGTGAGCTGATGTTTCAGAGTATGCGCGGGGTAATGCGCGCATATGGTCGGGCGCCATTGACGCGCGAGGAATTTGAGCGCGTGCGCGGCATGACTCCCCAAGAGATTATGCGTCATTATCGCATCTCCGTTGTCCAGCTTCCCAGGATCATTGCTCGCATGCGTGCTGAACTGCATAAGGGTATGAATGCGGTAACGTCGATACGTGGTATGGACAAGGTATTGAACGCTTTGCAAGCACGGGGGGTAACCACAGGACTCTTAACCTCAAATACAAAAGAAAATGTGCAGGAGTTTCTTGCACGAAATTGCATCAATTCACTGGACTTCATTCACGCAGGAACCGATATCTTCGGCAAGAGCGTGATGTTAAAAAAAATAATACGCACACAATCACTCGTGCGTGCACAAGCGGTCTCTGTGGGCGATGAGGTGCGGGATATTGTTGCGGCGCGTGACGCGCGCGTCACCTCGATTGCGGTCACGTGGGGATTTAATACGCGTGCTATCCTTGAGGCGCAGCGCCCTGATTATCTGGTAGATTCACCGGAAGCGTTACGTAAAGTATTTATGCGGATTCTCTGAGCGAAAATGGACTAAAGCGTGTTGCAGTATCGTAGAAATCTTCATGTTCGCGGCGTTTCAGTCCGTTTGCGAGAAGGTAGGTGAGGGGCGTGAAGGCAATCTCAATCCCAACTTTAAATATATAGTTTGATAGTATGACGCTCATGATGAGCGATTGAGGAAGAACGCCAAAGAAGGCAATGAGGACAAAGAGGACAGTATCCGCGCCTTCCCCAAAAATGGTAGAGGTGATGGCGCGCAGCCACAGCAGCTTGCCTGCGGTGGCGATTTTTAATTTGGCGAGAATGACAGAGTTAATGAATTCTCCCGTCAGGTATGCCAATACGCTTGCCGTGACGATGCGGGGCGTGAGTCCCAGAATGGTATTATACGCGCTCTGTCCTTCCCACCCGGGAGCGGGGGGGAGCGCTCCCACTACTATGAAGGTGAGGGAGGCAAGGGTGATCATGGCAAATCCCGTCCAGATGACGCGCCGCGCGCGTGCGTAGCCGTACACCTCGGTAAGGATGTCGCCAAAGATATAGCTTAAAGGGAAGAGGATAGTGCCGCCGTCGAACGTGAAAGGTCCGAGGGAAAGGATCTTGCTTGAGGCAATGTTCGATACTAAAAGCACCGAGACAAAAAGCGCGGTGATGGCAGGGAGATATTTATAATTTTTTTCCATGTGAAACATATTTGGTGATAGAAGTAATGTAGCATGAAAATAAAATGGAGTATAGAGTATGTATTAAACCTCTTCCAAAGGAGGGGAGGTTGAGGGTGGTTTTTTGCTTTACTGGTGCGCGCGTACCTATAGGTGCGTGAAATACTTGGCTTAAAGCACATACGTACAAATATAGCCATGGCTATGTAAATAAGTACGCATCATAGTTATGAAGTTGAAGGAGCGGGAGAGAGGAGAGAGATGAGAAATGGTAAACAGAAATGGGAGTTATCCACTTTTGAAATCATTTTGGGCGATATATACTAGATTCGACAAGAAGTGAATTAAGGCAGCCATGGCCATGAGTACACGTACGTTTGGAGAACATTCTATGGCAAAGAAGATTCTTCGTGGAGTAGCGACTGCGGGGTTGATTATCCTTGCTGCGCAATCTCCTCTCTTTGCGGCGCGTTTATGGAAAGGCATATTCCATGAATTTAAGGAAGGGGATCGTAAAGAACGGAAACGACTCTATGACGCCTTTACCTATCTCATGCGTCAAGGAATGCTCAAGGTGCGTTACAAGAATAATCAAATGTTTATTTCATTGACTGCTGTAGGAAAGAAAAGGGTGGGGAAAGACGACATCGATACATTGGCAATCATGTCGCCGAGACGATGGGACGGCAAGTGGAGGATACTTCTTTTTGATGTACCGACGCGGGAGAGGTCCAAACGCGAGGCCTTACGGGGGAAGCTGATCGAACTCGGATTTACTATGCTTCAGAAGAGCGTATGGGTGCACCCGTATGAATGTTCGCACGAGGTACAGACACTTAAACGATTTTTTGGATTTGACGATCAAGCGGTAAAGGTCATCCCCGTTCCTCATTTGGGAGGAGATGAGAAGCGATTGATGAAGCAATACCGATTATCATGACATACGTATGAGCGTAGCCATGGCCATGATAATACGTATATAGAGATTCGCGAGGAAGGAAGATGCATTACGATTTTGAGGAAGGAGAAAAAGAGAAGTGTTTCTTTATCCAATATTTAGCGAAAAGAAAATAATATGCCGCGCGTATGGAAGGTAGCCAATCAGATGCACAAAGACGCATTACAGGATATCCATCCTTCATGGTTGGTGCGGCAGTTGTTGTGGAACAGAGGGATACAATCAGTGGAGGGAGCGCAGGTGTTTCTCAAACCTGATTACGGGCGGGATTTGCATGACCCGTTTCTTTTTCGGGATATGGAAAGGGCGGTGGAGAGAATCTTGAGGGCAGTTGATGAGAAGGAGACGATCGTGATCCACGGCGATTATGACGCGGACGGGGTGTGCGCGAGCGCAATCCTTGCCACCACGCTTGAATTGCTTGGCGCTTCTCCACACGTGCATCTGCCGCACCGTTTGGAAGACGGGTATGGCGTGTCGATGAACGCGATTGAACAGTTCCTTAAAATGCACGCTCAACTCCTTATCACCGTTGACTGTGGCATTGCAAACAGGGAAGCGATTGGGCATGCTGCGAGTCACCAGGTGGATACCATCGTGGTTGATCACCATCGTGCGCCAAAAAGGTTTCCACCGGCCCATGCGATACTCCACTGCGATATTCCAGGGGAACCATACCCTTTTCGGAAATTATCGGCAGGGGGGGTGGCATTCAAGCTTGCCCAAGCTATTGTGAGGACGGCACGGTTTAAGACCCTCCATTTGAGCGAACGGAATGTCGAGGCGTTTGAAAAATGGCTCTTGGACCTCGTGGCAATCAGCACGGTCGCGGACGTGATGCCCTTAATAGGTGAAAACAGGACTTTGGTGCATTACGGGTTGCGCGTGCTTTCGCGCAGTCGTCGGGTGGGACTCATCGCACTGATGCGAAGAGCGGGATTACTGAAATACCGAGAGGATGTTCGGGAGAACGAACGCATGCTTCGTGCGCGTGATATTGCATTCGGCATCGCGCCGCGTTTGAATGCTGCCGGCCGCATGGCGCATGCATCGTTGGCATACGATCTTTTGCGTGTAGAGGAAGATACGCGCGTGGACGAGTTGGTGCAAGAACTCGAGCGCGTCAATCAGCAGCGGCAACGCGCCACGGATGCCATGTATGCAGAGGCTCTCATTCAAATGAAACGCCTTGGTGATACGCCGATTATTGTCGTGGCGAATAATGACTGGTCTGTGGGATTAGTGGGACTGCTTGCCGGGAAGCTCGCGGATGAATACGCGCGACCAGTATTTGCCATAGGGAACATAAAAGGCCGGTGGACCGGATCGTGCCGCGCAGTGCCTGGATTTGATTGTATCTCCACTCTTGAGGGCGTTGCCCCATGCCTCATGCGTTGGGGAGGACATACGGACGCGGCAGGGTTCACTCTTCGTAATGATGTCACCATCGAGGCATTTCGCAATGCGCTCATTGTGGCGGTTTTACAGGGCGGGTTTAGTCATCACCGCCCCCATCTTGACATTGATGCGCGCGCGGGATTGGAGGAGGTGGGTGAGACAACTGTGGAGACGCTTGAGTCATTCGCACCATTTGGTGAAGGCAATCCCTCCCCTCTCATTCTTACCACAAACTGTCGGGTCTGTGAGGTTAGTACGGTTGGGAGAGATAACATGCACGTGAAATGTATGGTGGTTGATGAGGAGGGCGCGAGGAAGAGGGCGATCGCATTCCACCACATGCGTGATGATGAGGGGATTTTAAAGGAAGGCGCGGTTGTTGATATTGTGTATGAGCCGCGCATGAATACATGGAATGGAAAGAGGGAGGTAGAATTACACATTAAAGACAGCCGGTTAAGTGAGTAGCTTTCCTACAGGTTGTATGAAAAATAACCTTATTATATACACTGATGGTGGCGCAAGGGGGAATCCAGGGCCTGCGGCGATCGGGTATGTGGTTTTTGTGATTAAAAAAGGTGAGACGCTTCATGAACTCATGCGCAAGGGAGAGGCAATCGGGATTGCCACTAACAATCAGGCTGAGTACCGCGCGCTCATCGCCGCACTTGAATATATACTCACCCTTCATCCCGATGCGCTCGAGGTACGTCTTGACAGCGAGTTGGTGGGGAAGCAATTGCGAGGGGAGTACCGCGTGAAGGATAAAGATCTAAAACCGTTATATGCGCAGGTAACAAAGTTGGCGCAGCGTGTCGCCCATATGACGTATACCATCATTCCCCGTGAGTTAAACAAGGATGCAGACCGGGAGGTGAATAAAGCGCTTGATGCTATTTGACAGAAATTATAGTAAGGGCGCTTAAAAAAATAACATATCATTACTCTACAGGGTTTAAAAAAGCGAGGCTCGCGTTCCTGAAGTATGTTTCTCCTCACCCAATCAATTCAATAATGGGGAAACAGACTTTATACGCCTAGTACCGTATCTCGTTAGTGCCCCATAGTGAAGTGCCATTGAAATTATCATCTGATGTTACGCAGAAAAATTCAAATGTTGCTAACACAAGCCATTTTTCAAATCAGCCAATACCGCTTGCGTAAGATCAAAATTTGGCTCAAATAGAAGATTCCGTCCAATTAAGATTTATTCTCGTGCGTAACATCACTTATCATTATAAATTTAAGGAAACCATCATACCTGGCTATGGGATATCAAAGAGATACGGCACTAGCCTCGCTATTATGTAAGAAAACCTTCAGGAAGGGTAGTAAGCCGAGTTCTGTCGCCACTGCTCCGCAGTGGAAATTCTAATACTTAAGCACTAAACCCTAAATGGCAACTTACGATTTTTATCGTATCGGAATTTCAAAGCGTTGGAATTCCGACAGACACTTTACCTTTCAGGTAAGTGCGGGACTGTGTTAGGCCTCGCAGGAGATACGACCCCGCACGTAAGCGAAGCTTAGTGCTGCCCGGAGGGAGTGAGCGCCCGAAGGGCCTCACTGGTTTAGAATTTAGGATTTCGTATTTAGAGTTTCCCATTGCGAAGCAATGGCGCAAGGACATCTATCTGCGTTCCGCTTTGCAGCGGAGCTGGTACGGAGGATATTCTCCTTTCACTCAAGCAGGGTTTGCAGCGCATCGCGCGTCGCCGCGCGTGGAGTTCTGTAGCGTCATAAAAAGTTGCCTTTCTTTGACACACCAGAACACTTTTCACCTTTCCCCACCTCGCCTTCGGCGAGGACGCTGATCTACGCTGATGATCACGCAGATCAACGCAGAAAAATCTGCGTGTATCCGCGTCACTCTCTGCGTCTATCTGCGATCTTGCTGAAGGCAAGATGAGTAGTATTGTCTCTGTTGCACTTTCCCTAGGCTTCGCGTACTGGCCCGCATCAATATGTCGACATGTCGACATATCGAGCGGTGTACACCGCTCCCGATCGCCGTTAGCGATTGCTCATCTCACTTTCTTAAGTGGAGTGCTCGGACTTTCCTCCCCGCACCTTTTAGACAAAGCAAGCCTCTCTCGTTATAGAAAAATGTTCAGATCAATAGACCGCTCTCTCGATATATATGGGAGTCAGTTACTCGAGGAGCTTGCTAAGGGAGAGTATATTCTCCAGGTGATCATAGCGTATCTCCTTTGTGCTCATCTGAATGAGGGTTGCCTTATTATGATTGTCTAAAAGGTGCGGGGCGTCCTTGTTGCCTTCCTGAAGGCAGTAAGAAGATAGGGGAAATGGCACAAAAAGTCAAGTTTTCGTATAACAGTTTTCGTATAATCTTTTTGTTCAAGTCCACGACAATAACCCCACAGTATGAGGAATCGACTAGAAAACCGCCAGATTGTCAAATTTTAGTCCACTTTTGAACTTTAAACAGTCCACTTTTATCTTTGCGTTGACAAAAATCCTGCGAATACTTGATTTTTTTAGTATAATAAGGTAAGACTATGTATTCTGAATATTCTTCTGTAGGTGAGGGTCGGAATAGTTGCGAAAGTACATCTCCTTGTATGTATGCGTAAATCGGATATTTACTTTACTGCCGCATTGGTGCCCTTAGATTATCTTGCTATGGTGGGAGCGGCCTCTGCGGCTTATTTCCTGCGCTATGCGGCATTTTTTCAGCGCGTGCGCCCCGTGGTGTTCAACCTCCCCTTTGAAAAATATTTTTCCCTCGTGTTGGTTATCGCGCTTGCATGGATTGCAATTTTTGCTTTTTCTGGTTTGTATGCAATGAGCGAGAGAAAGTTCTCTGGCGAAATACGGCGCGTCGCGCTTGCGTGCTCGACCGGTACGCTTGCGGTGGTGTTAGTATTTTTTTTCTCGCGCGAGCTTTTTTCTTCGCGGTTCATGATCCTTGCCTCGTGGCTGTTTGCGGTGGTGTTTGTGCTTCTTGCGCGACTTTGTATGCGCCTGGGGAAGCGCATGTACTGGAAGCACGGAAAAGGGCTCCATGCCGTGGTGCTCGTGGGAAATGAGGCAACCGCACGTGCGTTGCTTTCGTCCCGGTTTGGAAGTCCCTCAGGCGGACACCGCATTGTGCACCAGCTCCAGCAATGGGACGAAAGTGGGGAACAGAGGTTGAAGGAATATGCGGAAGCAGGGAACAGTATTGATGAGCTGGTGCTGACAGATCCTGACATCACCAAGGATCGCATGAAATCGCTCATGGATTTCTGCACCGCGCACCAGGTAGGCTTCAGGTATACCGCAGAGCTCTTGGGAGGGCAGAGCTCGAATATCGGTGTGGATCTCATTGCCGGCATCCCCATTATAGAAGTTCGCGCCACAAGGCTTGATGGGTGGGGGAAGGTATGGAAGAGGCTGTTTGACGTATGCGTGGCATGTGTGGGATTGGTAGTGCTCGTACCTATCACCATAGTGGTGGGTTCAGCGATCATTCTCAATAGCCGCGGTCCGGTCTTCGTCAGGTTAGAGAGGATAGGTGCGCGCGGGAAGCGGTTTATGCTTTATAAGTATCGTTCCATGATTGTGGGCGCGCATGAGATGAAGGGGGCACTGGTCGCGCAGAATGAGCGCAGAGACGGGCCGCTTTTTAAGATGAGGAATGATCCACGCATTACCCGGGTTGGGAGATTCTTGCGCCGCTCCAGTATTGATGAGCTGCCGCAACTGTGGAATGTGTTAAAAGGAGATATGAGCCTTGTGGGCCCGCGGCCCCATGAGCCGCAGGAGGTATCGCAATACGAGGTACGGCAGAAAAAATTGCTCAATGTCCGTCCTGGCATCACCGGCATGGCGCAAGTCTCCGGAAGGACTGACCTCACGTTTGCGGAAGAAGCGCGCATTGATATGCTCTATGTGGAGCAATGGTCGTTGCTTTTGGATATCATTATTCTTCTCAAGACCCCATTCGTGTTGTTGAAGTATAAAGGGGTATAGCATGTGAGAATGTATGGAGCAACTACGAAATGTACGGATCGCTTTGGTGCATGAATTTTTGGGGAGCACGCGCGGTGGGCAGGAGGAAGTATTGCGAGAGTTGCATGCCCTATTCCCTGAGGCGCCTGTCTACACCATCATTGCCGATAAGGTACACTTACCCGATGAATACCGGCAGTGGGATATCCGACCAACGTTTCTCGAGCGCCTCCCCTTCGGCGCGTCCCATTTCCAGTGGTACCTCCCCCTCATGCCTTCGGCAGTCGAGAGTATTGACCTTTCTGAGTTTGATCTCGTCCTCTCGTCCGCCTCGGCATTCGCCAAGGGCGTGCTTACCCAGCCGCACACGCTCCATATCTGCTACTGCCATACTCCTACGCGCTACCTCTGGACCGACGCACATTCGTACATTGTGAATCGTAGATTTCCTCTGTTCGTGCGGGCGTTTGTTCAGCCCTATTTAACGAAATTGAGACTATGGGACCGCCTTGCTGCGGAACGTCCCCATTTCATGGTTGCAAATTCTCATGCGGTGGCAGCGCGCATCCGGCGGTATTACCAACGCGACAGCACTGTGATCTATCCTCCTGTGGACACGGGCGCATTTTATCCAGGTGAGGGGAAGGGGGGGTATTTTCTAACCGGGGGGAGGCTCGTGGAGAGCAAGCGATTTGACCTTGTGATACATGCGTTTAATCACCTCCGCATGAAGCTGGTCATTTTCGGATGCGGCCGTGAGGAGCGGCGTTTGCGCGCCCTTGCCGGCCCTACGATCAGTTTTACAGGGTACCTCTCGCGGGAAGCGCGCGCGAAGGTATTTGCGAACGCACGTGCATTTATTTATCCCCAAGTTGAGGATTTTGGCATTACTGCAGTTGAGTCCATGGCTGCGGGGAGGCCAGTCATTGCGTATGCCGCCGGTGGCATATTGGAGACGGTCAAAGAGGGCGTGACAGGAGTCTATTTTACGGAAGCAACGTGGGAATGTTTGGCCGAGGCAGTCGTGCGGTTTCCTCAAGACTCATTTGACCCGCACTACCTCCGTGTTCATGCGGAAGCTTTTAGTACGGCACGGTTCCGCGATGAAATCTCCCGTTATATCACCCATGCATGGAAAACGTACCGAGAACAATTCCACCTCCCATGATCGCTATTGACCTCCGTCCCTTGAGGGGCGTCAAGACAGGCGTGGGAGAATACACGGAGCAGCTTGCGCGAGCGCTGGTGCACCAACAAGTGCCCGTGGTGTTTTTTTCAAACGGCGTGAGGAGAGAGAGGTATAATCCTCCGCTCCCTGCCACGCCTTTTGTCCACACGAGGATACCGAATAAACTCTTCGATCTGGTCGTGCGGTATTTCCAAAGACCTAAGATTGATGCGTGTATTCGAGCGCGTACTGGCGTGTCGGTCGCGGTGTTCCTTTCTCCGCACATCACGTCAGCGTCGGTGAGCCGCCACTGCCGCAAGGTGGTGATTCTGCATGATTGTTCGTTCCGCTATCGCCATTTCTTTTCATTCAAGAAACAATATTGGCATTGGAGCATGGCGATTGAGCGCACTCTGCACACCGCAGACCTTATCATTACCGTTTCGGAGAGCACGCGACAGCAACTCCTCTCATGGCTCCTCCTTGATCCTGGGCGCGTGAGGGTGGTGGCGCTGGGGATTGAGGCATCTTTTTTTAACCTGCCTTCTGCGTCGGTTAGTGAGAAGGTGAGGTCTGCCTATCGTTTACCCGTACGCTTCATTCTGTTTTTGGGCACACGCGAGCCGAGGAAGAATTTGCGCACCCTCCTCGACGCATTTACTGCCATTGCGACGGAGCAGGAAGTAGATTTGGTGATTGCGGGGCAGGCAGGATGGCGCAACTATTCACTCAATCGTGCCATCGCGCGTCATCCCTTCCATTCCCGCATCCATCAAATAGGGTACGTGGCAGCGTCTGATAAAAATGCACTCTATAGGCTTTCTTCTTGTTTTTGTTACCCTTCCCTGTATGAGGGTTTTGGATTTCCTCCCCTTGAGGCATTGGCGTGTGGAGTACCCACCGTGGTGAGTGCGAGCACCTCGCTTCCTGAGGTGGTAGGTTCATGCGCACTCACCGTCGATCCCTATAATAGTGAAGAGATCGCACGCGCCGTGCTGTATGCGCTTCGCGATCGTCATTATCGGGAGCGCGTGAAAGCGGAAGGGCCACAGTATGCGCGCCAGTTTCAGTGGGACAAAACGGCAGAACAGGTGATGGAGTGTATTGAACAGGTAGCATAGGAAAAAGCGAGAAAGAGTAATTATTAACAAATGAGATTATGATGTAGGACTTACGCAGTACCCCAATATGTAGGTTTTATATCGGTAAAATTTGGCTTAAACACATAGCTAAGATTAGCGAAAAGTGTTGTATCTGGTCCATGTGCGTAAGTCCTATGATGATCAATCAACTCAAGAATTATTAATTTACAATTTTCAATTTCCAAACGTTTGAAAATTGAGTCATTGGGACATTCCCGCCTGTTCATAAGCCTGTCAGCTATCAACGTATCATTCCCTGAGTATCGTGCACTCAATCATCAACGAGACGCAGTTCAAGGAAAGGTTATGGCGGGCAGGGATTGGAAATTGGGCATTGAAAATTATCAAGGTTGGGATTTTTCAATAACGTATGATCCACATCGGTTTCGATGCACGGTTTGCAGGAATTGCGCAAGGGGGCGTGGGGCGCTATGTGGAGCGCGTGGTGAAGGCGTTGGGAGAGAGTAAGGAGCATTTCACCATGACGCTTTTTTTGCAGCGTTTCAATTGGGGACTTTTTTCGTACCTTGACGAGCGGTTCCGGCGGGTGCTTGCTGACGTGCCATGGTATGGATGGAGAGAACAAATTGCCTTGCCCTCGCTCTTTCGGCGTGCGCGCTGCGATTTTTATCACGTTCCACATTTCAACGTGCCCTTACGAATGCCGTGTCCATTCGTCTGCACAATTCACGACCTTATCATGTGGGAAGAGTCAGGCGCACGCTTGAGCACACATCGAAAGGTGGTGGCGCGCGTCAAAGAGCGTGCGATGCGAGCGGTGGTGCGTCGGGCGCTGCGCCGTGCTGCTCACTGCATCGTCCCTTCACGATGGACCGCGGGACGTCTCACATCCATCACCAGGATAGCTCCGGAGCGCGTAACCGTGATTCCCGAGGGTGCCGATGCCCTCATGCGGGTTCTGTCGCGTCCTTGGGAAGAGGTATGCGCACGGTATCACGTCGCGCTCCCCTATGTTCTCTGCGTGGGGAGCGCGTATCCGCACAAGCAAACCACGCTCATCATCGATGCTGTTGCTTCACTCACCTCAATACACCCCCATCTCCATCTTGTCCATGCAGGTCCTCTCCACCCTCCTTCGTTCGCCCGCGCGCTTGAGGGCTATGGGAAGAACGCGTTAGGGAAGCGGTACCATGAAGTGGGCATGGTGCCTGATGAGATACTCACGACGCTCTACCGTCATGCCACCGCGTACGTGAGCGCTTCCCGAATGGAAGGATTTGCCTTACCCGCCCTTGAGGCGATGTGGCACCACACGCCAGTGATTGCTCCCGCGTCAAGCTGTTTTCCAGAACTCCTGGGAGATGCGGCGATGTACACAACCCCCGGAGACGCTTCCAGCATTGCGCATGCCATCAATGCGCTCATAAAGAGCCCTGATACTCGTGGAAGGTACGCAGAACGTGGTACAATATTGGCACGCACGTATCAATGGTCTCGTCACGCGGAAGCATTATTACAGCTTTATCACTTATTGCATGGGCAATCGCAGACTGACGCGGACCTTACGCAGACTGGCGCTGACGTATAAGTCGGCTAAAAGATTGTGAAACACAGGAAGAAAAAACCAATCGTGCATACCATTCCCATTGGATTTATCCATAGTCCAAAGGAGGTGAGGCATTCTCCCCATATGATTGATTTGAGGGAGGGGAGCAGTGTGCCGCCGCCGCTCTCCCTCCACACCGTGGAAGCGGAACGGCCTCCTCAGACCATGTTGGCGCTTCAACCTTACCGGCGCGTGGGAAGGCAGAAAAAATATGCGTTGAAGCTCAATCTCTTGCATAATTCCCTCACACTGAGTGAACGGGTAGTGCGCGTGGGGCGCCGGCTGGGCTCATGGTGTGTACGGGTGAGGAACTTCTGCGCTACTGTTTTTTCACGTGCTTCTGTGCATGGGGTGTCCGCGTATCGGGTGATGGCATATACGTTTAAGGATTCGTCTGCGCGATCATTCAGGCTTATGGGGCACGCTTCTTTCATGCGGCATCACAAAGCAGGTGATGTGAACAGCTTAGGTGAAGCCGCGCAGAGCGCAGAGCCCCCCCTCATGATGAACGTATGGCGGCGCGCGGAGGTCGTGAGTTTCTTAAGTATGGTGTGCGGTCTTCTCCTTATCATTAAAGCGGCGGGTGTTATTGATCACCTCCGTGATGTGCGCGGTGCGGTGTTAGGAGAAGCGGTCGAGGGGGTACAGGCCTTAGGTCACGCGCAACATGCTTTCAGCAGAGCAAATATTCCTGAAGCGATCGCCTCTTTCCTTACGGCACAGGAAAGATTTGCTTCCATTTCCTCTGTCGTAGAGGATGTACCATTGTCCGCGGTATGGGAGCAGATTCCCTCCTTGCGAAGCAATATTTCGCTCGTCAAAGTGGGGGAAGCTTCATCTCGTGCGGCAGAGTACACTCTTCTCGCGTTAAAAGCGCTAGATAACACCAGGCAATCCCTTCATAGCGTGCAATGGTTCAAGGCAGCGCGTGAGGGGGGAGAGGGAGGGGATGTGCGCGTGCCGACGGACGAACTTGAGAGGGCATCTCGGTATGTAGGGGAGGCGGTCGCTGCATTGCGGGAGGCCAATCGTTCGTCAGCAGCTATTAATCTTGAAGATGTGCCGACAGAATACCGAAATTCAGTCGCGTCATTCATTGCCCTCCTTTCCCCTTCAGAGCGTCTCTTGTCTCAAACGCAACGCGGCTTAGCGCTTTTTGCGTCCTTTTTAGGAGCTGATCACTTTCGTCGGATTATCATCATATTCCAAAATGACGCGGAACTGAGGCCCACGGGTGGTTTTATGGGGAGTTACGCGCTCATAGATACCAACCGCGGCACCGTCACATCAATTGACGTTCCCGGCGGGGGTTTCTATGACCTGAAAGGGAGTCTGCAGACAAGGGTGGATGCGCCGTATCCCTTCCATCTCTTGAGCCCTCTCTGGCAGTCGTGGAACGCGAATTATTTTTTTGATGTTCCGCAATCAGCGCAGACAGTTGCTTGGTTTATCGAAAAATCCCAAGGGCCGACCGTTGACGGCGCGATCTTTGTCACCCCCGTGATTCTCGAAGATATTCTCCGTATCACAGGCCCACTCACACTCCCTGAATATCAGCTGGTGGTGAATGACAGAAATGTACGCCGTGTACTCCAAGATGCCGTGGAATTGCATTATGATAGACAAGAGAATCAACCAAAGCAGATCATTGGGGATTTGTTGCCTCTCATTTTAACGCGCATCTCTGTCGCCTCTGTAGAATATGCGCCACAGCTGTTAGAGACTCTTGCAAGCGCACTTGATCGTCATGACGTGCTCCTGTGGTCCTCCTACGCGGAAGACCAAAATGACATTCTCGCCTCAGGGTGGGGAGGTGCGGTTGAGCCTTCAACCTCAGATTACCTTGCGGTGGTGCATACGAATATCGGTGGCGGCAAGACTGACCGAGTGATGGCAGAACAATGGGATCGCACCGTGGTCCTTGCTCCTGACAGGAGGGGGGAGGTGCAATTGAAGGCGACCCGAGAGCACCGTGGTGACCCATTAGACCTTTATGAAAAGGTGCATAATGTGGATTATGTGAGAATTTTTGTACCCAAAGGCAGCGTGTTTCTCGGGGCTGAGGGATTCACTGCCCCGGATGAAGAACTGTTCAAATACGATGAAACCTTGCGAACATATCCCGAGCTTGCGTCTTTCGTTGCGTCGACAAAGAAGGATGAGATGAGTGGGGTGAGAATTACCGAGGAGCACGGGCTTACCGTATTCGGTGGTTGGGTCATGACGAAGGTGGGCGCGACAAGCAGGTATAGTGTCCGATATCGCACCCCCCCAGTGGTAAAAGTTGAGCGCGGCTCAATTCCGCTTTTGGCACGGGAACGCCAAAGGTATGAGCTTTTTATTCAGCGCCAGCCAGGGGCGCTTGATACCCCCTTTACTGATACCATCGTAGCGCCTCCCCTATGGGGGAGGGCAGTTCGTGTAAACGGGGAACCAGTGGAGGCAATGGGAAATAGTATCACCCGCGAACGCATCATTGACCGCGATATAAAGGATATAGTTGAGTGGAGGGAGTGAGTTGACGGTTCAGATCGCCCTTTAATGTATGACTAAAAGCATTGGGAGAGGAGCATTCATCATCAGCGTGTTTGCGGTACTGTCCCGCGTCGTGGGGTTGGTGCGTGAGCGGCTGCTCGCGTCCACGTATGGTGCGGGACCTGTGACGGATGCCTATTTTGCGGCGTTCAAGATTCCCGATTTTATTTTTACCATTCTCGTGCTCGGGGCGCTCTCTGCCGCATTTATCCCGGTCTTTATCAAAGTGAGAGAAGAAGAAGGGGAAGCGCGCGCGTGGCGCGTGGTAGGCAGTGTACTCACGATTCTCACCGCCATACTCACTCTCCTTGCACTCATTGCTGCGCTCGCCGCGCCTCTGCTCATGCGGGTGTTCGTGCCTGGGTTTTCAGTGGAGTACATGATGCTCACGGTACGCCTCACCAGGATCATGCTCATTTCTGTTATCTTCTTTGGCGCATCTCATGTGTGTAGCGGTGTACTCAATGCCGCACACCGCTACGTGGCATTTTCTTTCGCACCCCTTTTTTATAATTGCGGCATTATTATCGGCATTACCCTCTTCACGCGATTCTGGGGGCCTCTAGGGTTGGCATGGGGCGTGGTCTTGGGAGCGGTCCTGCATTTTCTCGTGCAAGTGCCGGCTGTGAAGGCGCTCGCGCGCGGACAACTCAGACTGAGGTTTACGTACGATCATGCAGTGAAGCGCATTCTGGCGCTTATGGGGCCCCGCATGCTCGGCCTCGCCGCCTCGCAGGTAAACACGGTGGTGGTGATCGCGCTCGCGTCCGTCATGGCCGTCGGGTCAGTTGCGGTCTATAATTTTGCGTTCAATCTCATAAGCTTCCCCTCCGGCGTCATCGGTGTTTCCTTTGCAGTTGCGGCGTTTCCTTTTTTTGCCACACATGCGGCGCGGCGGGAGATGAGAGAATTTGGTACGCGTTTTCGCGTGAGTATCTCTCATATCCTCGCGGCGTTGGTGCCACTGTCGGTGTTCTCGATTTTGTTGCGTGCACAGATCGTGCGGGTCATCCTCGGCACGGGGGCTTTCGACTGGACTGATACGGTGCTTACCGCAAATACCATGGGATTGCTCGCGATTTCGCTCTGTGCAGATGGGATCATTCCCTTACTCGCGCGCTCATTCTACGCATTTCAGGATACCAAGACGCCAGTCAAGATTGGGATAAGTGCGGTAGGCCTAAATGTGCTCCTGGCCTTATCTCTTATGGGATTCGGGGTAGAAGGAATTGCGCTTGCGCTTGCCCTCACCCAGATCGTCCAAGGAATATTGCTCGCGATAATGCTCAACAAAAAAATTCCTGGCCTGTTTGATAATACGTTTGCGGAAGGATTGGTGAAGATAGTGGCAGCAGCCGCAGGCGGTGCGGTCGTATTGCAGCTTCTGAAAAATCCCCTTGCTTCACTCGTCAATATGGAGACTGGTGTGGGCGTGCTTTTACAGGGATTAGGCGCGGGATGGGGGGGGTTCATGAGCTATTATCTCCTCGCACGGTACTTCAAGTGCCCAGGAGTGCCGTCATTTGGCGAGATAAAATCCTTTATTCTAAGACGAACGTAGAGATCCATGACTAAACACATTCGCAATTTCTGCATCATTGCGCATATTGATCATGGGAAGTCGACGCTTGCCGATCGATTTTTAGAGCTGACGAAAACCGTGGATAAACGGCTAATGAAGGAACAGTTCTTGGATAAGATGGATCTGGAACGTGAGCGTGGAATTACTATTAAACTTGCACCAGTGAGGATGATATATAGGCCAGAAGTCCGAAATCAGAAATCCGAAATCCTAAACAAATCCAAAATCCAAAATCCAAATAACCAAAACGATTTAGGATTTAGAGCTTCGGATTTAGAGTTTGTAAATTCAGAATATATTCTGAATTTAATTGATACTCCTGGACATGTGGACTTCTCCTATGAAGTGTCGCGGTCCTTGGCGGCGGTTGAAGGGGCAATATTATTAGTGGACGCAACGCAGGGGGTGCAAGCGCAGACCATAGCCAATCTCACGCTGGCCGTAGCGCAGGGGCTGACTATTATCCCTGCGGTCAATAAGATCGACCTTCCCCATGTGGCGGTGGAGGAGACGGTAAGGGCAGTGGCACAGCTGCTCGGTTGCGCGGAGAAGGATGTATTCCGTGTTTCAGGGAAGACAGGTCAGGGGGTGGAGGCGCTTTTAGAAGAGGTGGTGCGGCAGGTTCCACCGCCGAAGGGTGCGGCAGCACAACCGCTTACCGCGCTTATTTTTGACTCGCAATATGATACCTACCGCGGCGTGGTCGCGCATGTGCGACTCATGGACGGAGAGGTGAGAAAGGGAGATGCGATCACTCTTATGGGCACAGGCGTAGAAACAGAAGTATTGGAAACGGGAGTATTGAGCCCGGAATTTACTCCCTCTCCCATGCTTGCGGCAGGAGAGATCGGTTATATCGTAACAGGATTGAAAGAGGTGCGGCAGTGCCGCGTGGGCGATACGATTACCTCCGCGCGCAAGAGGGCGAGCCGCCCGCTTCCCGGCTATCGCGAGGTGCGCCCCTTTGTGTTTGCGGGGTTATTTTCTGCAGACGGGGAAGCAGAGGATTTGAGAGAAGCTATTGAAAAACTTCAGCTCAATGATGCTTCCCTCACCTATGTCCCGCAGCGTTCGAGTGCGTTGGGATTTGGATTCCGTTGTGGTTTTCTCGGTCTCTTGCATCTGGATATCGTAGTGGAACGGCTTAGGAGGGAATATGATTTGGAGATCATTGCGACGGTGCCGAATGTGGAATATCGCGTCCTTACCGTGCAAGCGCAGACACACGCGGACATATACGCAGACACACGCGGACAAGGTTATGTCACCGCAGAGCAGTTAAATGCACATGGTGTGCTCGAGGTGAAAACGCCGCAGGAGTTTCCTGATCCGTCCCGCATTGAAAAAGTATATGAACCGTGGGTTTGGGTGACGGTTATCACACCATCGACGTACGTCGGCAATATCATGCCATTCGTACAAGGGAAGCGTGGCATCGCGCGCCATACGGAATATCTCGCGGACGGGAAGGCGGTGCTGCGTTACGACCTGCCACTCTCATCCATCATCGTAAATTTTTATGATAATGTAAAAGGAGTGAGCCAAGGGTATGCATCTATGGATTATGAATTTGCGGGCTTCAGAGAAGCGGACATTAAGAGGCTCGATATTCTCATTGCAGGGCAGGTTGCGCCTGAATTGTCGGTATTGATGGAAAAGAGTGAAATAGAGCGCCGCGCGCGTGCCGTGGTGGAATCGTTGAAAGAACTCATCCCGCGCCAGATGTTTGCGGTGAAAATTCAAGCGGCCATAGGTGCCAAGATTATCGCGAGCGAAACTCTTTCTGCCATGAGAAAGGACGTGACCGCAAAGCTTTCAGGCGGTGACGTGACGCGGCGCAGGAAATTGCTCGAGAAACAAAAAAAGGGCAAAAAGCGTATGGCCCTGTTTGGAAACGTCGAGATACCTCCTGAGGTATACCGCAAACTGCTGCAGAGATCCACATAAATTAAAGAGGTGACGTGAACATGAACGCAATAAAACTTAAAATGACAATAAAGGATAAGATGATCCACACCATGCGTACTGTTTTCTTTTTCATAAAGTGAGTATAATGGAAAATATGTTTCATTATAGCAAGTTTCTGCGTGAACAGGAAGTCCTCATCGCTGTTATCAGGCGTTCATGGTGGGGTTATGCGGGCCCGATAAGTGTGGTATTTTTTTTGGTATTTACTACTTCACTGCTCAGTGTGCCATTGTTGGGGGGAATAGCAATATTAAAGATTTTGTTCTTTATATTGACTGCGGTCACTCTCTGGAGAGTATTGGTGCTCTGGATGAGTGTCCGTTATGAAGTGTTGCTCATCACGGACCGGCGCATTATTGATGTGGATCAGAAGGGGCTTATCCACCGCACGGTCACCGATGCGCTCTATGACCGCATAACCGACATTACGTGGAGTAAAATGGGTGTACTCGAAACCGTGACGGGGTGCGGGGGTGTGCTCATCACCACTGCGGGATCCACCTCCGCGATTGAGATACGGCCAGTCCGTGATCCTAAGGGGGTGCAGGAATTGATTCGGGACGTGGCAGAGGCGTATGAAGCGGGAAATAAAATAGCTCAAACCTTAACCGCGTAATGTTATCAGATGGGCAGGAAGCGCCGATCATCTTTCATACGATTTTTAGTGCGGCCGTATACCCTCGCGGTGATTTTTGCGGTGTTCCTTTTCATGAGTTATGGTTATATAATGACCGTGAAGCGCGGGCGTGAGATTCAGGAACGTGTGAGCACCTTGCAGAGCGACATTGAAGAGCTTGAAAAGCGCAAGGAAGAATTATTGGAGACAAAGAAATTAACTGAATCCCCTGAATTTGTGGAACGGGAAGCACGGTCTAAACTGGGCTTGAAGAAAAAAGGGGAGCATGTCATAATCGTGCCGAGCGATACTATTGAACCGGTGGTACAGGATACTACGGCGCGTTATGGCAGCATCTCTCCCGAATATCAGCGCAAGTCCTACCCGATGAGGTGGATTTCCTTTTTCTTTTCAGATAGATAAAAGAACCGCACGCCAGTCTCGCACCAGCCCCATAGTTGCGCGGCGATGCGGGATACACTTCCCAAGCAATTGAGCGAGTGTAGTACAATGGCAGTACATTAGCTTCCCAAGCTAGGGACGGGGGTTCGATTCCCCTCACTCGCTTTTCTCGCTCGAGTTCGATCTGTCCCGTAGTCAACCGAAGGTTGTACTTCGGGGTTCTCGTATCCCGTTTTTTCATTGAGCGATATGCTCAGAGAATCGCCATATGTGAAAATAGTGGTTGCCGTGCCTCTTGACGCGGCAGATGGGGTGAGAGACGCGCTCACGAGGGCAGGAGCGGGCAGGCAAGGAAACTATGAGGCGTGCAGCGGCAGCTACCGGCAGACAGGAAGGTTTCGGCCGCGCGAAGGAGCGAAACCCGCCATAGGGTCAGTAGGAAAATTGGAAGAAGTGGAAGAGGAGGTGATTGAGGCGATATGCCACAGAGACCTTGTCGCGCGTGCGGTGGAAGAGGTTAAAAAGGCCCACCCGTATGAAGAGCCGGCCATAGACATTATTCCACGTTTAGAGATATCATAGACGCCGATGTAGCTCAGCTGGTAGAGCAACCGCTTCGTAAGCGGTGGGTCGTCGGTTCGATCCCGACCATCGGCTAAGAATTATCAGGGAAATAATTAAAAATGTCTTATGGGTGAAAAGAATTATTTTGGAGGTGGTAGTGATCTGCGACATGAGCGGGGTGAGAAACTTTATGTTTTTCAACACCCTGCGGTCTCTGCCGCAGGGTAAACCTCTCGAAGATGGACGCACTAGATGTGGTAAAATAGAAGCATGACGAACATCGCATCGAACATATGGCACTGGTACCACAATAT
>JBFLWV010000035.1:0-22792 GCA_040757655.1 Patescibacteria group bacterium | reverse complement strand
CAACGGCAAGTCGCCTCTTGAATGTGCGGGTGCGGATATTTCAAAGGTCACGAATTGGATTTCATTCTGTCGAAAATTACCGTCCGGGAAAAGCGCTGTTTAAAGCGCTATTTCTGGTACGCCACCTATTATGTCCCGCACAATTCTCTCAATAATTATACTAATTAGTATTTCAATTTCGGGCTGCTCTTTGACAGGGCGGCGGAATGTTGTCGTGCCTGCGGCAGAAAACGGCGACGCGTCAACGCAGAAAACTGCCGCCATCACGCTCAACGGGATTCCGGTAAGGGCAGAAATCATGCGCACGCCAGAGGAGAAAGCGCGCGGGTTATCGGGGCGGGAGAGTTTGGAAGAGGGGAAGGGGATGCTCTTTGTATTTGATCCTCCAACCCGTCCCTCATTTTGGATGAAGGACATGCGCTTTCCGATTGACATCATCTGGATTTACCAAGACAAAGTCATCGGCGTCACGCCCAACATCCCTTATCCTGCTGATGCACACTCGCCGCTTCCTACCTATTCACCGCCCGATTTCGTCACCCATGTCCTCGAAGTACCAGCAGGGTGGGCAGAGAGAAATGATATTAAAAATTTGACTATTATTGACATTTAATTTAGACTATCAATGATTATGGACACTCAAATGGCAGTCATTAAAACCGGCGGGAAGCAGTACCTTGTGAAAGAAGGCACGGTTTTGCGCGTGGAAAGATTAGATGCGCAGGAGGGCGCGCAAGTGTCCTTTGGGGAGGTGTTGCTGGTGGCGGCGGGAGAAGGAGGCGAGGTGAAAGTTGGCATGCCGTATGTGGCAAATGCCGCGGTGGAGGCGACGGTGGCGAAGCAAGGGCGCGCTAAAAAAGTGACCATTATAAAATTCAAGCCCAAGACCCGCTATTACAAAAAGCAGGGCCATCGGCAGCAGTTTACGGAACTGAAGATTACAAAGATCAGGGGATAATCAATGGCGCTATAAAGTTGCGATGAGCCTTGATATCTAGACGAGAGTCCTCTGCACCTTGCAGGGATTTTTATATTTAAACTTGTTAAAGTAATAACTCCACCCCGCCCCCTCTTATATTAAGAGGAGGAGCAATTTCCCCTCTTAGGTTAAGAAGGGGGAAGAGGGGAGTAACGATCTACCTATATGTCCACCTCAATTCAAGCGCTCACGCTCGATCTCGAAAAAGACGGATGGGAGGCGTCGCGTGGCTTTGTGAAACGCGACGTTCCTTACCCGGAATTGGATGAACATGCAAATCCAATGGAGGCGACGTTTGTCGTGCTGAAAATGCGCTATGCGGGCGTGTGCGGCTCTGACCGCGGGATATGGAAGCGGCAAGCGTTTTCAGACATGATTCGTAATTCGCTCCAGAAGGAAAGTAAGAGTTTGCGCATCTTAGGGCATGAATTTTTAGGCGAGGTGATCGCGGCAGGATCGCAAGTGGGATATCTCTACGGCATCAAGGTGGGGGATATGGTGACAGGCGACTCACACGTGACCTGCGGGAAATGTCTGCAATGCCGGATCGGCATGCAGGAGGCATGCCAGGACCAGCTGATTCTCGGCATCAGCATTGACGGCGTGTTTGCCGAGTACGTGAAACTTCCTGCAAAGAACCTTTGGAGAGTGGATACGAGCATGGTGCGTCCGGAAGTGTGTGCGATATACGACCCTATCGGCAATGCCGTACATGCGCTCACTCCCCTTGAATTGCGCGGCGCAACGATCGCGGTATTCGGCTGCGGACAAATCGGGCTTTTCTCCATTGCGCTCGCGCGCCGCTATGGGGCATCATTAATTATCGGTATTGATACCAACGCGAAACAGCTTGAAATGGCGAAAGCGCTCGGCGCTCACCATATTGTTAAAATTGAGAACAAGGGGAAGCCGTATGACTATGAGGCTGATACGGAAGCCGTGGAAGCGATTAAAGACATTACCAAGGGCAAGGGCGTAAACATTGCTATGGAAATGGCAGGGTTTAATTCTTCGGTAAACAATTGCCTCGAGGTCGTGCGTCCCGGAGGCCATGTGGTATTTTTCGGCATTAAGGATGGGGATTTCACTATCACGAATTTTTCCCGCACGGTGGTGAAGGGCGTTACTATCCATAATATTATCGGCCGCCAGATATTCAAGACATGGCATACGATGCACCGTTTGCTTTCCGATGCCTCCAACGGCCTGCAGGATGATATTTGGAACATAATCCTGCGCAGCGGCAACGGCACGATTATCCCGCTTTCCGCATTTACGCCCGAGCTCATGGAGGCGAAAATGAATGAGCATCCGAAGCTGATATTTGATATGGAGAAGTGAGAAGCTGGAAGTCAGAATCTAGAAGAGAGGAAGGTGGAATATAATGTTCAATGCTCAATTTCCAATTTTCAATCAATGCATCAATGTTTCAATTTTCAAACGTTTGAAAATTGAACATTGGAAATTGAAAATTAATGATGAGATATGTTCTCTTCTCTACAGCCAATTATTACAAAAGTCCTTGAAGATATAAGGAGCACAGGCCTTTATAAGCCCCAGCGCGTGATTGAGAGCAGGCAAGGGGCTAAAGTAGTGACGCAGGGGAAGGAGGTTATAAATTTTTGCGCGAATAATTATCTGGGGCTTGCGGGGAGCGACGTTTTGGTTGATGCGGCGAAAAAAGCGCTTGAGCAGTATGGTTATGGCCTGTCGTCCGTGCGGTTTATTTGCGGTACCCAGACCGTGCACAAAGAACTTGAGCAAGAAACAGCATGTTTTTTAAAGAAAGATGCTGCGCTCATCTTCGGTTCTTGTTGGGAGGCAAATGAAGGCTTGTTTGCTAGCGTTTTGGGGGAGGAAGACGCCGTGATCAGCGATGCGTTAAACCACGCGAGCATCATCGACGGATTGAGATTATGCAAAGCAGAGCGGCACGTGTATGCGCATATGGATTTAAAAGATTTGGAAGAGAAACTGCGGGCAACGCAGAGCAAGCGCATGCGGTGCATCGTGACTGACGGGGTGTTCAGCATGGAAGGGAGCATCGCGCCGCTATCCGGCATTTGCGGCCTCGCGGAAAAATATGATACGCTGGTGGTGGTGGACGATTCGCACGCCACTGGTTTTATGGGCGCGGAGGGGCGCGGCACGCACGAATACCATCATGTGGAAGACAAGGTAGACGTGATTACCACGACATACGGCAAAGCCCTCGGTGGCGCAACCGGCGGGTGCGTTGCAGGCCCCAAGGAGCTGATTGATTTGCTGACACAGCGCGCCCGCACCAGTTTGTTTACCAATGCCCTTCCGCCTGTGGTAGCAGGCACCACGTTATTTGTTTTGCGTTATCTGGCAGAACACCCTGAATTGCGGGAGCGGTTGTGGGGCAATACAAAGTATTTCCGGGAGAAGATGAGAGAGATTGGTTTTAGAGTGCCCGATTCTGTCCATCCGATCGTGCCAGTAATGGTGGGAGAAGGACGGGCTGCGCAGGGTATGGCAGAGGAAATGCTCAATGAGGGCATCTATGTCATCGGATTCAGCTATCCTGTGGTACCGCAGGGCGAGGCGCGCATCCGCGTGCAGATTTCTGCCGCACATACGGTGGAGCAGATTGATGCACTTGTAGCAGCGTTTGAGAAGTTGGGAAGGAAGTATGGGATTGTATAATAAGTAAGCCCTGTGCTTTTAAATCACAGGGCTTTTTTCTCACCACGGTGGCGGGTCGTCCGGAGCTCGCCGCCGTGGCTCGTATTTGGTTTAATGCGTAAATTCTCGAATAAGAACTTTCGTTTCAAACCAAATCGGAATTTAATAAAAACCGCCGGCCCGTGTGGGTCGGCGTTGGTTCTTGTTTCTTGGTTATTGTTCTCTATACGCCAAACCACACAGGTGTTTCCCGCTAAGGATAATGACGTTAAGAATAATCGTGGTTTGGTGATTCATAGTTGTAGTTTGAAGTTTAAGTGATTGCGTTCTATTAGTCAAACGGAGTTATCCACAACAATAAAATTCTAAACTCGAAACTCGAAATTCTAAACAAATCCTAATTAACGAAATTCAAACAACGATTTTGTATTTTGAGTTTTGAATTCAGTTTGTCTAGGATTTAGGATTTCGGATTTAGGATTTAAAAATATTATACTTCTCTCCTTCCTGCCAAAGCACTTGAGAGCGTCATTTCATCGGCGTAGGAGAGATCAGATCCCGTGGGTAGGCCACGCGCTAAACGGGTGATTTTTGCACCAGTGGTTTTTAATTCTTTCGCGAGGTAAATGGCAGTTGATTCTCCTTCTGGTGTTTGATCGAATGCAAGAATGATTTCAACCACATTGGTGTCATTAACTTTCTTGGCATTTTTCAGCTGTGTAATTCTTGTCTGCAGTTGTTCAATTTTTAATTCCTTTGGCGTTGTGCCCTCTAAGGGGGAAAGCAGCCCTCCGAGCACATGATACACGCCGCGGTGTTCGCCCGCTCGCTCAATTGCCATAAGATCCTGCGCTTCAGCGACGACGCAAATAATGCGTGGATTTCGGCGGGTATCAGTGCAAATGCGGCAATGGGCATTCTCGCTGAAGTTATTGCATTGGGCACAGGTAGTCACATGCGATGCATTCTCAATGGCTGCGGCTATTGACCGGCGTTCTTCTTCGTTTTTATGGAACAGAGCAAACGCATACCGTTCCGCGGTACGCGGACCGACGCCGGGGAGAGACTTGAAGGCATCGATGAGGTTTTGGAGGGGAGGTGGATAGGACACAAAGAATGTAAAAATCAAAATCCAAAAATCAAAATGATAGACCGAAATTTACAAATTTTACATTTTCATTTTGGTTTTTGAGATTTGCATTTTGATTTAAGTCAGTCCCGGCAGATTCATCTTCCCCGACTCTTTCATTTTTTCTGCCATCTTGCGCTGAGTTTTCTTCAGCGCATCATTCAAAAGGTCTTTCAGATCGTTTTGTAGCTCAGACGCGCTGCGCTCGTGATTAAGCGTAAGGCTCTCCACCTCGAGGTTTCCATTGAGCGCAATTTTTGAGCCTTTGTGTTCTGTTTCCACGTGGACGTCCTTGAGTATTGATTGCATTTCTTTCGCTTGTGAGCGAAGATCGCGCACGGCTTTGATTTTGGAGAAGAGGGTCATACATGTAATGATAATTATCAATTTTCAATTCTCAATTTTCAAACGTTTGAAAATTGTTTTATTGAAAATTATTTGAAAATTGTAAATTGAGCCTTGAAAATTTTATATTCGAAATATGGTTAGAACGATGGATTGGTAGTAGAAGGAGGGGGTGGCGTGCTTGATGTGTGCATGCTCTTTTCCAGATTCTTAAACGAGGTCTTTTCTGCGTCGAAATAGAGTTCAACCATACCCGTCGGGCCATTGCGGTGTTTTGCAATGTGGATTTCCGCAATGTGCTTGCGCGGGGTGTCCGGCTTGTACATTTCCTCGCGGAAGATAAACATCACCACGTCTGCATCCTGCTCGATGGATCCTGATTCCCTCAGGTCAGCAAGACGCGGGATGGACCCAGGGCGATTTTCTGCTTGTCGCGATAACTGGGATACCGCGAGCACGGGAATATTGAGTTCGCGGGCAAGCGCCTTGAGGCTTCTGGTGATTTGTGCGACTTCCTGGACCCTGCTTTCCGCATTATTGCCGCTTTCCATGAGTTGGAGATAGTCAACCACAATAAATCCCAGGCCGGTTTCCGCATGCAAACGTCGCGCTTTGGTGCGGATTTCCATGGCGTTCAAGATCGCGGAATCATCGATATAAATCGGCGCTTCGGCAAGGGTGCCCATGGCACGGCCAATCGCGGTGAAGTCACTCTCTCCCTGCGGCGTTTCGCGATCTGAAAGCCTCCCCGTACGGAGTCTCCACAAGTCTACGTTTGCCTCTGCGCAGAGCATCCTGTCCACGAGTTCTTCTTTGGACATTTCAAGAGAAAATACGCCCACCGGCACATGTTCCTGCGTGGCAATATGACGGGCAATATCAATCGCAAGGGACGTTTTCCCCATGCTTGGCCGCGCGGCGACAATAATGAGGTTTGAGCGCTGGAGGCCCGCGAGCTTATTATCCAGGTCTTTATAGCCAGTCCGAAATCCCCGCAGTTTTCCAGACTCGCGGTGCAGCTCATCAATGCGGTCGAACGCTTCAGTGAGGAGCTGTTTCACGGGGATGAAGTTTTGACGTCGGGAGTGTTGTGAAACGCTGAAGAGTCGCTGTTCTGCCCTATCGAGCACGACGTCCACGTCTTCCGATTCATTGAACCCAAGCTCTCCCACTTCTGCGGCCGCATGGATGAGTTTTCTCAATATTGCTTTCTTCTGCACGATCTGACCATAATGCACGACATGGCTTGCGGTGGGCACCACGTTGGCAAGGCTTGCGAGAAACCCCCTGCCGCCCACGGTTTCAAGTTTCTTTTTTTCCTCAAGCCGGCCGGAGAGCGAGAGCAGGTCAATCGGCTCTTTGCGTTCATAGAGCTCGAGCATGGTTTCGTACACGAGTCCATGCACGTCGCGGTAGAAATCATCCGGCCGCAGGAAATCCGCCACCTTGGTAACCGCTTCTTTGTCAATCAGAAGGCTGCCGAGCACGGATTGCTCGGCTTCGAGGTTTTGCGGCGGGAGGCGGTCAGGGGAGATGGGCATTTTTATTGAGAAATTCTAAATTCTAAAAACAAAACTCTAAACAAATCCAAATAACCGAGATATTAAACGTTTGAAATTTGTGATTTGGGACATTGTTTAGGATTTAGGGTTTCGAATTTAGAGTTTGCACGCTATGTATTGTACCCTGCCGCGTGTCATGAAACAAGTCTCTTTTGTAAACCTTATTTCCACAGGGAATCCACCTCCTAGGTTTCGTGGGGTTTCACAGCAAGCTTGACGGTTGTTTCTCTCTCTCTGCTTAAATATTCTGTTAAAAAGCTCTAAAAATTGGATTAGACAGAGAGGAGGTGATGATGATGTGTCTATTATGTGTTCTTGGACTGCACTGCAACGGGTCGATCTGCTCGACCTGTTGGTGCTCAAGAGTGGTTCAGTCAATCCGGTGTTTATTTAGGCGCCGGAAATAACATGGCAAAAAAGGCTCCAGTGATTCTGCGGAGTACTGTAGTCTTTGTTTATTTGATTTTTTTACTAATATTTCGTATAGTTTGGATACAATACGCGCCCATAGCTCAATTGGTAGAGCAGCTCCCTTTTAAGGAGAAGGTCGCAGGTTCGATTCCTGCTGGGCGCATGTGGTAAAGCTTCAATTGGTAGAGCAGCCCCGACATGTAATATCGGGGAAGGTCGCAGGGTTCCTTGCCCGCCGTGTATGCAGGTGCCATTGAACCGTAGCGAAGCGGAGGTAATGACGGCGCAGGGAGAGGCGGGGATTCCTGGGGGGCAAAGGGTGCGGGGTAAATGCCGCGGGAATAGAGTGGAGGTATACGTGCTTTATAGATCACTGATGTGATCTTTTTTGTTGGACATTTTGGAATAATAATGTAAGATGGAATTGACAAATTTTTAGGGGGAGAACAGAGGTGATTTTGAAATAGAAACATCATACTATCTCGTTCGACAGGGTCATCATGACATGGTAGTATATGTATATATGGCGCACGATATTCAGGATCTTCAAAATCTTGCTCGCCTGGTGCGTTATTTTATTCTGCGAGCAACAACGGCGGCAGGGTCCGGCCACCCGAGCTCGTCAATGTCCGCGGTTGAATTGATGGTGGCGCTGTATTTTGGTGATGTGTTGCGGTTCGATCTCGATCTGCCGGAGAATCCCTTGAATGACCGGGTGATTTTTTCAAAAGGTCACGCATCGCCGTTATTTTACTCCTTGTATGCAGCGGCAGGAAAAGTGAGTGAAAATGAGCTGCTGACCCTGCGAAAATTTAACTCTCCCCTGGAAGGCCATCCCATGCCAACGTTTCGTTATACGGAAGCGGCAACCGGATCACTCGGGCAGGGTTTGTCGATCGGGTGCGGCATAGCGTTACACGCAAAGATACAACAATTGTCATACCGCACGTACGTACTCTTAGGCGATAGTGAAATGGCAGAGGGGAGCGTGTGGGAAGCGATGATGTGGGCTGGTTATAAAAAAATAGACAACCTCGTCGGCATCATTGACGTGAACCGTCTGGGGCAGAGCGGGGAGACAATGGTTGGCCATGATGTGGAAACGTATGCGCGCAGGGTCAGGGAGTTTGGTTGGGAAACACTAGTAGTGGATGGGCATAATGTAGAAGAAATTCTGGAGGCGTACCAAAAGGCAGTCGCGGTTAAGGAGAAGCCAACCATGATTATTGCCAAAACTGTGAAAGGCAAAGGCGTGTCGATTATGGAAGATAAGGAAGGGTGGCATGGCAAGGCGCTTTCTGCAGGTGAGCTCATAAAATCGCTTGAGGAGCTCGGCAGTGTCGATACGAGTTTAAGAGGAATTATCACACAACCGCAGAAAGCGCAATTTCCAATTTCCAATTTCCAATTTCCAAGCAAATCACAAATCACAAATCCCAAACTCGATCTTCCAGCCACCAGCTTCCAGCTTCCTCAATACCGGCTCGGTGACATGGTGGCGACACGGAAAGCATATGGCGAGACGCTTGCACTGTTGGCAAAGGAAGATCCGAGGGTGGTGGCGGTAGATGCGGAGGTAAAGAATTCCACGTTTGCGGAGTTGGTGAAGAAGAGTGTGCCCGAACGGTACGTGGAAATGTTTATTGCAGAACAGAACATGGTGGGCGTAGCAACAGGCTTAGCGCGCCGTGGCATGGTGCCGTTCTGCAGCACGTTTGCAGCATTTTTCACCAGAGCGTTTGACCAGATCAGAATGGCAGCATACAGCAAAGCGAATATAAAGTTTGCAGGATCACACGCGGGCGTATCCATTGGTGAAGACGGTCCCAGCCAGATGGGACTGGAGGATATTGCCATGTTCCGGACGGTGCGGGATTCTGTCGTTTTGTATCCTGCTGACGCAGTTGCCACGGCGCAATTGGTAGGCGAAGCAGCGTACCAGGAAGGCATAGTGTATATACGCACCACCCGCGGGGCAACGCCTGTCCTCTACAGCTCGGAGGAACAGTTCCCTATTGGCGGGAGCAAGACGTTGCGGTCAAGCGCTCATGACGCGTGTACGGTTATCTCCGCCGGCATTACCATCTTTGAGGCGCTCGCGGCCGCGGACGAATTGTTGAAAGAGGGTATAGCGGTGCGGGTGATCGATTGCTATTCTCTTAAACCCATCGATCGTATGACGCTCACGAAAGCCGCCCAAGAGACGGGCAAGATTATCACTGTGGAGGATCATGCGCCAGAGGGGGGATTGGGCGAGGCAGTGGCAGAGGTGATTGCAGGCACTGGCGCGGTGCTTCTTTCGCTTGCGGTACGGAAAATCCCCAAAAGCGGCACGCCTGCGGAATTACTGGGTTTTGAAGAAATTAATAGGGGTGCTATAATACAAGCAATAAGGAAAATTATGAGCTAATATTGCGTTTATGCTTTCTGAAAATGAGGGAAATGTACCGCTGCAACAGGGGGATATAGTAGAGAAGATAATGAATCCGATTAAGGAGATTCTTAGAAAGAGCGATAGTGCAAAAGAAGAGAAACAGATTGGCGGTGAGCAGGAACCAGCCTCGGATGATGATGAGAAGGAAGATTATCCACAGGAATAAATTTCTTTTTTCTTTCTGCCTAATGTTTTAGTGCAGAAATTGGTTTTATACAAATATTAACTATGCTCGTTTATGCCAGAACGCACACATAATGAACACGAATCCAACATTTCTTGGTTGTCGCACATGAAGCCAAAGACTGCATTTTTCCTTGGGATGGGCAGCGCTTTGGTGATTTTTTTTGTGGTGGGTTTTTTCGTCCTTTTGGGGATTATGTTGAGGGGTGACAAGGAAGAAGGGAAGGTCGCAGATAAGAAGGGAGCGCCCACTGCTCAGATAAACCCCCCGCCAGCGGATGAACCGACGCCCCGCGCAGGCGCAGAAGGTTTGCCGGCTGTGACGGAAGCTGATTGGATGAGAGGAGAGCGAGATGCTGCGGTGACCGTGGTTGAGTACTCTGATCTTGAATGTCCCTTCTGCAAGCGACTCCACCCCACCCTCAAACAGTTGATTGCAGAATATGAGGGGAAAGTGAATTGGGTCTATCGGCATTTTCCTCTCGTGAATCTCCATTCCCAAGCGACGAAGGAAGCAGAAGCCACTGAGTGTGCGGGAGAGCTGGGAGGCAGTGAAGGTTTTTGGAGTATGTTGGATAAGATTTATGAAGTCACCCCTTCCAACAACGGCCTTGATCTAGCAAAGTTGCCAGAGTACGCGCAAGAGATTGGATTGGACAAAAGAGCATTTACCACGTGCCTTGATTCTGGAAAATATACGAAGAAGGCGCAGGAACAGGCGCAGGGTGCCGTGCTCGCGGGAGGAGCAGGGACTCCTTATAGCGTGGTCGTCAAAGGCGATACTAAGATTCCTGTTTCAGGAGCAGTACCTTTGGAGAATTTCAAGAAAGTCATTGATCCTTTGTTGAAATAAATTATCGTATCGTTTGGGGAGACACAGCCTCATGTAAGGTTGTGTCTTTTATCAGTATGTTGACCTTAGAGAATGTATCTAAATCTTTCGGGCGCGTGAAGGCGGTAGAGAGCTTGTCGTTTTCTATTTCTCAAGGGGAAGTAGTGGGTTTTTTGGGCCCCAATGGCGCAGGCAAGACGACGACGATGCGGATTATTGCAGGCGTGTTGGAACCTGATGCGGGGGTTGTTTCGTTTGACGGTAAAGATGCGATTGAAGACCCCATGGCGCTTAAAGAACGTTTGGGGTTCCTGCCTGAAAATAATCCTCTGCCGGAAGATCTGCTCGTGATCCAGGCGTTGTCTTACTTTGCCGCATTGCATGGGGTGAAGAGAAGAGCGCAGAGACAGGCCGTGGAGCGCGCGATTGAACTCACCAGTCTTGGGGAGGTGTGGCGCCGTCCTGTGGGTGAGCTCTCAAAAGGGTACCGTCAGCGGGTAGGATTGGCGCAGGCGATCGTGGGCGATCCTGATCTTCTTATTTTTGACGAGCCTACTGAGGGGTTAGATCCCAATCAGCGCCATGAGATACGAGAGTTAATAAAACGTCTCGGGCGCGAAAGGACGGTGCTCCTTTCCACCCATGTCCTTACTGAGGTCGCGATGACGTGTTCACGGGTCATCGTGATTCGCGCGGGGCGCATCGTGGCAGATGGCACGGTGGACGAACTGGAACGTCGGGCAAGCGGTGAGAAAAGGACGGTGGTGGAAGGAGAGGGGAGAGGAATGCGGGAAGCGTTAGAAGGATTGAAGGGTGTGACGCGCGTGGAAACAGGGGAGGGAAGTGCACAGCATACCTTTCAGCGGTTTCACGTCGTGACCCCGCGCGATGTTGATGTGCGATCTTTGGTATTCCAACTGGCGGTTACGCATGGTTGGACTCTTGTAGAATTGTATGAAGAAGAGAAAAGTCTTGAGGAGGTGTTCAGGGAGCTTACCATAGAACAATAATGCGCGTGATACTATAGTAACTCAAATGTCCAATCTCAAAACTCAAATCTATAACTCAAAGCTTAAAGCTCATCGGTTTTGAGTTGTGGTTTTGAGATTTGCGTTTTGCGTTTTGAGATGAATGATTGAATGAGCAAAAGATTTATGCAGAGCTTTCACCAATTGAGGGCAATTATATTACGGGAGTTACATGGATGGTTTGACCACCCGCATGGATACCTCCTGCTCATTGTGGCGTTGGTATTTAATTCATTTTTCTATTTTCGCGCTCTGGCAGTCAACCCCGTTGCCTCTTTGCGGGGAATGTTTGAGCTCCTGCCATGGTTGCTTGTCTTCCTTATCCCTGCGGTGAGCATGCGGCTTATTGCGGAGGAGCGGAAGAGTGGCACGCTCGAAGTATCACTCGCACAGCCAATACAGCCGTGGGTGTATCTGGGAGGGAAAGTGCTTTCCGCATGGTCGTTCTTCCTCATCATGTGTATCCTCACGCTGCCGCTGGTTGTATCCCTGCGGGGGTTTGGAAGTTTTGATTTCGGGATTGTAGCGGCACAATATCTCGGTGCCCTGCTTTTGGCGCTCGTGTTTTCCTGCATCAGCGTTGCGGCTTCCGCGGGCACCCGTCACCAGGTGACCTCGTTCCTTTTTGGCGTGGGAGTGAATTTTTTTCTCACGATAGTTGGCACGGAGGTGGTAACAGTGGGATTGCCGGCAGTAGCACGGACTATCGCAGAACAGCTGTCGGTGATTGCTCATTATCGGAATATTACGCGGGGGGTACTGGATCTTCGCGATGGTATCTATTTTTTGACAGTAAGTGGTGCAGCGTTTGGGTTGACATGGTGGCTTCTCTTGCGCAATCGTCTCTCTCCTCATACCGTCCGGCGCCGCCGGTTATTTCTTGGTACTCTACTCATCCTCCTTCTCACCATAGGCGTGAATCTCTTGGGAGTTTATGTGCGGGGAAGGATTGATTTCACGAAAAACGGCGTCTACACCTTGTCTCCAGCCACAAAGTCTATCCTCCGCGGGGTGCCGGATCTCGTGACCATAAAACTTTTTTCAAGTCCTGAGCTTCCTGCCCAGATTGCGTTGATTGAGCGTGATGTGGAGGATGTATTGTCTGATATTCGCTCACAGGGCAGAGGCAATATTGTAGTGGAGTATAAGAACGTGAAAGAGGGATCTGATGCGGAAAAGGAGGCACGGGGCTTGGGTATCACTGAAGTGCAGTTTAATGTGCTTAAGAAGGATGTTTTTCAGGCCCAAAAGGGAATGTTTGGGCTGGCAATTCTCTATGCGGATGCAAAAGAAGTAATACCTTTTCTTGATCGGAGTGATGATTTGGAATACCGGATTGCAAGATCAATTAAATCGCTGACCAATCCCCACAGACCTTCTGTGACGTTCCTGACTGGTCATGGGGAGGAGCGCGCGGATGCGTTTCGTCAGGCGCTTGAGAAGGTGGTGAGCGTTACGGACACTGACCTGAGCACCTCAACGCCGGTTGTCGCGCCGGAGGTGAATGCTGCCATCCTTGTGGGACCATCGCTCGATCTTGGCGATAGCGCCGTCCAGGCAGTTCGAAATTACGTCGAGCGAGGGGGAAGTGTGCTCGCGTTTATTGATAGGGTACAGGTGGACACCCAGACATTTTCTGCACAAGAGTATATGGATTCCAATGGAGATCTTTTCGCGCCTTTCGGTGTCCGCGTCATGCCTCGGATTCTTGCTGATATGCGCTCTTTTGAAAACGTAACTATCCAGAGTGGTTTTCTGTCCCTCATTCTGCCCTATCCTTACTGGGTACGGGCGTCAGTGATACAGGAGAATCCCATCGCCGGCGATCTTACGCTCGTCATGCTGCCATGGGCATCGCTCATTGAGCGCACTCAGCAGGGTGAGGGAAATGAGATTCAGGATCTTCTCTCTACGACCGACGGAGGATATGCCCAATCCCTGCCAGTCACTATTGATCCACAAATCCCTTTGAAGGCAAGCAGGGATGAGTTGAAAAAGAATATCGCCGCAGTGTCCCTCGTGGTACAATCTTCGGGAGGGCAGTCACTTGAAAAGCGTGGAAGAGTGGCGTTAGTGGGGAGCGCGAGGATGGTATCTGATCAGTTTATGCGGGAAGAGAGTCCTAATCTCGCATTCGCACTCAATGCGGTTGATTGGCTCACGCAGGATGAGGCGCTCATCAGCGTGCGGTCGAAAACGCGCATCCCAGGGCCGCTTGCATTCCCGAGCGATGCGGTGCGACAGCGGGTAAGGCTGTTTAATCTCATTGGGGCACCTTTCTTAGTCGCGCTCGCTGCGAGCGTACGATTGTTTATCCGTAAGAAAAAATCAACGATCGTGTATGGGTAAGAAAGCGTTGTACATCCTTTTATTTCTCGTCGTGGCGCTCGCCCTCATGATAGGAGGAATCACGTGGTGGAACAAGAGAGAGGGGAAGGGGAGAGGCGCACACGCGGTCGTTCAGGCGCTCCAGCGCGTTGATTTCGCACGCGTGAATACGATTGAAATAAAGAAGGGCGGAGATGATCTGACGATCGTGCAAGAAGGGGGTCTATGGCGTGTCGAGGGAAAACGCGCGGATGCGAAGAAGGTGAGAGAAGCGCTAGACGCATTGCGCACGAGTAGCTTCCAAGGCCCTCTCTCGCGCAAGCCGGAAAATATTGAAAGATTGGGCGTGGGAGGGGAAGGGTTGTCTGTTTCACTCGGCGGTGATGCGACACATTTTTCATTCATCGTTGGCAAGCGCGGTCCGGTATTTGAATCATCCTATGTGAGGTTGGAGAGCAGCGATGAGGTTTTCCTTGCAAATACCGATTTACCACAAGTATTTCCCGTTACGGCAGATGTATGGCGAAGTAAGACGATTGTGGATATTGATCCTGTCACTGTGGCAGCGGTCGAGTATCGCACGAGGGGGGAGCTTGCCAAGACGTATCGTAAGGAGGGAGAGACGTGGCAGGTTATTATTGGCGCAACAAGCACGACGACCGATAGTACGACGGTGAAGAAACTTCTCGATGTGATGCATCTTCTTAAGGCGTCAGGGTTTGTGGACGGAGAAAAGGAACGAGATGCCTTTGAGCGAGAACGCGTGCAAGGAGTGAGCGTGACCGTGTTAAACTCCTCTGGCGCAGCAGTGGGGGAGATGATATTTCTGAAGAAGAAAGATATATGGTGGGTCCGCGCGAAAGGCGATGATCAGGTCTATACACTCTCCTCATCATTGGCTGCACAATTGGAATTGCCAACAAGGTGACTATCCATCCCCTATGCTGTGTACCTCTAGGAACGCGTCGGGGAAACCAATAACCCCCCTTCTTTGAGAAGGGGGGTTTGCGCGAGGGATAAGCATTTAAGGGTTCAGAGCAATAGTATCCGCCGGCATCACCGCGCTCTCGTCTGTGAGAGGAGAGGAGCTCCAGACTGAGATGACATCTCCCGCTTTAAGGGTAGCGAGGGAGAGAACGTATCCCCCCTTATCCCCAATTTTGGTATTCGCGTTTACTGCAACAATGAGCGCTTTGTCAGTCGTAAGCGTGGGGTTTTTCTCTTTGAGCACCATGACGGTGAGATTATTGTTCTGAATGAAGGTTATGGTCCCTTTGAGCGTGGGCGGCTCTTTGGGAAGGGTGAGGGTGGGTGCGAGGGGCGGTTGGTTTACCGTGGAAATGCTTTCTTCCTGGATGTTTGGTTTTGCTTTTTGAGCGATATACGCCCATGCGATGAGAGCGATGATAAGCACTAAAAAGAGCGCAATCCAAGGGCGCACCGTGCCTTTCTTCGTTTCTGGTTGGGCGGGGGTGGGGGGCATAGGGGTTTTTAGTTATTGACTAATAAGGATGGTTTGGGTGGATATATAGTATTATACCGAATAACAGGGGAGAAAGGAATAATGGGTTGTTTTTGCCAGATATCCCCATTCATCGTACAATAGGAAGGACATGAGTACTTCAAAGCAAAAAAAGAATGTAGCATCGTCTGGGGGGCATCCTTTTGGAAATTTATTTTCGTTGCGTTCCGGCCGAGAGATACTTAAGGAGTTGCGCACCACATCACAGGGACTCAGCGAGAGAGAAGCGCTTGAGCGCCGCGGGCGCTGGGGTTTGAATCAGTTGCCTCAACATGATGGAGCACGCAATTCATTGTTTGTAATATTGTTGCGCCAATTCGCAAACGTATTAGTGGTTATCCTCCTTGCTGCTTCGGTGATAAGTCTCCTGCTGGGTGACGTGGTCGACGCCCAGGTTATTCTGGGGGCAGTGCTCATCAATGTGTGTGTGGGCGCGTTCCAGGAACGACGTGCGCAACATGCGCTTGCGGCGCTCCAGAAGGTTGTGATCACCAAAGCGCGGGTTCTGCGCGATGGGGCACTGGTGGAGATTCCGCAGGAGGAGCTCGTGCCTGGCGATATAGTTTCCGTACAAGCAGGTGACCGCGTGCCTGCAGATTTGCGCCTCTTATCAGAGCATGCACTGGAGGCCAACGAGAGCATGCTCACCGGTGAAGCACACCCGGTGAAGAAAGATGTTCGTACCCTCCCTAGCCCCCGTGTCCTCGCCGAACAACTTAACATGCTGTGGCTTGGCACCGTGGTGACGGCAGGTAGGGGCAGCGGCGTCGTGGTGGCCACGGGTGCGCACACGCAGGTGGGGCACATTGCCCTGCTCCTTGCGCGAACACCAGAAGAACAAACGCCGCTTCAGAAGCAATTAAACCGTTTTGGACGTGAGTTGGCGTTAGCCATTATGGTTGTGGTCGCGTTGATTTTCGGATTTGGTATTTTCAAGGGAGAGGGGATTGCCAATATGTTTGCCACTTCGATCGCGGTCGCGGTTTCGGCTATCCCTGAGGGACTTACCATCGCAGTGACCGTCGTACTCGCGATCGGTATGCAGAGAATCTTGACACAGAAAGGTTTGATGAAGAAACTCCATGCCGCAGAGACGCTCGGCGCCACATCGGTCATTTGTACTGATAAAACAGGCACGCTCACCGTGGGAGAGATGCAGGTGGTGCGGGTAGAGACTAACCTTCACTCTTTCACCCTTTCACGCGAGCACGTGTTGCGTGACGCGAAGAATGGATTAGGGGAGCTCGTCGCCGCTCTCGTGCTGTGCAATGATGCAGCACCATCTGACATGGGCGGGTCTTCTCCAGGACCTGTGGTTACTGGAAATACCACAGACAGGGCGCTCATGCGCGTCGCCCTCGATGAGGGCATCGATGTGACTGCTTTACGAAACCTGTATCCTCGGACTGCGGAGCGACCATTTAATTCAAAGGATAAATACATGTGCACGCTGCACCGACTCCCCGGCGCAGAGGGAAGCGCAAAACGTGTGCTTTTTGTAAAAGGGGCGCCAGAAGTGCTTTTCCCATTTGTAGAGTATGTCAAGGACAACTCTGGTCGGAGGGCACCTTTAAGCCATGAAGGCAGAGAGGCGCTCAATGAAAAGGTGGAACATATGAGCGGGCAAGGATTGAGGGTGCTGTGCGTCACAAAAAGGGATATCCACGGAACGGAGCGGGAGTTTAAGAAAATGATGAGCCCTCTCCATGACCTGATGTTTCTTGGCTTTATCGGTATTCAAGATCCACTGCGAGAGGGCGCGGGAGAGACCATTGTACAGGCAGAGAGAGCAGGCATCCGCACGGTTATGATTACCGGCGACCATCGTTTGACCGCTACCTCCATCGGGCGCACGCTTGGGCTTCTGAAGGGAACAAGGCGGGTGATGGATGGAAGCGAGCTCAAAGAGCTCTCGGTGAGTGCGCTTGCAGAGAAGATAGATACCATTGCGGTATTTTCACGAGCAACCCCTGAAGATAAGCTCCGGATAATTGCAGCATGGAAAGCGAAAGGCGCGGTGGTGGCTATGACGGGGGACGGCGTGAACGACGCCCCTGCATTGAAAGCGGCTGATATCGGAGTGGCACTGGGAAGCGGCACGGACGTGGCAAAGGAATCCTCAGATCTTGTGCTTCTTGATAATCATATCCGTACCATCGCGAGCGCGGTTCGTGAGGGCAGGCTTATTTATCATAATATCCGCACGGTAGCGCTTTATATGCTTTCAAACAGTTTTACGGAAACCATTGCAATCACCTTTGCGCTTCTGATGGGATGGCCACTTCCTTATCTCCCTGCGCAAATTTTATGGGTCAATATTGTCACGGACACGTTTCCTGCCCTCGCCTTAACCCAGGAGCCAGCGCATCGTGCTCTTATGCGGGAAAAGCCGAGGGTCAGAGGTGAATCAATTCTCATGCACGAGCATCGTTGGCTCATTGGGGCGATCAGTACCTGTTCTGCTTTTTTGACGCTTCTCCTTTTCAGTTTCTATTGGAGTATGTTCCATTCTCTGGAACTCGCGCGTACCGTTGCATTCACTACGCTATCAGTTACCGCGACGGTCTACGTGTTTTCACTCCGTTCCCTCCAGGATCCGATCTGGCACATCCCAGTCATGCGGAATCCCATGCTGATCCTTGCTACCGCCACAGGATTCGTATTACAGATTGCCGTGATCTACCTCCCTGCGCTCCAGCACCTCTTTGGCACGATCCCCTTACAGCCGCACGACTGGCTCCTCATTGCTTTTGTCTCGTGCGCATTTATCGGCATGATTGAGTGGATGAAACATATATTCCACCCATATAGTGGGCAGAAAAGAACCTAATGAGGGAGGGTGAGATCAATGAGCGCGTGATACAAAGTAGGAGTGACGGTATTGTATTTGGTCGGCTCAAATGGAGGGAATTGAGCCGATGAGGATATTTGTACGTTTATGGAAGGAGAAAGTAGTTTTATTCCAGAAAGAGAACGAGAAGGAACTTTAGTAGAAAAGGAAGATCATTTTGAAGTTGAGAAATTAAATCAATTATGTAATTCAGTACAGCACCATATACGAGCGTTTTTATTAGATCCTGAAGTTGATCAGAGGCATAAAGATATATTAACTGGAGGCATTGATATTGAGAAAGTTATTAATTATTCCATGTTTCCTGTTGGGGTTCAAAAAAAACAGACAATCTTATCTCCTTACAAGAAGGTTTAATGGTAATAGAAAACTTTTTCCATCTCTATAAAGATGTGAGCAATGAAAAGGTTTCAAAAGATTTAACTATAGTAGCTATCAATGCTTTATTAAAGAAGAAAGTGCTCCCATATATTGGATCGTTGCAACGAGAAAAAAGTATTACTGCACAGACGGTATTTTCGGAAGCAACCATTGAACCACATATACAAGAAAATATTGATGGCTTATTACAGGTTGATACAGAGGTAAGTAGTTTAGAAGAATTGAAAGATTTTATACCCGAAGATCAAAGGACCTCTGGTTTCACTGTTGCCATATCAATGATGATGAATTGGTTGAAGAAGGTAGAAACAGTGATGAAAAAGATATCGTATGGAAAAGGAGCTGAAAAGTGGATATGGGGGAATGAGTCAACTCCAAGGCATAAGTTGGTATCAGCGCATGCTCCTGATTATAAAGAATATTCAGAGGAATCAGGATCAGAGTTTCCTATATGGGGTGATTTTTACGCGATTCAATATTATGATCAGATTGATATTGAAAAGGGGCGGGTCGGAGTATCAGATAAATTATTACAGCAGGGATTTTTTAAAATCGGTGAGATAAGTGGAGACGTTGAGGAAGTAGTGTGGCAGACTCCTTATATACCTCGTAAACATTCGCTTAATTTGCCTATCATACAATTAGCAAATTGGAAAATGAAGGTTCCAATATCTTATTTAGCGGATAGTAATTTTTTTAATAATGTCACCGTCCATCCCGTATCTTTGAAGCCGCCACCTAGGGAGGGAGCAGAAATTAAATTGAAGTATACAAGAGTTGAACCACAAAAAATCAAAAAGACCTCACGAGATATTTTTCAGGGGAGTGTAGGTTCGTTCTGCATTACTTCCGAAATTATGGAAACTATACAGAGGTTGCGTAAAGAAAAAGCACCAGGGATAAAATATGGAGAAGAAGTAGCGAGACTTTTTAGAGAGAAATATATCTATGATTCCTCTGTTCGCGCACGTTATTTTCAGCTTAGAACAGGAAGGACAAAAAGGGTGGAACAGATCTTATTTTCCAAAATAGGCCATTGCGATGATATTAACTTCACGCTCGCTGCTATTTTGAGAAATCTAGGTTTTTCCGCAGGTGTTGTTCATGGTTTATCTCGACGTGAAGGCCATGCCAAGGTATTTATGGCAGAGAATGATACATTATCTTTTTTGGACGCAACTCCAAAAAAAGTCTAGAAGTGTGGTTGAGAGATGAAAAGACCAGGAGAGAGACTGAATACTGGACTCAAAAGAGTCAACGCTTAGCAGAAAAAAGGGGGTGGAACACGCCAGAGGATTTTAAAAGGATATCAGGGGAACTCGCCATTGAGACAAAAAAGATTATAGATGTATGGTCAACGAGGGGCTATTATGATATTCAGACCTATGAAGCAACTTCTGAAAAAGACGATGCCACTTCGATGTTTGATTCATCAAGTGCAAATTTGTTAGAAATTATTAACTATTTTTGCCCACAGGGGATTGAACACTGGCCGAAAAATAAGGATGAATATAAGTATTACCTACAATTGCAAGATTATTTTAACCGACAGGTAACCGCATATAAAGAAGGATTAGTAATTCTAAAAAACGATCTACAATCCATTGTTGCCTGGGCAAAAGATATCACTGCTAGGTTAGCAGCACACGATTTCATTGCTGCGAAGAGCGGAGATGCAATGAAAGAAGCAATTGAAATGAATTATAGAATTATTCTTCAGCAATTTTTACCACCCTTTGATATCCCATTTAATCGGGAGATAGCGCAAAAAGATTATAAGCGTGATAAACTTTTGCCAATGAAGGAAATTTTAATTGGCAATGTATGGAAGGAGTGGAAGTATAGAGTACGTAAGGCACAACAGATGGTGTCTCAGAATTTGGAAGATTTTGAGCCAGAGACGCAACTGACAGTTAATGCTATTTTTAATTTAGCGAAGAAAATATTTGGGAAAGAGATAAAGTTTAAACGCCATCATTCTTATTATGATTATAATTATCAAGAAGATTATGAATATGACTCCATTTATGAACCATAGTTATCGGTTAAGTCTTCATAATTAATAATCAATATAAGCTAATCTCAATAGTTGTAGTTCGTGCCATATATAAAGGATTCAAGGCAGATATTTCTCCAGTCCTTAGGGAAAAGATGCAAAAATGGGATGCAGTAAAAAATGCCAGTCGCTTTAAGGCATGTTTATAATTTCCGCTGTATGATGTTGATATTTTTGGTATAATTTGCTATTGCTAGTCGTATTTGACAAATACTAAAATATATTTTAGTATTTAAGTAATAAATACTAAAATATGATTTTATGACTAATCAGGAAATTATAGACATATTAAATCAATGGAATTTCTGGTACAGAGAGCCAAAGACCGGTTTGGCGCGGCCAAAATATGTGGAAAAATTACTGCAGCAAAAAGACCAGAAAGAAGTGTCTGTGATTACCGGTGTCAGGCGTTCGGGAAAATCAACTGTGCTCCTACAGATGCTCAAAGAAATTATACGAGAAGGTGGTTCGCCAAAAAATATTTTGTACATCAATTTTGAAGAACCAGCTCTTGCGCCAGATTTAAATTTGAAATTTTTATTGCAGGTGTATGACGCGTATTTAGAACGGTTATCTCCTCAGGGTAAGATTTTTGTTGCGCTTGATGAAGTGCATTTGGTGCCGCAGTGGGAAAAATTTGTGCGCGGCATTTATGATCGCGGCGATGAGGTTAAATTTTATATCACTGATTCTTCGTCGCATCTTTTATCAAAAGAATATGGCCGAGCGCTCACCGGCAGAACTTATTCTAATTTTATCTATCCTTTGAGTTTTCAGGAATTTTTAAACTTTAAAGAGAAGGACGAGTTATTACGTCTTGAGAATATGGGTTCGCCAGAACTTCGCCACCTTTTTCGCGCATATCTGGAGTTTGGCGGGTTCCCGCAAATAACACTGACTGAAAGTGAGGAGGCAAAAAGGCAACTGTTAAAAGAATATTATTCGGCGATCATTGAGAAAGACATTGCCAGCCGCTACGAAGTGCGCAATATGCGCCAATTGAAAGAGTTTTGTCTATTGACCATGACGCAAAATGCTTTGCCCATGTCTGGCTATTTGGCTGAACAAAAACAAGGGATTACTCAACCAACCGCCAATAAATTTTTATCATATTTGGAAGAGGTCTTGCTCATGGTACCGACAAATTATTTTTCTTATTCATTGATGCAGCAGCAGAAAAGGCCAAAGAAATTTTATAGTATTGATACTGGTATTTATAATGCCATTAGTTTTAAATTTTCGGAAAACATCGGTCGAGTTTTTGAGAACGCTGTTTTTCTCGCGTTAAGACGCAGTGGCGCCGAAGTTTTTTATTGGCAGGATAAACATGAAACCGATTTTGTGGTCCGCGAGGGCCGTGCCATAAAGCGACTCATCAATGTCTGCTGGGATTTGACGGACGAGAACAAAAAAAGAGAGATTGCCGGGCTAGAGGAAGCCATGAAAAAGTTTGAATTAAGAGAATCAGAATTGGTTACCCTGGAATACGAAGATAAAATAAAAACCACCAGCGGCACCGTGCAAATCAAGAATTTTTTTAATAATTTTAGCAAGTAAATTTAGTGTCATTACTATATTATTCTCGATGAATATTTGGAAATTTAGAAAAGTTTATGTCTAAGAAGAAAATAACAATTTTGATTACCATAGTGTTATTGACATTTTTTTAATTGTCATATATTTTTGGTTTAATAAAATAAAGACTTACTGTACTTGGCTAGGAGAAGGATGCTCAAACAATAGTATCTGGTGCAAAAAAGTAGCTCATAATTGTTCTTCCCCTCCTGCATGTCCACCTGGGGTAATATGTGATTATATGCCCTGTGCTAGATATACCTGTGTACCGTTCTGGTCGATGAGGTAATATATTCATTCAATTGGATATGATCTACATTCTAATTAGTTCCTGTCGCAAAAGTCTTCTCACATTGAGGACTTTTCCTCACGATCTTGACAATAGGACGTGATATAATGAACCTTGAGTTACGAAATGCATAACCAAACAAAACACCGGCCGGCAGCACAAAACCAGCTCCGACGTAACGTCGGAGTTCAAGAACGAGTCAAATTACGGTTCTTTGTAAATTGAGACTATCCCCAGA